>JABFWL010000151.1 GCA_013362315.1 Catenulispora sp. | reverse complement strand
GGCGGTGCTGCCGACGGCGGCCGCGGCGGCCGGCGGCGGGCCGGCCGGGAACGCCGCACCCCGAGGGCTGTGGCCGCACTCCTCGTCCTCGACGACCGGGCCCACCTCGGATCCGTCGTCCTCGGACCCCACTTCGGACCCCTCCTCGCCGTCGGAGCCGTCGTCTCCCACGTCGCCGTCCGCTCCGGACAAGCCGCCGTCCTCGCCCAGCACGTCGCCGACGACCCCGCCGACGACTCCGCCCACCACCGCGCCGCCGACCACGCCGTCGCCCGACCCCACTCCGCTGCCGCCGCCACCGCCGCAGTCCGCGCCGAACGCGATCTTCCTGGAGAACCAGAAGCCCGGCAGCGGCGCCTGGCAGATCCCGCAGCCCGGCAAGCGGGTGGGGGACGACACGGCGTTGCAGCTGGAGGCCTACGGCGACCAGAACAGCGTGAAGCACGGCCAGACCATCGGCTTCCACGTCACCACCTCGCCGGCGCAGAACTACAGCGTCCAGATCTTCCGCATGGGCTACTACGGCGGCGCCGGGGCGCGGCTGATGACCACCAGCCCGCAGCTGCCCGGCACCCCGCAGCCGACCTGCCCGCTGGACGTGCCGACCGGGCTGATCGAGTGCCACTGGGCGACCGGCTGGCAGCTGACCGTCCCCGGCGACTGGCTGTCCGGGCTCTACCTCGCGGTGTTCACCAACGCCAGCGGCTATCAGTGGTCTGACCCGTTCACCGTCACCGAGCCGAGCCGGCCCTCGCAGGTGGTGCTGGTGGACCCGGTGAACAACTACCAGGCCTACAACGAGTGGCCCTACAACCACGTCTACGGCAAGAACCTGTATGTCGGCTTCGGGCCGATGACCGTGGCCGGCACCGGGCAGGCCGTGAAGGTCTCCTTCGACCGGCCCTACCAGCAGGAGTACGGCGCCGGCGAGCGCGACCGCGGCTCCAACTGGACCGCGCGCTGGCTGGAGCAGAACGGCTACGACGTCACCTACGCCACGTCGACCGACATGCAGCAGAACACGATCGACCTGGCCAAGTACAAGGTCTACATCTCGCCGAACCACGACGAGTACTGGTCGGGCCAGATGTACGACAAGCTCCAGGCCGCCGAGCAGCACGGCCTGAGCCTGGCCTTCCTGTCCGCCAACTCGATCTACTGGCAGGTCCGCAGCGAGCCCTCGACCAGCGGCCAGGCCGACCGGGTGGTGGTCTGCTACAAGGGCGTCAACGACCCGGTGCAGGGCCCCACCACCACGCGGCTGTGGCGCGACGTCGGCCGGCCGGAGCAGGCGCTGCTCGGCGCCAGCTACGAATGGGCGATGAGCGGGGACACCAACTGGGTCGCCAGCGGCGCCGGCGGCCCGGCGCAGGCCGGCGCGCAGCTCGGCAAGGGCGCGGTGATCCCGAAGCTGCTCGGCGTGGAGGCCGACCGGGTGGTGCCGGGCCAGGCGAACCCGCAGGCGAAGCAGTTCTACGTGCTCTCCGACTCGCCGTTCTCCAGCCGGTACGCACCGAACGCCAAGCCGCAGTACCTCCAGCAGTCGACCCTGTACCAGGCGATGTCCAATGCCTGGGTCTTCGACGCCGGCACCTTCAACTGGGGCAAGGGCCTGGCCGACACCGACCGCGGCTACGCCGACGGCCGGGTGGCCACGATGATGGCGGACATCCTGGCGACCATGCTGGGGCAGTCGAACACCGCGACCGTGGACCGGGTGGCCTCCTCCGACCGGTTCGGCACGGCCGCCGCGATCTCGCGCTTCACCTACCCCGGTGGCGCGTCCTCGGTCTACATAGCCAACGGCACCGCCTTCGCCGACGCGCTCACCGGCGCCCCGGCGGCCGGCCACGACAAGGCGCCGACGCTGCTGACCGCAGTCGACGGCCTGCCGCCGGCCACGGCCGCCGAGCTGAGCCGCCTGGCCCCGCACACCATCTACGTCCTCGGCGGCTCGGCCGTGGTGTCCGACGCCGTGGTGGCGCAGCTGGCCAAGTACACGCACGGCGGCTCGGTCCGGCGGCTGGCCGGCGGCGACCGGTTCGGCACGGCCGTGGCGGTGTCGCAGCACGCGTTCGCCCCGGGCGTGCCGGTGGCCTACGTGGCGGCGGGCAACGGCTACCCGGACGCGATGGCGGCCGGCGCCGCCGGCGCGCACCAGGGCGCCCCGGTGCTGCTGACCGACGGCACCGCCCTGAACCCGGCCACCGCGGCCGAGCTGCAGCGCCTGCACCCGGCGAAGATCGTGGTCCTCGGCGGCCCGAAGGCGGTGTCCTGGACGGTGCAGGCGCAGTTGTGGAACTACGCGCCGGTGAGCCGCGCGGCCGGCGCCGACCGCTACCAGACCGCCGCCGCGCTGGCCGCCATGACCCAACACCAGGGCACGGTCGACACGGTGTTCCTGGCCAACGGCCTGACCCTGGCCGACGGCCTCACCGGCGGGGCCGCCGCCGGCCTGGTCGGCGCTCCGCTGCTGACCACGGACAGCTCCGGGCTGAACCCGTGGACCGCCGCCGAGATCAAGGTGCTCAATCCCAAGCACATCGTGATCCTCGGCGGGCCGGCCGTGGTGACGCCGGGCGCGGTGAGCGTGATGGACCAGCTGTTCTCGGCGACCTCGTACAAGTCCTACGCCGCGGTCGCGGACCCGTCGCATGGCTGAGGAGCGGGAGGAGTTCGAGGACGCGGCGAGTCTGGTCGACGCGGTTTTCGGGGCGCCGGCTGAGGCCGAGGCGGCCGAGGCCCCGGAGGACCAGGCCACTGATTCGGACGCGGTCGACGCGGCAGATGTCGACTCCGATTCTGCTCCTGACCAAGCCGATGAGCCGGATAGCGAGGCCGCAGAGCCGGACAGCGAAGCAGCAGAGCCAGACGACGAAGCAGCAGAGCCAGACAGCGAAGTAGCGGAGCTAGACAGCGAGGCAGAAGAGCCGAACAACGAAGCAGCGGCAACAGAGGTAACAGAGGCCGCCGTTCCCGACGAGCCGGCACCGGCTGTCGCCGGAACGCCGCCGAAGCTGACCCGGGGCCGGCTCGCGGCAGCGGCGGCCGTGGTCGCCGGGGTCGCGGTGGCCGGCGCGGTGCTGTTGTCCGGCGGCGGATCGGGGAACGCCGCCACGGCGCCCACCGGCGTGCCCGGCGCGCCCACCACGACGCAGCCGTCCGTGAACCCGCAGGCTTTCTATCCCGTGCAGAGCGCGACGCCGTTCACAGCCGGCGGCGTATCACAGCTCACCGACACCCGGATCCAGGCGGCGGTGCCCGGCTGCGACTCCTGCAAGCTCGTGACCAGGGCCAACAAGTTCTCGCCGGACGGCTCGGTGCTGGCGCTGCTGCGGACCGGCACGCCGCAGGCCGGGAAGTCCAACGCCAAGCTGGTCGTGGTCGGCCCGGACGGCCATCTGGTCTGGTCGGCGCCCGACGGCTTCAAAGCCCTGACCGCCGGCATCGAGCGGTTCAGCGTCGACGGAGCCGGGAACCACTATCTGGCATTGCCGGGAGCGAAGTACGGACAGGTGTTGGTCATCCTCGCGTGGCGGGACGGGAAGGTGCAGGACCTCGGCGGACTGCTCGATCCAAAGATCAAGAGCGATTCGATCGTGGGGGTTCTGCCGCAGGGCGCCGGTGCCGCCGCCGACACCGCCGCGACCATCGTCTCGCAGACGACCGAGGGCGTCCCCGACGCCGACACCGGCGGCCTGGTGGAGTCCCAGTACCGGATCAAGGACGGCGCGCCGGTCCTGACCGGATGCCGGCGGCACGTCGGCGAGTCCGGGCAGTGGCTGGCCTTCGCGCCGAGCCCCGACGGCTGCACGCACTGGCCCGCCGGACCGGTCGGGCCGCCGGACGACGACGACCCCACCGCGCCGAACCCCTGACGGCGCCGAGAAGCCGAAGACCCCCAGCGCATCCCTCATCGCGCTGGGGGTCTTCGCATGTCCACCCGTCCTCGGCGGACCGGCAGACCTTTGCAGACCGGCCTGCCCTACCGGCTCACCCGAACCGGCCGGTGATGTAGTCCTCGGTCGCCTTCTCCGTCGGGTTGGCGAAGATCCGCGAGGTCTCGTCGATCTCGATCAGCCGGCCCGGGGTGCCGGTGCCGGAGATGTTGAAGAACGCCGTGCGGTCCGACACGCGCGCGGCCTGCTGCATGTTGTGGGTCACGATCACGATCGTGAACTCCGACTTCAGCTGCGAGATCAGGTCCTCGATCGCGGTGGTCGAGATCGGGTCCAGGGCCGAGCAGGGCTCGTCCATCAGCAGCACGTCCGGCGACACCGCGATGGCGCGGGCGATGCACAGCCGCTGCTGCTGACCGCCGGACAGGCCCGAGCCCGGCTTCTTCAGCCGGTTCTCGACTTCCTTCCACAGGTTCGCGCCCTTGAGCGAGGACTCGACGACGTTGTCCAGCTCGCTCTTCTTCTTCACACCGGCCAGCCGCAGGCCCGCGGCGACGTTGTCGTAGATGGACATGGTCGGGAACGGGTTCGGGCGCTGGAACACCATGCCGATGCTGCGGCGCACCGCCACCGGGTCCACGCCGTTGCCGTACAGGTCCACGTCGTCCAGCGTGACCTTGCCCTCGACCCGCGCGCCCGGGATCACCTCGTGCATGCGGTTCAGGGTGCGCAGGAAGGTGGACTTGCCGCAGCCGGAAGGGCCGATGAAGGCCGTCACGGTGCGCGGCTCGATGGTCATCGAGATGTCCTCGATAGCCCGGGTCGGCCCGTAGTAGGCGGACAGACCCGCGACGTCAATTCGCTTCGCCATTCTCTATCTCTCCTAGGCTGGGCCGGGCGTCAGGTGTTATTTGGACGCCGCCACCAGGCGATCAGCCTGGCGACGATGTTCAGCAGCATGATGATCAGGATCAGCAGCAGCGCCGCGGACCAGGTGCGGTCGTTGGACGCGTGCTCCGGGGAGGTGAAGGTGCTGTAGATGACGGTCGGCAAGGTCGCCTGGCCTTGACTGCCGTCGAACGGGTTGCCGTTGATGAAGGAGACGTACTGCACGACCAGCAGGATCGGTGCGGTCTCGCCCATCACCCGGGCCACACCGAGCATCACGCCGGTGACGATGCCCGGCAGCGCGGTGGGGATCACGATCTTCGTGATGGTCCGCCACTTCGGCACGCCGAGCGCGTAGGAGGCCTCGCGCAGCGAGTCGGGCACCAGCTTCAGCATCTCCTCGCTGGAGCGGATCACGATCGGCAGCATGAGGATCATCAGCGCCAGCGCCCCGGCGAAGCCGTTCGCCATCTGGTGCAGGCCGATGATCCACAGCGACAGGATGAACAGGCCGGCCACGATCGAGGGCAGGCCCATCATCACGTCCACGAAGAAGGTGACGGCCCGGGCCAGCATGCCCCGTCCGTACTCCACCAGGTAGACCGCCACCAGCAGGCCGATCGGCACCGCCATCAGGGCCGCCAGCAGCGCCTGCTCCACCGTGCCGATGATGGCGTGGTAGACGCCGCCGCCCGGATCGGACTCGGAGATGTTGCGCAGCGAGTGGGTCAGGAAGTCCAGGTTCAGGGCGTGCGAGCCCCGGGAGACCACCAGCCACAGGATCGAGGCCAGCGGGATGACCGCCAGCGCGAAGGTGGCCACGCTGAGGCCGCCGGCCAGTCCGCTGCGCAGGCGGCGCGATCCCGACGGAGCGGCCAGCACTCCCCCCTCGAGCCCGGCGACCCGCGGCGCGCGGTGGCTGCGGCCGCGGCCGGCCGCCTCGTCGGCGACGACCTCCGGCGCGGAGTCCTTGGCCTCGAACGCACCCCGGCTGGCCGGCACCGTCCCGCTGAGCGGGCTGCCGAGCCCGGCGGCCACCGGGCCGCCGGCGGAGCCGGTCGCCTCGGACGGCGCGGGCGCGTCGTACGAGGACTCCATGTGCATCGACTCGCCACCGCGGCCGATCCGGAACAGGCCGCCCAGGCCGCGCCGTTCCTTGGCCTCGCCGCCGTGCTTGGTGATCCGCCGGGCCAGCCAGTTCACCAGGAAGGTGACCACGAAGAGCACCAGGCCGGAGGCGATCAGCGCGCCCTGGCCGGTGGTGAACGCCGAGCCGAACTGCAGCGCGATGTTCGCCGCGATGGTGTTGCCGCCGGGCTGCAGCAGCTTGGTGACGAAGATCGAGGAGGTGGACAGCACCATCGCGACCGCGATGGTCTCGCCGAGCGCGCGGCCGAAGCCGAGCACGATCGCCGAGCCGACGCCGCTGCGGCCGTAGGGCAGCACCGCGAGCCGGATCATCTCCCAGCGGGTGGCGCCGAGGGCGTAGGCGGCCTCCACCTGGTCGCGCGGGGTCTGCAGGAAGATCTCGCGGGAGATCGCGGCGATGATCGGCAGGATCATGATGGCCAGGATCACGCCGGCGGTGAACACCGAGCGGCCGAACACCCCGGACTCGAACGGCGGAAGCCAGCCCAGCACGTCGGAGATCACCTGGGAGGCGCCCTGCATGTGCGGCACCAGGAACAGGATGCCCCACAGGCCGTAGATGATCGACGGCACCGCGGCGAGCAGGTCGACGATGTAGCCCAGCACCTGCGCCAGCTTGCGCGGCGCGTACTGGGTGATGAACAGCGCGACGCCCACCGCGACCGGGGCGGCCAGGATGATCGCGATCAGCGAGGTGACCAGGGTGCCCCAGGCCAGCGCCCCGATGCCGAACTTCGGCGGGGAGTCGTCGGGCGCCCAGGTGCCGGTGTAGGTCAGGACGTTGGCGGTGTTCGCCGACAGCGCGTCCTGGGCCCGGTAGACCAGGAAGGCGGCGATCGCGCCCATCAGGATCAGCAACAGGATCGCGGCGCCGCGCACGGCGCCGGAGAAGACGGCGTCGCCCCGGCGGGTGCCGGAGTTCAGCGCGATGGCCGACCCTCCGCCACCGGGGCGCGGGGTGGGCCGGGTGGCGGTCGGCGTGATGCCGCTCATGCGGGTCCTGCCTCGTCGCTCGGGTGCCCGGCGGCCGGCGCCGGGCCCGGAAGGTGAACGTTCACTGCTGCTTTCGATTCCGTTGGACCAAAACGGACACGGGACGAGCCCGGGGAGAGGTGCCTCGCACCGCCCCCCGGCGCACGGACACGCCGGAGCCGGCCGGTGTGGTGTCCGACGGCTCCGACGTGTCTCATCAGGATTGCTGTCCTGTCTGTGGCTCGCTGGCGAGCGGTTGGGGACTTAGCTCAGGCCCGCGAAGATCGCGCCGACCTTGGACTGCTGGTCGGAGGACAGGGCGACGTAGCCCAGCTTCTCCAGCTGCGACTGGGCGCCGCTGCCCGCGGTGTACTGCAGGAAGTTCTTCAGCACCGGGAGCTTGGCGGAGTCGTTGCCGGTGGAGCAGACGATCTCGTAGGTCACCAGGACCGCCGGGTAGGCGTCGTCGGCGGCGTAGGTGTAGTCGAAGTTGAACTTGTAGTTCCCGGCCGCGGTGTCGATCTGCGCCTTGGAGATGAAGTTCGAGGCGTTGGCGATGGTCAGCGGGACGAACTTGCCGTCCTTGTTGCCGATCGCCGCGGTCTTGAGGTTGTTCGAGGTGGCGTAGGAGACCTCGGCGTAGCCGATCGCGCCGGAGGAGGAGGCGACCGCCTGGGCCACGCCCTTCGAACCCTGCGCCGACTGCCCGCCGGAGCCCGGCCACTGCTTGTTGGCGGCCGCCGAGAAGTCGCTCGGGGCGGTCTTGTTCAGGTAGTTCGAGAAGTTGAACGAGGTGCCCGAGGCGTCGGAGCGGTGGTAGGCCTGGATCGCCAGGTCCGGCAGCTGGACGCCGGGGTTCTCGGCGGCGATCGCCTGGTCGTTCCACTTGGCGATCTTACCGTTGAAGATCTTGCCCAGGGTGGAGGCGGACAGGTTCAGCTTGTCCACGCCGGGCACGTTGTACATCACCGCGATGGCGCCGGGGATGGTGCCCACCGAGATCGCCGGCTTGCCGCCGCACCGCTGGTCGGCCTGCTTCTGCTGGTCGGCGTTCAGCGGGTAGTCCGAACCGGCCCAGTCGGCCTGCTTCTGCACGAACGCGGTGACGCCCGGGCCGGAGCCGTTGCCGTTGTAGGAGATGTTGGTCCCGCTGCCGCACTTGGTCTGGTAGTCCTTGACGAACTGGTTGATCGCCGTGGCCTGCGCCGACGAACCCTGCCCGGCCAGGGAGCCGCTGGCGCAGTTGATGTCCCCGCCGGTGCCGCCGGCGGCGGAGCTGGAGGAGCTCGAGGAGCCGGAGGTGGAGCTGCTGGAGCTGCCGCCGGCGGAGGTCGTCGTCGACGAGGAACCGCCGGAGCTCGACGAGGAGTTGTTGTCAGAACCACAGGCCGTGAGGGAGGCCAGGGCGAGGGCCAGCACCCCGGCTCCGACCGCGGCACTGCGCCCGTTAACACCAGCGTGGATCTTCACCGGGAAGTCCCTTCGAATCATCGGAAGTCATTGCATGCGCTTTCATCGACGAAGCTAGGGAGACCAGGTGAATCGATGGACGGGTGAAGGTGAACGGAGGGTGAACGGTGCCGGGCGGCCGGGCGTGTCCGCCAGGGGCGGTGTACGGTCGGCGCGGCTGGGTAGCGGGGATGCGGCGTGACGGGGCGGCCGCGTGGGACGCCGGGCTGGGCGGGATTCGGGCGGGGACTCTGCGTGCGGGAGGGACGAGCTTTGCACGAGTGGACACGGCGGGCCGGCGCGGCGGCGTTGGTCGTGGCGCTGGCGGTGGCGCAGGCGGGGTGTCAGAGCAAGAGCAGCAGCGGCGGGAAGGGCAAGCCGCGTTCGCGGAGCACGACGAGCACGAGTGCCGCGACGTCGATGCCGGCGTCCACCGGCGGCACGTGCCACGTGCGGCCGGGGCCGCTGCCGGACTCCGCGTGTACGCCGGGCGCCACGAATCCCCAGGTGACGCAGGCGAACATCGCCTCGACGATCTGCAAGTCCGGCTGGACGGCGACGATCCGGCCGCCGGCGAGCTACACGAACAAGCTCAAGACCGACGGCATCCGCGCGTACGGGTACAGCGACACAACCATGTCGAGCTACGAAGAGGACCACCTGATCAGCCTGGAGCTGGGCGGTGCGCCGTCGGATCCGAAGAACCTGTGGCCGGAGCCGGGGGGCTCGCCGAATCCGAAGGACAAGGTCGAGAACGACCTCAACCATGCGGTGTGCAGCGGGAAGGTGCAGTTGGCCGACGCGCAGCGGGCGATCGCGGGGGACTGGACCACCGCCGAGCGGACGTTGGGGATCGGCTAGCCGGTCCTTCCGCCGCCCGGCGCTCCTACAACTTCAACCGATCGATGGCGACCACCACGCCGTCCCGGTTGTGCAGTACCCAGGCCTCCGCCGGGGCCAGAGCCCGCCGCCCGGCGCGCACCGCCTGGCCCAGCGGGCTCTCGCACAGCAACTCCGGCAGCACCGGGCGATGCGTGCAGGCGACGATGGGCCGCCCCGCTTTCAGGACCTGGCGCAGCCAGGCGCGGCTGGACTCCGGATCGGCGTCCTCGGCGAGGGCGGGCTCGGGTGCCAGCTCCACGCCGAAGCTGTGGGCGGCCGGCTCCAAGGTCTCGACGCAGCGGGCCAGCGGCGAGGTCGCCAACGTGCTGCGGCCGTACGCCGCGAGCGCCGGGACCAGTGCCTCGGCCTCGTGGCGTCCCGTTCCGGTGAGCGGCCGGTCCGGGACGGGGCCGTGCCAGCGCCTACGGGGCAAGGCTTCGCCGTGGCGCAGCAGGATCACCGGCACGGTGTCGACCGGCGCGGCGGCGAAGGCGGACAACAGGTCCTGGTCGGTCTGGCGGGTCAGGGTGTGCTCCGCCTGCTCGACGGACAACCACTGCAAGCGGTCCACTTCCGAGTTCGGTACGAACTCCGAGTCGGCGGCGGCTTGGGCGGCCCAGTACTTCACCCGCTTCATCCGGGCCGGGCCGCCGAAGGACACGTCGTAGACCTGGGACGGGAGCCGCCGGCCGAGCACCACCTGGTAGCCGGTCTCCTCGAACACCTCGCGGACCGCGGCGGCCAGCCAGGTCTCGTCGCCGTCCAGCTTTCCCTTGGGGAAGGACCAGTCGTCGTAGCGGGGCCGGTGGATCACCGCTACCTCCGGGCCGGTGCGGGCCGGGCGCCACAGCACGCAGCCGGCGGCTCGGACCCGGATCGGGCCCGGCGGCGGTGCGGGGGCGGCGGTGGGCGCGTTCATGACAGGACCTTTCTCCCTCGGCGGCGGGCCAGACCCGGACTCCTGGCGATCCGCCGGCTCCATCAAAACAGTCCTCGTGTCCCGGCCGGCAATCGGGTTCGTTCCGTCGAGGGCCGCGGCCGGCCCGGCCTCAACCCGCTGTGCCCGCCGTACCCGCCGCTCCCACCGGCAGCGCCGCGCCGGCCGGCCCCTCGCCCAGCGCCGCGCTGCGTGCCCGCAGTACCGCCAACCGCTGCTCCTCGTGCAGCCGGCCCAGCACGTACCCGGTCGTGGCGGCGATCCGCGGCGTGTCCGCCGCCCGGTGCACGCACTCGGCGGCCAGCATCGCGTCCCGCTGCTCGCCGAGGGCGCCGCTGACCAGCGTGAGCCGGGCGATCAGGGTCGCCGAGTCCTGGCCGTCCAGCACGACGGCGGCCGGCCGGCACAGCTCCGTGGCGTGCAGTGCCGCCTCCGTCGTGCCCACGGCGGCCAGCCAGCGCGTGTCGCCGTCGCCCTCCTCGGCGGCCAGCGGCGGCGGCAGCTGCTCGAAGCGGCGGCGCCAGGTCTCGTAGGCCGCGCCGGCGATGTCCGGCAGCACCTCGGCGCACGGCTGCTCGGCGGCCGGGGTCAGCGGCACGTCCCAGGCCAGCGTCGCCATCTTGTCCGCGAGCGCGTGGAAGCCCGGCCCGACCAGGGCGGAGGTGGCGGTCGCGTGCGCCGCCGAGCGTTCCCGGTCCAGCATCCGGGTCAGCAGCGTCCGGGTCCGGGCCGCGCCGCCGTCCGGGTAGCGGCCCTCGGCGATCCAGCGGTCCAGCGGCGCGAGCAGCCGCGGGCGCACCGCCTCGGCGTCGCGCTCGGCCGCCAGCACCTGGGCCGTGGCCTCCAGCTCCCGGCCCAGCT
>JABFWL010000329.1 GCA_013362315.1 Catenulispora sp. | reverse complement strand
GACGATCTCCTCGGACTCGCCGGCGGAGTACATGTCGGCGGTGTCCACGAAGTTGATGCCGGCGTCCAGCGCCGCGTGGATGATCCGGGTGCTGTCGGCATGGTCGGTGTTGCCGATGTCGCCGAACATCATCGTGCCCAGAGCGTAGGTGCTCACCTCGATGCCGGTGGCACCGAGAACGCGGTAATGCATCGTCATGCCCGCCGACGCTACGGCCTGGAGTCGACTCCAGGTCAAGTCCCGGCCGAGCCCACCTCACGTCCGGAGCCGCCGAGGCGGCCGGGGCTGGAGCCGGCGTAGCTCAGGACTTGACCGCGCTCCCGCCCAGCCACTGGTTCCAGCTCTCCTGCCAGTCCCCGTAGCCGTTGCCGGGCGCCACGTTCTTCGGCGAGTTCACCACCTGCACCAGGTCGCCGGGCAGCGTGTTCTGGAACAGCCAGGCGGCGCGGTCCATCGACAGCCCCACGCAGCCGTGGCTGACGTTCGCATAACCCTGCGACCCCACGGACCACGGGGCGGCGTGGATGTACGTGCCCGAGTACGTCAGGTGGATCGCCCAGCGGACGTCCGGGATGTCGTACTCGTGGCCGAAGCCGACCGTCGAGGACTGCATGTGCACCGAGGAGGCCTTGTCGATCACCGCCATGGTGCCGCCCCAGGTGTCGGCGCCGGGCTTGCCCCCGGTGACCGGGAACTCGTTCACCTGCTTGTCGTTCTGGTACACCGTCATCCGGTGCTTGGACAGGTCCACCAGCGACATCTGCTTGCGGCCCACGCTGAAGGCGAACGACGTGTCGCCGCCGCCGTACTTGCCGTCACCGGCCGGGACCCCGTCCAGCTCCAGCGACACCTGCACCTTCGTGCCCGGCTGCCAGTAGCTCTCCGGGCGCCAGTCGACCCGGGCGTCCGACAGCCAGCTCCAGTGCCCGGCCTGCGGTGGCTGGGTGACCACGCGCAGCGCCTTCTCCACCGCTGCGCGGTCGGTCACCGGGTGGGTGAACTGCACCAGGATCGGCATGCCGACGCCGACCAGGTCGCCGTCTCTTGGCTCGGTCGCGGCGAACTTCAGCTGCTTGTCGGCGGCCGGGGCGAAGGTGGTGAACGCCGAGGTGCGCGAGACCTGGCTGCCGTCGGCGGCCACGCCGGTGGCGGTCAGGGTGTAGCGGGTGTGCGTCTTCAGGTGGGCGTCGGCGGTCCACGCGGTGCCGTCCGGGTTCAGGCTGCCCGGCACGGCCACGCCGTCCGGGCCGGCCAGCACCACCGCGGCCAGCTTCTCCCCGGACTGCGCGGTCACGCTCACCGGCACCTCGGTGCGGATGTTCGTGGCGCCGTCGCTGGGCACGCTGGTCAGCGGGATCGGCGTGGCCACCGGCTCCACGGCGGTGCGCGCCGCGCCGGCCGGCCCCGTGGCCGCCGCCAGCGTGCCGCCGACCAGGGTGGCGACGGCGGCGGCGCCGAGGGCTCGGCGGGCGTGGCGCGGCTGGCTGGGATGGCGCGGGGTGCTCCCGGTGCGCACTCTGGTCTTCCTCGGGTTGTTGGCGGATGAGCGTCGCATAGTGGTGTATCTGCGTCGCTTCCTCCGTATATATGCGTAACGCTGCTCCGATAGAAGGAAGGCGCGCGGAGTTTTCCCCCTTTGGACTAGGCATGGTTTCATGCCGGAGTGAGTGATTTCGAGGCCGACACGCTGTCCTGGACGCCCGATTTGTCCGCCGCGGACCGCGAGACCGTGTGGCATCCCTACGCGCCGATGCCGTCGGTGGTCGAACCCTTCCCGGTGGTCCGCGCCGACGGCGTCCGGATCCGCCTGGCCGACGGCCGCGAGCTCGTCGACGGCATGGCCTCCTGGTGGTCGGCGATCCACGGCTACCGCCACCCGGTCCTCGACCGCGCCCTGCGTGCCCAGCTCGACACCATGGCGCACGTCATGTTCGGCGGCCTCACCCACGCCCCCGGCGTCCTGCTGGCCCGGCGGCTGGCCGCCATGGCGCCCGAGGGCGTCGAGCACGTGTTCTTCGCCGACTCCGGCTCGGTGTCGGTCGAGGTCGCGATCAAGATGTGCCTGCAGTACCAGCGCTCCCAAGGGCACGCCGCACGCACCCGCCTGATGACCGTGCGCGGCGGCTACCACGGGGACACCTTCGGCGCGATGGCCGTCACCGACCCGGCCGGCAGCATGCACCAGCTGTGGGCCGACGTGCTGCCCGGGCATGTCTTCGCCGACCGGCCGCCGGCGGTCTGCACCGAGGAGTACGCCGGCCACCTGCGCCGGCTCGCCGCCGAGCACGCCGACACCCTCGCCGCGGTGATCGTCGAACCGGTGGTGCAGGGCGCCGGGGGCATGCACTTCTACGACCCCGATGTCCTGCGGGTGCTGCGGGACCTCTGCGACGAGCACGGCCTGCTGCTGGTCTTCGACGAGATCGCCACCGGCTTCGGCCGCACCGGCGAGCTGTTCGCCGCCCACCACGCCGGGGTCAGCCCCGACGTCATGACCGTCGGTAAGGCGCTGACCGGCGGCTACCTCACGCTCGCCGCGGCCCTGTGCACCACCGGCGTCGCCCACGGCATCTCCAGCGGCGAGGCCCCGGTCCTGATGCACGGCCCGACGTTCATGGCCAACCCGCTCGCCTGCTCCGTCGCGTACGCCTCCACCGGCCTGCTCCTGGAAGGCGCGTGGCGCGGACAGGTCGCCGGCATCGAGAAGCTGCTCACCGAGCACCTGGAGCCGGCCCGCGAGCTGCCCGGCGTCGCCGACGTCCGGGTGCTCGGCGCCATCGGCGTGGTCGAGATGGAGCAGCCGACCGACATGCGCACCGCCACCAAGGCGGCCATGGACCTCGGCGTCTGGATCCGGCCGTTCGGCAAGCTGCTCTATGCCATGCCGCCGTATGTGACGCCGGAGGAGGACGTGGTGCGGATCGCCAAGGCGCTGGTCGCCGCGGCGCGCGCCGCTTAGCTTCGCGCGTCGGTGGCGCCCTCGTTGACCAGGGGAGAGGCGGAAAATCGCTCTTCCGTGAGGGCGCAATTAGCCATACCTTTCGAAGGGTGACAGATCCTGCCGCCACCGCCGGACCTGGCCTCGACCTCGATGCCGTCGCCGCCTGTCTAGCCGGGCGGGTACCCGGACCGGACGGGGCGGAGCTGAAACCGCGGCCGCCGCTGACGGCGACGCTCATCGCCGGCGGGCTGTCGAACCTCACCTACGAACTGCGCGACGCCGACGGCCGCAGCTGGATCCTGCGCCGGCCGCCGCTCGGGCACGTCCTGCCCACCGCGCACGACATGGCCCGGGAGTTCCGCGTGGTCTCCGCCTTGTATGGCACGGTGCCGGTGGCCCGGACATACGTGCTCTGCGAAGACCCGGCCGTGATCGGTGCACCCTTCTACGTGATGGAGAAGGTCGAGGGCGTCGTGCTCCGGACCCGCGCACAGTGCGCCGCGCTGACGCCGGAGCTGGCGCGCGCCGTGAGCGAGGCGCTTGTGGACGTGCTGGCCGGACTCCACGCGGTGGATCCCGAAGCCGTGGGACTGGCGGACTTCGGCCGCCCCGACGGCTATCTGCACCGGCAGCTGGACCGGTGGGAGCGGCAGTACTCCGCGTCGCAGAGCCGCGAGATCAGGGGCCTGTTCGAACTCGGCGACGGGCTGCGGGCCGCGGTGCCGGTGACACAGCGTTCGACGATCCTGCACGGCGACTACCGCCTGGACAACGTGATGATGCGGATCGTCGGCGGCGGGCCGGGCGGCATGGCGGACGTCGCGGCGAGCGTCGCGGCGGTCTTCGACTGGGAGATGTCCACGCTCGGCGACCCGCTCGCAGATCTGGGACTGCTGCTCACCTACTGGGAGGACCCGGGCTACCCGGCCAAGGACATCCTGTCCGCGAGCGGCGGCGGCCTGACCAACCACGAGGGCTTCCTGAACAGTCGCGCCATCGTCGAGCGATACCAGGCGGCGACCGGCCTGATCGTGGACGACCTGGACTGGTACATCGCGTTCAGCCACTACAAGCTGGCCGTCATCCTGGAGGGCATCCACTACCGGCACGAGCACGGCCTGACCCTCGGCGCGGGCTTCGAACGCGCCGGCGCCGCGGTCCCGGCGCTCGTCGAGGCCGGGCGGCGGCACCTGGACCGGACTCGCTGAGCCCGCGGAAGTCCACTGAGCCCACTGAGCCCACTGAGCCCGCTCAGGCCGCTCAGCCCGCTCAGCCCGCTCAGCCCGCCGCGACCGGCGGTAGCGGAGGAGCCCGGAGCCCGACCGGGCCCCTCCGAGGTGGGGCGGTTCAGATTACTCCCCGGCGGCCGCCGGAGCGCACGGCCGTCAGTTGACGAACGTCTTCTGGCCGGCCTGCGTGGTGTCGGTGATCGGGCCGATGCCGCCGCTGAACGTGCCGGTGGTCGGGCACAGGCCGGAACCGGAGATCCTGTTGACCGCCTGGGTGGTGAAGGTGGCGCTGTTGGTGGTGTTGTTCAGGGCGCCGTCGATCTCGGTGACCGAGCCGGTGGTGCCGTAGTCGCAGACCACGTTGGTGCCCAGGATCGAGTGCAGCGTGACCTTCTCGTCCAGGCCGGAGACGTGCAGCGTGGGGTTGGCGCCGTCGGTGACGGTGCCGGTGGCGGGGCCGTTGAGCTCCACGCTGACCACGCTGGTCGTGCCGGAGATCGTCGTGGTGCAGCTGGCGGCGTCGGCGTGCAGCTGGGAGATGCTCTCGGTGGCGGTGCCGCCGACCGGGCCGTTGGTGCTGTCCGTGGCCGTGAACTTCCCGCTGGTGCAGGTGATCTTGCCCGAGCTGGTGGTGAACACGAAGTTGCTGTTGATCGGGCCGGTGAGGGTGTCGCCGGGGTTGACGTTGGTGCCGCCGGCCGAGCCGACGGTGAGCACGCCGCCGGTGCCGGCCGCGGCCGGCCCGGCCAGGCCCAGGACGAGGCCGCAGGCCGCGGTGGCCGCCGAGGCGGCGAGGGTGCGTTTGCGCATGGTGGGACTCACTTCCGTGTCGCGTTGAGGGCGTTGGTCAGGTCGCTGATGCTCGGGTCGACGGCGATCGCGGCGCCGACGCCGGACAGCGTGATGGCGTTGTGGCCGGCCGCCGAGGGCACGCCGAACAGCGAGTTCACGATCCAGTCGGCGGAGTCGAAGAACCCGCAGCCGTGCGCGCCGGGGACCGGCAGCGCGTTGTCGACCATGGTGGCGCCGCTGAAGTCGATGACCGAGGTCCCGTAGCCGTTCGGATCGGCGCTGATCGCGATGCTGCCGGGATCGCCGGTGACCGGCTGGTTCGGCGGGGGCGGGCTGGTGGTTCCGGCGGTCGGGCTGAGCACGATCGGAGCGCTGTTGGAGCCGACGTAACAGTTCAAGCCGAGGAACGCGTTGAGCAGGTGCAGCTTGATCGGCAGCTTGAACAGCGGGTAGTTCTCGCCGGCGGACAGCGGGGCGAAGGCGGTGACCGGGCCGGCCGGCTCGATCAGCACGATGGCGCTGGTGACGCCGGGCCAGAAGTTGGACAGGCCCGGGATCGGCACGTCCAGCGGGCTGGCGGACAGCTCCTTGCCGTCGGTGGGGGCCGCGGTGGAGAACAGGGCCGCGGTGGTCCCGTCCGGGAAGGTCACCGTCGGCCCGTCGGCCGCCCAGTACATGCCGAACTTCACCGTCATCGGTGAGGAGAAGTTCACCCTTGTGGAACCCACGGTGAACCCGCCGCCGCCTATCGTGGCCACCACGCAGCCGACGATCGCGTTGTTCGGGTTCTGCATGGCCGATCCGGCGGTCGGGCAGGTGCC
This sequence comes from Catenulispora sp., assembly GCA_013362315.1. Taxonomy (GTDB): domain Bacteria; phylum Actinomycetota; class Actinomycetes; order Streptomycetales; family Catenulisporaceae; genus Catenulispora. Next base: position 5,294 of record JABFWL010000329.1, on the reverse strand, counting down.
CATGCCGGTGTACGGGCCCGAAGGCTGGCCGGAGGCTGCCGCCGCGGGGCCCGCGGCCACGGCGACGAGCGCCGCGGCCGCTGCCAAGGCGGCCAGTGTGCGGTGTTTGAACCGATTGAACAGGCCTGGGAAAGCCATGTTCACGCTCCCTCGTCAGCGGGGAATCTCTAGAGTTGCGGGGGAGGCGTCGGTCAGGACGCCGCACCCTTGGGGTAGATCACGCTCCGATACCGGCCGGTAACAAAACTCGTGGGAGTTGTAACTCCGCAGGGTTCGTCAGTCAACCCTCAGGGGGTGGAGATGTCCGTAGTAACCGGCTTGGCCCCGCTGCCCGGCGCCCGGGACGCGCGAGATCCGCAGCGGGCGATCAAACGCGGCCCCAGCCGCGTACCGCGCGAGCAGGTCGCGGCCACCCAGCGCGACCGGCTCTACGACGGTCTGGTCCGCACGGTGGCGGAGCAGGGGTATGCGAACGCCTCGGTGAGCGACATCTGCCGGGCCTCCGGCGTCACCCGGCCGGCGTTCTACGAGCACTTCGAAAGCAAGCAGGGCGCGTTCCTGGCCGCCTACCGGCACGGCACCGACGTGCTGTTCGCCATGCTGCGCAACGCTTTCACGCAGGCGCAGGCCGAGCTCTGCGCCGAACCCGGAGCCGCCGGGCGCGACGAGGCCGCCCGCCTGGCCGGCTGGGCGCGCACCACCACCGCGGTCCTGGCCGTGCTGCTCGACGTGCTCTCCAGCGTGCCGGCCTTCGCCACGGCGGCGATCGTGGAGATCGACGCGGTCGGACCGGCTGGACGGCGGGCGCGCGGCGACCGGCTGCGCGACTTCGAGGCCTTCTTCGCCCCGGCCCCGGCCACCCCGCCGGCGGCCGACCGGGACGAGCTGGTCGGCAGCGTGGTCGCCGGCGCCTACGGCACGCTGCACCGGCACATCGCCGAGGGCCGGATCGCCGAGCTGCCCAGGCTGCTGCCCTCGCTCGTGTACTTCGTCGTCGCGCCGTTCGCCGGCCCCGGCCTCGCCGCGCGGGCCGCCGCCGAGGCCGCCGAGGGGTTGAGGGCCGGCGCAGATCATCAGCGTTCTGTCGCTCCGTGCGTCCCCGCGCAGGCCGGAGCTGGTGAGGCGGGAGTGACCGGGGCGTAGCGAATCAGGGGGCGAACAGTTGCCGATTCAAAACCCTGAGAGTATGTTACCGACCGGTCACCCTTTGTTGCGTGATCGGCGCTCACCACATCGCACACTCCGCACAGCCGGTGCTGCCAGCGGCCGTGATCCACGGTGCCGGCTTCGACGAACGCCTGGCGACAGGAGCGAAAGGAGCCGCATGGCGACGAAACCCGAAAAGGGCGAGGGCAAGGTCCGCCTCCGCCGTGCCGCCGTGCCCGGACTGGCCGCCCTGGCCACCGCCGGCACGCTGGTGATCCTGACCGCGCAGGGCGCGCTCGGGGTGCAGTTCGCGATCTCCGGGATGCCGTTCGACGTGACCGCCGCGAGCCTGCACGGCGAGGGCTTCGCGCAGTACGGCGGCCTGGACCAGACCGCGCCGGGCAGCCCGAACCTGCAGGACGAGAACGGCCAGCAGCTGGTGTTCGTCTCGGTCATCAGCAAGGCCACGATCCACCACCTGTGCCAGAGCGTCAACCTGGTCGGCACCAACCTGCTGATCAAGGCCGGCGGCGGCAGCAAGCCGGTGACGGCCAGCAACCTGATCCTCGACTCGGACGCGCTGAACGGTGCCGAGGCCGACTTCCAGAACATCCAGATCGGGGTGGACGGCAGCCAGCTGGACAAGGTCGACAAGTCGCTGCGCGGACCGCTCGGCGTGTTCGGGCAGCAGGCCGACGTCGTCGACATCACCAACGTCCGCCAGCACAACTGGGCGGCCACCGCCGCCACGTTCAACCTGCCCGACCTGAGCATGAGCTTCTCGGACAACGGCTGCTGAACGTGACAGGGCACGAAGAAGACGACGCGCCCTTCGCCGCCCCGCCGGAGCCGGAGGCCTCCGAGCGGCGCGGGGCGCGCCGGGCCTTCCGGCACTGGCGGCGAACCCGGCCGTTCTGGGGCGCCGTCCTGACGCTCCTGGGCGGCGCGGAGATGCTGGCGCTGTTCTACGTGCCCTGGAAAGTCGTCCTGCACATGGGTTTGTACGGGATCTCCGGCTACCTGGTGCCGATCCTGCTGTGCATCCTCGGCTTGAGCCTGCTGTTCGACCCGCAGCACCGGACCTTCTACTCGATCCTCGGCCTGCTGTTCTCGGTCGCCAGCTGGATGACGTCGAACCTCGGCGGCTTCATGATCGGCATGATCCTGGCGATGACCGGGGCCTCGCTGGCCTACGGCTGGGCCGAGACGCCGGTGGGCGAGGACGAGGACCGGGCAGCCGGGGCGGACGGGGTGAACGGAGCAGACGGCGGGGGCGCCGCGCCGGAGCAGCTTTCCGTCTCGTGAGCTGAAACGCGAAGAGGGTGGGGCGGCCGCCGCCGCCCCACCCCGCCGGGCACCCTGCTCCTTGCCAGTCGTTGCCAGGGCCAGTGCTTGGTGCCCCTTGCTACTTCTTCGGCAGCACCACCACCGCCAGCGGCGTGCGCTGCGCGCCCTGCCCCAGCGGGTTGTCCTTGAACATCTCCGCGATCTGCTCCTGCGCCACCGTGCTGGCCTGGCCGAGGATGTTGCAGCCCAGATCGTTGGCGTCGATGATGGCCACGCCCTGGAAGGTCCGGGCGGCCTGCTCCGGCAGCACCTTGCGCAGCCGGTCGGCGAGTTCGGCCGCGGCCTTGCCCGGGTCGGCGGGGGCCAGCTTCGCCGAGACGTTGGACGGATACAGCGAGTACTGCGTCGGACCGTCGATGGCGCGCACGGCCGGGCCGGCCAGCTGGTAGAACAGGCCCTTGCGGCCGATCACCTTGCCGATTGCGCCGGCCGCCGAGGCCGCGACGATCCGCGGCAGGCCGGCCTCCTGGATCGCCAGCTGCATGGTCTCCGGCGAGCCCAGGCCGATGCCGGCGGGGGTGCGGACCACGAACTTCTGGAGCTTGCGCGCCGCGAACGAGGGCTTGATCTCCCACAGGAAGTAGGAGCGGCCCTGGGAGATCGCGACCACCTTCTCACTGACGGCCAGGAACCAGGGGCTGTTCAGGGCCTCGGCGTGGTCGGCGGACTCCGCGGCGCGGGCGGCGAACTCGGCGCCGTACTCCGAGATCTTGGTGTGGAAGTCGTCGCCCTTGGCGAAGGCGTCGGTCTGGATCGGATAGCGCAGCACCTGGCCGGCGCTGGTGCTGATCGCGATGTCCTTGCCGGGGTTGGCCGCGAAGTACTCCTTGGCCGCGGAGGTCGTGGAGTCCACGTGGGTGCCCGGGGGGTCGATGTAGGTGCGCAGCCAGAGCTCCACGTTCAGCAGCCGCCAGAACAGCATGGTGTCGCTGTTCCTGCCGGCGATGAACTCCTCGAAGGCGCGCAGCACCGAGGCCTGGTCGAAGTACGGCCGCGAGCCGAAGGAGTCGGAGCGGAAGACCGTGTGCACGTGGTTCTTGATCCGCAGGAACCACTCGCGTTCCGGGGTGGTGAAGCCGATCTTGTTGCGGCGGTCGACGATGGTGTCCGGCAGCAGGCCGCGCACCGAGTCGCGCAGGATCTTCTTGTTCCAGCCCTGCTTGATGATCGCCTCGGGCTCCAGCGTGAACAGGAAGCGCAGCAGCGTGAAGTCCAGGAACGGGACGCGGCCCTCGAGCGAGAACCGCATGGTGTTGCGATCCTCGTAGCGCAGCAGCGAGGGCAGGGAGTTGGCGAAGATGTCCTCGACCAGGCGCGCGCGCAGGTCATCCGGCACGGGGGAGAAGGTCTCGCCCTTGTGCTGCTTGGCGAAGCCCTTGTCCAGCATCTGCCGGATGTCGACCGGCTTGTCGAGACCGAGCTTGCCGCGCACCACCTGCTTGCCGTAGCGGGACAGCACGTCGGTGGAGGAGACGACTTCGCGCAGCAGCTTCGTGTACTGCTTCTCCTTGCGCAGCTGGCGCAGATAGACGAAGTAGTACGGCAGGTAGCCGGCCATCATCTCGTCGGCGCCCTGGCCATCGAGCAGCACCGTGACGTGCTTGGTGGCCTCCTGCATCACCTTGTACTGCGCGTAGGGTCCGGTGGAGATGGTCGGCTCTTCCTGGGTACGCACGAAGTCGGCCAGGTCCTCCAGGAACTCGTCCGGGTTCGGCTTCACCTTGTGGCAGTTGACCGGACCCTCGGCCCTGGCGATGACCGCGTCGACGTAGCGCTCCTCGTCGTTGACGCTGCCGGGGAACACCGCGGAGAAGCTGTTCTGCGTCGAGCCGACCGACTCCACATCCTGCGCGTGCTGCTTCATCAGCTTGCTGATGACGGCGACGACGGTGGAGGAGTCCAGGCCGCCGGACAGCGCGGTGCCGACCGGCACCTCGCCGACCAGGCGCATCCGGATCGCCTCGGTGAGCCGGTCCTTGAACTCCTTCGTGGTGTCCTTGGTGAACGGCGACAGCGGCCCGGCGGCCAGCAGGTCCTCGCGCAGCGTGGTGAACATGCGCCGCTCGACGGTGCCGTTGTCGACGACGACGACCTCGCCGGGCCGCACCTTCTCGATGCCGGCGAAGAACGTCCGGTCGGAGTCCTCGTGGATCCGGAAGCGGAGGTAGCGGTAGACGGTGGCGTCGTCCGGCTTGGCCTCGACGAGCCCGGAGGCCAGGATCGCCTTGATCTCCGAGCCGAACACCAGGCGGTGGCCGCCGTCCAGGCCGTCGACCGAGGCCAGGTAGATCGGCTTGATGCCGAAGTGGTCGCGCGCCAGGTAGGACTTGCCGGTCTCGGTGTCGTGGATGGCCACCGCGAACATGCCGTTCAACCGGTCGAACGCGCTCTCGCCCCACTCGGCGAAGGCCCGTACCACCACCTCGGTGTCGCAGACCGTGCGGAAGGTGTGCCCGAGCGCCTGCAGCTCGGCCATCAGCTCCCGGTAGTTGTAGACCTCGCCGTTGTAGACGGCGGCGTAGCGGCCGTCCTCGGTGCGGAACGGCTGGTCGCCGTGCGCCCGGTCGATGATGGCCAGGCGGCGGTGGGCAAAGCCGACATTGGCGCCGTCACTGGCTGTGTTCAATGAGAGCTGGCCCTCGCCGTCGGGGCCCCGGTGAGCGATGGCGTCGCCCATCCGCTTGAGCATCGCCTCGTCATGGGCTCCGAAGACGCCCGCGATCCCGCACATGTGTCGTGCCGCTCCTCGCCGTATGTAGAACCTGCCGCGCTGAGCCAAACCTATACGACGAGCGGGTGAC
>JABFWL010000490.1 GCA_013362315.1 Catenulispora sp. | reverse complement strand
AACGCCATCCCCAGGATGACGAGCACCCCGGCCGTCGCGCCCGCCATCAGCGGGCGGGCGCCGGGACGGCCCGGCGCCGACGCGGCGAACCGCGAGTGCCCGTGCCGCCGCACCAGCCATTCGCGCGCGGCGAGCAGCACGACGACGGCGGCCGGGATCACCAGCACGTGCGCCCAGTACATGGTGGGGATGATGCTGTCCCCGGGGAACTGCGCGCCGAAGAGCAGCTGCGACGCGTACGAGCCCACGAAGGGGACGGCCAGCAGGACCGACTGGATCAGCCACAGGCTGCCGCCCGAGAGCATGTCGTCGGGCAGGACGTTGCCGGTCTCCCCGGCGGCCATCCCCAGCGGCAGCAGCGTCACCCAGATCAGCCACTGCGGCACGCGCGGCCTGCGGAACGCGCCGGTCACGAACATCCGCAGCAACTGCAGCGCGACCGCCGCCACGAACACCAGCGCCGACCAGTGGTGCACCTGCCGGACGAAGAGGCCGCCGCGCACCTCCAGGCTCAGCCGCATCGTCGAGTCGAACGCCCGGCTGACCGGAATGCCGTTCAGCGGCGTGTACACGCCCTGGTAGAGCACCGGAGACATGTCCGGGTCGAAGAACACCATGAGAAACACCCCGGTCACCACCAGGACGACAAAGGACCAGATCGCCGCCTCGGCGAACATGAACGACCAATGGCCGAGCCCGGACGACCGACGTTCCCGCACCGGTGAGCGCATGGGACCCTCCTCGTTTCGCCTACGCACTCAAGACGCCGTCCGGCGACGAGATGTGACATGCGAGGGGGCGCGGACGAGGGTGAGTTACGTCATAGGACGATCAGGCGGGGCCCTCCGGGGAGTCGATGCCCTTGAACAGCAGGAGCCATGCCCGGCCGGCGGTCTCGCGCCGCTCGTCCGCCGGGATCTTGGCCAGCAGCGCCGCGATCATGCCCACGGCCGTGACCAGGTCGCCGGTGGTGACGTACGCGCGCACGCGGCCGGCCTCCCGCGCCTGTTCGAGCGGGGTCCGCAGCGACGCCGCCACCCGGTCGCGCACCTCGGCGATGCGCGGGTCGGCCGGGGCGCTGACCATGCCGACGAACGCGGTGGAGGCGATGGCCTGCTCGGTCATCAGGGCCAGCAGGTCGTCCAGGGTGGTTCCCGGCCGGTCGGCCAGCGCCTCCAGCTCGTTGACGCCTTCCTCGAAGACGGCCAGGGCGAGGCTGGCGCGGTCGGGGAAGTGCCGGTAGAGGCTGCCCTTGCCGACGCCGGCCGTACGGGCGATGGAGGTGAGCGGCGCGTCGTAGCCGTCGGTGGCGAACCATTCGCGGGCCGCCGCGATCAGCGCCGCGCGGTTCTCCGCCGCCGCGCTGGGTCCCCTGTTGGGCCGCCGGGTGTGAACCATACCGGCCACGGTAGCAACCGGACCGTACCGTCCGGATTCTGCCGGCTTTCGCTCGACATCCGCTGATCGCAGCGGTTACGGTGCAACCGGACCCTACCGTCCGGTCGGGTCGCCGTGCCCCCGGGAGAGGACACATGTTGACCACCCACACCTTTGACGACCGCGTGGCCCTGGTCACCGGGGCGGGCTCGGGCATCGGCCGGGCGATGGCCGTCGCCTTCGCCAAGGCGGGCGCGCGGGTCGTGGTCTGCGACATCCACGCCGACAGCGCCGCGAGCACCGCCGCCGACATCGGCGGGAACCTGGCCGTCGCCGTGCCCGCCGACATCGCCGACCAGGACTCCGTGGCCGCGCTGGTGGACGCCGCCATCGGCGCGTACGGCCGGATCGACGTGCTGTGCAACAACGCCGGGATCATGGACACGATGGCGCTGCCCGCCGACACCACGGTCGAGCAGTGGGAACGGGTGCTGCGGATCAACCTGACCGGCACGTTCCTGGTGACGCACGCGGTGCTGCCGCACATGCTGCGCCAGGGCGGCGGCGCGATCGTCAACACCGCCTCCGAGGCCGGGATCCGCGGCGGCGTGGCCGGCGTGGCCTACACCGCCTCCAAGCACGGCGTCGTCGGCCTGACCAAGAGCGTCGCCTGGGCCTACGCCAAGGACGGCATCCGCTGCAACGCCCTCCTGCCCGGCCCCACCATGACCAACATCGCCACCGCCGCCACCTTCGACGAGACCGGCCTGAACCGCCTGGCCCCCGTGCTGGCCCTCGGCGAGAGCATCGCGCGGCCGGAGCAGATGGCCGACGCCGCGCTCTTCCTCGCCTCCGACGCCGCCTCGTTCGTCAACGGCGCGATCGTCCCCGTGGACGGCGGCTGGGCCGCGGCGTGACCCGCGAGGTCGGACGGTCTCCAGGGTGGTGGCGTGCGGCTCGACGGTGTCGAGCGCTTGACACGTCCGGGCGCGGCCCCGGACCCGGTCCACGCGGGTTCAGCCGGTGAATGTCTGCTCGGCGGCCCAGGTGGTCAGGAGCCGGAGCGCGGTGTGGGAGGGCGAGCCCTCCTCGGCGGTGTGCACGGTCAGGGCCAGGCCGGGGTCGTACGGCAGGCGCAGCGTCTCGTAGGCCAGCTCCAGCTCGCCGACCAGCGGATGCCGGTACCGGTACCGTCCGTAGCCCTTGTCCTTCACCTCGTGCTCCGCCCACAGCTCGCGGAACTCGGGGCTGGCGGCGGACAGCTCCTCGATCAGGGCGGCGGTGCCCGGGTCGGCGGGCCGGCGGCCGGCGTCCAGGCGCAGGAATCCCGTGATGTCGCGAGCCCGTGCCCGCCAGTCGGCGTAGAGGGACCGGATGCCCTCGTCCAGGAACACCAGCCGGGCCAGGTTGCGCTGCTCGGCGGGCAGGGCGCCGAAGTCGGTGATCAGCGCGGCGGCCGGCCGGTTCCACGCGAGCACGGTGGTGTTGCGGTCGACCAGATAGGCCGGTACGTCGTGCAGCGCGGACAGCAGACGGCGGATGTCCGGGCGCAGCGGCGGGTGGCCGGCGGGCTCGGGCGCGGC
>JABFWL010000609.1 GCA_013362315.1 Catenulispora sp. | reverse complement strand
GGGATCATGTCTGCCATGACGGACGCAGGGCGCGACGCGGGGGAGCAGGACGGCGGCCGCACGCCGCTGGAACGGCTGACCGGCAAACTGCTGGTCGCCACCACGGTCCTGGTCGACCCGAACTTCGACCGCACCGTGGTGCTGGTCGTCGACCACGACGACGACGGCACCCTCGGCGTCGTCCTGAACCGCCCCGGCTCGCTGGACGTCGGCGACGTGCTGGAGCCCTGGGCGCCGCTGGCCGCCGAGCCGCCCACGGTGTTCCTCGGCGGACCGGTGGCGCTGGACTCGGCGCTGGGCATCGCCTGCGTGCGCCCGGAGGCCTCGATGCCCGGCGAGGAGCCGCTGGGCTGGCGCCAGTTCTCCGGCCGGCTCGGCCTGGTGGACCTGGACGCGCCGCCGGAGGTGCTGGCGCCGGACCTGACGGCGCTGCGGATCTTCGCCGGCTACGCCGGCTGGGGCCCGGGCCAACTGGCCGCGGAGCTGGTGCAGCGCGCCTGGTACGTGCTGGAGCCGGAACTGGGCGACGTGTTCACGACCGAGCCCGACGAGCTGTGGCGGCGGGTGCTGCGGCGCCAGGGCGGGACCATCGCGATGGTGGCGAACTGGACCGAGGACCCGGACCAGAACTAAGGATCCCGACCAGAACTAAGGCCCGGTACCGCGCATCTTCGGCGAGTCCGGGCCATTTCCTCACAACCGCTGCACAACCGCTACACGGCTGCTGCCTGTTGCTGCTTATTGCTGCGAGCTGAGCGCCCCGCCGATCTCCTTCATGCTCGGAATCTCGGAGCCGATGGCGCCGGTTTTCATCAGGATGCCGTAGAGCACCACGGCCAGCCCCAGCACCAGCGCGGCTTGGGCGACGGCGCGGGAGTAGAGCTTGTTCCTGTGCGCCGACCACAGGCCGAGCACGAACAGCGCCAGCAGGATCGCGACCAGGCCCAGGATGATGTGGCCCCAGGACTGGTAGGTGATCCAGTCGCGCTCGGTTCCGAACGGGTCCTGGCGGCCGCGCGGGACGTTGTTCTTGAAGTCCGACCAGGTGCGGGCCGCGCCGTGCGCCAGGACCAGCGGGTAGACCAGCAGGTAGACGCCGGCCCCGAGCAGGGCGGCCAGCAGCGCGAGGATCGAGGCCGCCTCGATGCCGGGCAGGAAGGTGGCCGCGACGCCGGTGTTCGGGGCGTTCGGGTCGGCAGGCTCGCCGTAGCCGGCTTCGTCTTCGTCGTCGGGGGTCGCATCCCAGGGGTTGTCCGGGTCGGCCGCAGTCGCGCCGGCAGTTCCGGCAGTTCCGGCTGCTCCGGCAGTTCCGGCAGTTCCGGGGGCTCCGGCAGTTCCGGGGGCTCCGTCAGCGCCGATGCTTCCAGCGGTTCCGGTATCTCCGGCGGTTCCCGGAGCTTCAGTGCCGCCCGGCTCCGGCTCGGGAACCGGCGTGTTCGCGTTCTCAGTCACAGCATCTGTCCGTTCATTGTGGTTACGGCCGTTGTGACCGTATTGGGCGGTTGATCCCGCCGTCACCCTGCCGTCACTCGTTCGGGCCCCTCTGCGCGGAACCAGAACCTGATGGGAAGGGGCGCGGCGCGGCATAGACTCGGAACATGAGCACGCCGACTTTCGAACCGGACACCGGCGGCTCGACGATCGTCGAGGAACGCGTCGAGTCGGAATACCGCTACGACCCAGGTGACGAGGAGCGCTTCGCGCACTACGCGGAGCGGGACAAGATCATGGAGGCGTCGGTCTTCGGCACCCCCCTGGTCGCGCTGTGCGGCAAGGTCTGGGTTCCCTCCCGCGACCCGAGCCGCTTCCCCGTGTGCCCGGAGTGCAAGGAGATCTTCGAGGGCCTGGAGCCCGGCGGCGGCGACGACGGTGACGGCGGGACCAACTGACCACGAACATGGGGCCGGACGCCTTCGGGCCGTCCGGCGGGGGGGCTGCCGAACGCTCCGGACCCGCTGCGCCTGCCGGAAACGCCGGACACGCGGTGCCGGTGCGCGCCGCGGGCAGCGCGGAGTTCGGCGGCGATGCCGAGCGGCCGGGTTTTGCCCGGCCCGGCTTCGACCGCCCGGGCTTCGAGCTCGGCACGTTCGACTTGCCCGATGACGTTCCCGGCGACGGCGACAGCAGTTTCTGGACCCCCGAGCCGGGCGACGGCGAGGCGTTCGACCTGGCCTCCAGCGGCCAGTTCGCCGCCGTCACCCGGTCCGGCGACCTCGCCCCGGCCTTCGCCTCGGCGGCGGCCGCTGGTCAGCCCGCCGCCGGCCAGGTCCCGGCAGGCCAGACGGCCGCACCGGAGCCGGCCGGCGAACCCTTCGCCACCGGCCTCGCCGGATCCGCGGTCTCGGCCGTTCCGGCGCTGTTCGGCCCGCAGAGCGTGGTCGAGGCCGTGCAGATCCTGGCCGCGCGGCCGGACGCGGTGATCATCGGCGGCGGCACCGTCGTGATGCCCGACATCACCTCCGGCCGCCGCCACCCGGCCGCCATCGTCACCCTGCACCGCTGCGCCGAGCTGCGCGGCTGGTCGCCGGGGCCGGGCGAGGTGCTGCTGCACGCCGGCCTCACCCTCACCGAGATGCAGCGCCAGGAGCTGCGCGCGCAGGTGCCCGCGGTGGCGCAGGCCGCGCGCACCGTCGGCGCGCCGCACCTGCGCTCCTTCGCCACCCTCGGCGGCAACCTGATGGTCGGGCCGGCCTCGGCGGACCTGCCGGTGGTGCTGGCCGCGCTCGGCGCCGAGGTGCTGGTGGCCTCGGTCGGCGGGGTGCGGACGGTGTCCGTGTTCGACTTCTACGACCGCGACGGCGTGCCCCAGCTGACCGGCGGCGAGCTGGTCGTCGGGGCGCGCGTGCCGGTGGTGCGCGGGATGCAGGGCTTCATGAAGATCGGCGTGCGCGGCGGCAGCTCGCGCGCGATCCTGTCCACCACGCTGGCCGTGGACCCGGCCCGGCGCAGCGCCACCTGCGTG
>JABFWL010000064.1 GCA_013362315.1 Catenulispora sp. | reverse complement strand
GGAATCGAGTGCAGAGGCCGAGCCTCGCTGCGTCGTCACCATGCCTGCCTCACCCCCACCGTCCGTCGTCCCGGCGCCCTTGGCGCCCTCCAGCACTTCCAACAACTCGCTCATCGGCCGGGTCACGCGGCACTCTCCATCAGCTCGGCGGCGCCCTGCGCGAGCAGGTCCCGGGCCAGGGCCCGGCCCAGCCCGGCGGCGTCCGCGACCGGCCCGGTGGCGCGCAGCCGCAGGCTGCGGGACCCGCTGACGGTAGCAACCACGCCGGTCAATGCCAAAACGTTGTCATCGCCGGCGGCCGCGTGCGCGCCGACCGGGGCCGAGCAGCCGGCCTCCAGGACCGCGAGCATGGCGCGCTCGGCGGTCACCGCGGCCCGGGTCGCCGGGTGGTCCAGCACCGCCAGCACCGGCACCAGCTCCGGGTCCCGGCACTCGATGGCCAGCGCGCCCTGACCGGGCGAGGGCAGCATCACCTCGGGGCCGAAGACCTCGGTGGCCTCGTCCTGCCGGCCGAGCCGCTGCAGCCCGGCCAGGGCCAGCACCACCGCGTCCAGCTTGCCGGAGCGCACGAAGTTCACCCGGGTGTCCACGTTGCCGCGGATCGGCACGACCTCCAGGTCCGGCCGCAGCATGCGCAGCAGCGCCATCCGGCGCGCCGCGCCGGTGCCGACCGTGGCGCCGGCCGGCAGGTCGGCGAACTTCAGCCCGTCGCGGGCCACCAGCACGTCGTTCACCGCGGCGCGCTCGCTGACCGCCGCCAGGTGCAGGCCCTCCGGCTCGGCCGTGGGCAGGTCCTTGAGCGAGTGCACCGCGAAGTCGATCTCGCCGGCGTACAGGGCCTCACGCAGGGCGTTGACGAACACCCCGGTGCCGCCGATCTTCGACAGCGCCTCACGGGAGGTGTCGCCGTAGGTGGTGATGTGGACCAGCTCCACCGCCCGGCCGGTGGCCGCGGTCAGGGCCGCGGCCGCCATCCCGGACTGGGCCAGGGCCAGGGCGCTGGCCCTGGTGCCCAGACGGAGCGCGCCGTGCGCCGCGGGCGCCCCGTGCGCTCCGGCTTGAGCCGGACTCCCGGTCATGCTGACACCTCATTCGTCGTGCCCGCGGCGTTCGCGGCGCTCACGGCCTGCACCGAGGCCGGGTCGAGGCCGAAGAGCTCGCGCAGCGCCTCGGCGTAGGAGGATCCGCCGGGGGCGCCGGCGAGTTGCTTCACGCGCACCGTGGGCACGTGCAGGAGTTTGTCGACGACGCGGCGCACGGTCTGCTCGACCTCGGCGCGGTCCTTGTCGGTGAGCCCCGGGGTCTTGCCGCGCAGCCGCTCGAGCTCGGCGCGGACCACGTCGGCGGCCATCACCCGCAGCGCCGCCACGGTCGGCGCCACCGATTCCGCGCGCTGCGCGGCGGCATACGCCTCGACCTCGGCCAGGACCAGGTCCCGGACCGCGGCTATCTCCTGCGCCGCCCCGGCCGCCTGCGCGCTGCCGTCCTCGGCGACCCGCTCCAGGTCCACGACGTGCACCCCGGGCAGCGCGCGCACCGCCGGGTCGACGTCGCGCGGCAGCGCCAGGTCGACCAGTGCTGTGCCCGCGGAGTGGCTGCGCCCGCTGCGGGTCAGCATCTCGGCGGTGATCACATAGCCCGGCGCGCCGGTGCAGGCGACCACGAGGTCGGCCTTCCCCAGCGCCGGCACGATTTCGTTTATCGGGACAGCGACCCCGCCGTACTGCGCGGCCAGGTGCTCAGCCCGTTCCTGCGTTCTGTTCGCCACAACCAGGTGACGTACGCCGGCCCGATTCAGTGACGCGGCGGCCAGCGCCGCCATCGAACCGGCCCCGATGATCAGGGCGCGCAGCCCCGTCGCGCCGGCTACACCGAGCGCGCGGTAGGCGGCGTCCAGCGCCACCGACACCACGGACTGCCCGGCCCGGTCCAGGCCGGTCTCGCTGTGCGCGCGCTTGCCGACCCGCAGCGCCTGCTGCACCAGGTCGTTCAGCGAGCGCCCGGCGGTGCCCAACTCCTGCGCGGTGGCCAGGGCGGCGCGCAGCTGGCCGAGGATCTGCGGCTCGCCGACCACCATCGAGTCCAGCCCGCAGGCCACGGTGAACAGGTGCTGGACGGCGCGGCCGTCGTAGTGCACGTACAGGTGCGGCGTCAGCTCGGCCGGGGCGATCCCGGTGTGCACCGACAGCAGATCGGTGACCTCGGCCATGGCGGCGTGGAACTTGTCCACGCCGGCGTAGACCTCGATGCGGTTGCAGGTCGCCAGCGCCGCCGCCTCGTGCACGTGCGGCGAGGCGGCCAGGTCGGCCAGCAGCTTCCCGGTGCGCTCGGTGCTCAGCGCCGCCCGCTCCAGCAGCGCGTGGGGTGCGGACCGGTGGGACAGTCCTACGGCTAGAAGACTCACGAGGGGATCCCGGTATCGATCAGAGAGGCGTCCAGGGACCGGCCGGGAGCCGGACCGGCGGCGGAGGCCGAGGCCGGGCGGGCCGGGCGGCGTCCGCCGCCGGGGTCCGGAGCCCGGTCCGCCGCCGGGCCGGGGCCCGGGCCTTGGGGCAGCGCGTGCCCGCCCTTGCGCTGCTCATGGAAGGCGAGGATCTGCAGCTCGATGGACAGGTCCACCTTGCGCACGTCCACGCCCTCGGGAACGTTCAGCACCACCGGCGCGAAGTTCAGGATCGAGGTGATCCCGGCGGCCACCAGGCGGTCGGCGACGGCCTGGGCGGCCGGCGCCGGGGTCGCGATCACGAAGATCGAGATGCCCAGGCCGCGGATCGCGGCCTCCAGCTCGTCGCTGTGCCGGACCCGGACGCCGGCCACCACGGAACCGGTGAGCGCCGGATCGGCGTCGAACAGGGCGGCGACCCGGAACCCGCGCGAGGCGAAGCCGCCGTAGTTGGCCAGCGCGTGGCCCAGGTTGCCGATGCCGATGATGGCCACGGCCCAGTCCTGGGTCAGGCCCAGCTC
>JABFWL010000712.1 GCA_013362315.1 Catenulispora sp. | reverse complement strand
CGGCGTGGAGTTCAGCACCTACGCCACGCCGACGGTGATCGGCGAGATCAAGCGGCACTTCCGGGACAAGGGCTGGGCGGTCCGGGTGCCGCGTCGGCTGCAGGAGCTGCGGCTGTCGCTGACCAGCGCCACCAGCGAGCTCTCGCAGCGCAACCGCCGCTCCCCCACGGTCGCCGAGCTCGCCGAGTACCTCAAGATCAGCGAGGAAGAGGTCCTGGAGGGGCTGGAGTCGGCGAACGCCTACTCGACGCTGTCCCTGGACGTCTCCGAGGGCGGCGACGAGGACTCCCCGGCCGTGGCCGACTCGCTCGGCAGCGAGGACGAGGCGCTGGAGGGCGTGGAGTACCGCGAATCCCTCAAGCCGCTGCTGGAGCAGCTGCCGCCGCGGGAGAAGAAGATCCTGCTGCTGCGCTTCTTCGGGAACATGACGCAGTCGCAGATCGCCGAGGAGATCGGCATCTCGCAGATGCACGTCTCGCGCCTGCTGGCCCGCACCCTGGAGCAGCTGCGCGCCCAGCTCCTGGTGGACGAATAGGGCGAACGAACAGCGTGCACGAATAGAAACCCGGCCGAAAAGCGCCGAACCCGCCCCGGCTCGACCGTCAGTCGCGACGCCAGTTCCGCGTCAGCGCCTCGGTCGAGGCCGGGGCGAACACGCCGGCCAGCCCGGCCACGGCGCAGGCGACGGTGGGCACGGCGCCCACCCAGAACCCGGCCTTCACCATGAAGTACGCGATCCACAGCGCCAGCAGCTGCAGCATGACCGCGGGCGTGCGCGCCCGCATGTTCACCCGCGCCAGCCCGCGGGCCACCAGCGGCAGCGGCGCGGCCAGGAGCAGGAAGGTGACGGCCACGGCGATCGCCTGGCCGCGCTCGCGCGGGGTCCCGACGAACGCCTCGACCAGCAGCCAGAGCGCGTAGACCAGCGCCACCAGGCTCTCGGCCGCGACCACGGCGGCGGCGCCCAGCAGCGGACGCGGGATCTGAGTCGCCGCGGGCCCCGGGTCCGTGCCCGGTACCGCCTGCGGGGTCGGATTGCTCGGCATACGCAGGAGCGTAGCAACGGTGTCGGCCGACTGACGCCGGACGCGGGGTGGTGGCGGGTCGCCGGAAGGGGAACCAGTAATCTTTGCGCATGCGTGCGCTCCTGGTGATGAACCCCAAGGCCACCAGCACGACCACGCGCACGCGCGAGGTGCTCTCCCACGCGCTGGCCGGCGAGCTGGACACCGAGATCGGCGAGACCGCCTACCGCGGCCACGCCGCCGAGCTCGCGCGCGCCGCCGCCCGGGACGGGTTCGACCTGGTCGTGGCCCTCGGCGGGGACGGCACGGTGAACGAGGTCGTCAACGGCATACTGACCGCCGACCTGCCGCCCGGCGGCCGCCGCCCGGACCTCGGCGTGGTCCCCGGCGGCTCCACCAACGTCTTCGCCCGAGCCCTGGGCCTGCCGAACGACCCGGTCGAGGCCACCGGCGTCCTGCTCGACGCGCTGCACGAGGACCGGTCCCGCCCGGTGTCGATGGGCCAGGCCGACGACCGCTACTTCACCTTCACGGCCGGATTCGGCTTCGACGCGGCCGTGGTCGGGATAGTGGAGGACCGGCGCCGCGCCGGGCACAAATCAACCGGCGGCCTGTATGTGCGCTCCGCCTTGCGCCATTTCTGGACCGGCCTGGACCGGCGGAATCCGCCGATCGCTATGAAACTCGCCGACGGTACGGAGATACCGGCTCTGTTCATGGCCATCGTCACCAACACTTCGCCGTGGACGTATCTGGGGAGCAAGCCGATCGTCGTCACCCCGGACTCCTCGTTCGACGTCGGCCTGGACTTGTTCGGGATCACCAAGATGTCCGGCGGCGCGGCGCTGCGGATCGTCCGGCAGATGTTCACCGACAGCGAGAAGCTGGTCCGCGGCAAGCACGTCTGCGTGCACCACGATCTGACGGAATTCACCCTCACCGCGTCGGTGCCCACCGACTTCCAGGTGGACGGCGATCATCTGGGGCTGCGCGAAAGTGTGACGTTCCGCGCGATTCGCGACGCGCTGCGCGTCAAGATGTGATGCCATGGAGTCACGGCCGGTCGCCCGGACCCTGAGGTCTCCCCGGAATCCGAGGTAGTCGCCCGCTCACGCGCCTTCAGAGTTGGCCTTGGCGTGCGCTTGCCCCCTTGGAAGGCAAGGTGTGAGCGAGGAGACACCCTGGAAATCCAAAAACATCGGACCAAGGGCTTGTGCACCAGCCGGAACCCCTGACAACCTTTGTCTAGGCACCTGTCGGCGGATCACCCGGCCCGGTGCGGTTGGACACCGAGGAAAACAGCGGTGCGGACTGGATCTGCGCGAGGCACATCTGCGCGGAATCAGATCTTCCGCCACCGCGTTCTTCCTTTGCGTCTCGCCTCGTGAGCCGATCGCGCAAGCGCATACGGCCGAGGCCAACTGCCCCAGACGTTGGAGTGGTCCCGCTCGCGGGGTTACTCGTGAAAGCGTTCACATTCACAAGGATGGGGTACGCGGGAACCGGGGAACCCCGTGTGGCGGTCTTCCGGTGGCAGGGGGGCCGAGGAGAACGTACACAGACGTACAACAGCAGGACCCACAGTGACCGGACACCCGCGTCCGGCGTTGTGGCGGTAGTACCCGGCACGAGGACGCTGCCGGACCCGTCCGGGCCATGGGGGACCCGCCGGCCGGGTCCCGGCGCCCTCGGGCCGGCCGCACGCACGACTCACGACGAATCCAAAGGAGTGGACCCCATGGACTGGCGCCACCGCGCTGCCTGCCGTGACGAGGACCCAGAGCTTTTCTTCCCGATCGGGAACACCGGGCCCGCGCTGCTGCAGATCGAGGATGCCAAGGCTGTATGCCGCCGCTGTGACGTGGTCGACCAGTGCCTGCAGTGGGCGCTGGAGAGCGGCCAGGACGCCGGCGTCTGGGGCGGGATGAGCGAGGACGAGCGCCG
>JABFWL010000345.1 GCA_013362315.1 Catenulispora sp. | reverse complement strand
GTTGCGCTGTTCGGCGGCCAGGTGGGCGGCCAGCGGGTCGGCGCCGGACCCGGCCGGGGCCGACGCGCCCATCGGCGAGCCGAGCCCGCGCAGCAGCCTGGCCTGGGCCCGGACCTGGGCGAAGTCCTCGTAGCCCAGGCGGCGCACCAGCCGGGAGACGGTGGCCTTGGACACGCCGGCCAGCTGGGCGATCTCCGAGGCGCTGTACACCGCGAGATCGTCGAGCCGGTCGAGCACCACGTCGGCGGCGCGCTGCTCCTGCGGGGACAGCGCGGCGTACTGGCGGTCGATGCGCTGCCCGATGGGCACCGGGTTCATATCGGCACCGGCTTCATATCGGTACCTCGTTCATGCGGCCAGTGTTCCGTACCCCTCGGCGAGACTGAGGACGGCGGCGTGCATCGCGTCGATCGCGAGTGCCACATCGGCTTCGAGAACGGACTCCTCGGGGTGGTGGCTGACTCCGCCGGCACAGCGGATGAAGAGCATGCCGACGCCGGTGAGCGCGGCGACGGCCATCGCGTCGTGGCCGGGCGGGGAGAACAGCTCGAGCGCGGCGGGGTCTCCGGTAGCCGCGATCCCCCGCGCCAGCACCGCCGTCATGGCGGGATCGCAGTGCACGGTTTCTGCGGCGTGGGTGTGCTCGACGCTCAGGCTCAGCTCGCGCCGCGTACAGATCCGGCCCACTTCCGCCAGCAGCGTCTCGAGGCCGGCATCGCGCTGTGGGTCGCAGGCGGCGCGGACGTCGAGACTGAAGGTGGCCGAGCCCGCCACGACGTTGACCGCGCCGGGCTGCGCGCCGACCCGGCCGACCGTGGCGATCAGCCCGAGCTCCGGGGCGAGGGACTCGATGGCCAGGATCGCCTCGCTCACCCCGGCCAGCGCGTCCCGGCGGAGTCTGTACGGCGTCCCTGCGTGTGCGGCTCGTCCGGTGACGGTGACCAGCATTCTGCGGGCGCCGGCGATGGAGGTCACGAGGCCGAGCGGCCGGCCGCGCTGCTCGAGCACCGGCCCCTGCTCGATGTGCGCCTCGAGATAGCCGATCACGTCCTCGGGGCGCCGCGCGGCCCGGCCGACCGCGTCCGGGTCGAGACCGAACGCCGCGCAGGCCTGGCGCAGGCTCACGCCGTCGGCGTCGAGGAGCCCGCACCACGCCGGGTCCCAGGTGCCGGCCAGGGCGCGGCTGCCGAGCAGCGTCGTGCCGAAGCGGGTGCCCTCCTCGTCGCCGAACCCGACGACCTCCAGGGCGAAGGGCAACGCCGCGCCGCTCGCGGCGATCCGCGCCACCACCTCGATCGCGATCATCACGCCGAGGATGCCGTCATACCGGCCCGCCTGCGGGACGGTGTCCAGGTGCGAGCCGAGCAGCAGCGCCGGAAGGCCGGGCCGTTCGCCCTCCAGCCGTCCGCAGACGTTGCCGGCCGCGTCCTGCCAGGTGCCGTCCATGCCGGCCTCGGTCATCCAGGTGGCCGTCAACGCGTTGGCGGCCTTGTGTTCCACGGTCAGGTAGGTCCGCTCGACGTAGCCGTCCGGGAGGGCGGAGACCGCGGCCAGCTCGTCGCAGCGTTCGAGCACGGTGCGCGCGCTCACAGCGCGGCCCCCTGCCGCGCGCCGTCCTGATCGTCCTGATAGACCTCATGCGCGGCCGACACTCCCCCGCCCGCGACGACCTTCGCGCCCGCGCCGCGCAGCACCTGTTCGAGCGCCGCGAGCGTGGTGAGCACCGCGTCCTTGCGGGCGTTGTAGCCCATGGTCCCGATCCGCCAGATCCGGCCGCGCAGCGGGCCGAAGGACGTGCCGATCTCGATGCCGTAGTCCGCCAGCAGCGCCGCGCGCACCGCCGCGTCGCCCACGCCGTCCGGGATCAGCACGCCGACGACGTTGTTCATCCGGTGCTCCTGGTCGCCGAAGACTTCCAGACCGAGTCCGCGCACTCCGGCGGCCATCGCGCAGCCGTGCAGCCGATGACGTTCGACGGCCTCCTTCATGCCCTCGTCGAGCAGGACGGCGGCGCACTCGCGGGCAGCGTAGAGCGCGCTGGTCGCCTCGGTGTGGTGGTTGAGCCGTCTCGGGCCCCAATAGTCGAAGACCATGGCCAGGTCGAAGTAGTTGGAACCGATGCGCAGTGCGTTCTCCTCGTCGCCGTCCTCGCGCAGTCCGGCCTCAACCTGCCGACGCGCGGTGATCGCCGCGACCGCGCGGGGCGAGAAGGTGGCCGGCGCGGTGCCCGAGGGGCCGCCGAGGCATTTCTGCAGACCCGCCGTGGCCGCGTCGATCCCCCACGCGTCGGCCGCGAAGTGGTTGCCGCCCAGGCTCGCGGTCACGTCGGCGTACAGCAGCACGTCGAGTTCGGCGCAGATCTCTCCCAGCCCGTCGAGCGGCTGGAGCATGGTGGTGGAGGTGTCGCCGTGCACCATCGCGAGCACTCGAGGCCGGACCCTGCGAACGGCCGCCACGACGGCTTCGGGATCGAACACGGTGCCCCAGGGCGTCTCGATGGTGTGCACCTCGGCGCCCGCCCGCGAGGCGATCTCGGCCAGCAGGTGTCCGAAGCGCCCGAAGATCGGCACCAGGACTCGTTCCCCGGGCACGAGCAGGCAGACCAGCGCGGCCTCGATGCCGGCCCGCGCGGTGCCGTCCACCAGCAGCGTCTGCTCGTTGCCGGTGTCGAAGACCTGCCGGTAAAGCGCGGAGGTCTCGGACATGTAGCCGGTCATCACCGGGTCGTACTGGCCGATCAGCGGGGTGGACAGCGCACGCAGGACCCGGGGATGGGCGTTGACCGGCCCGGGGCCCATCAGCAGGCGCGGCGGCGGGTCGAGCGGACTCGGCGGGCTGTTCGGGATGGCCATGGGGGTCATGGGGGTCATGGACGGCCTCCGGGTGGTCCGAGAGCGACGGCGCGCTCGACGAGGTCGAGGTCGGTCCCGCGCGGCCCGACGAGGCTCAGGCCGACCGGCAGACCCTCGGCTTCGAGCAGCGGTGCGGACAGCGCGGGACGTCCGGTGATCGCCGCCAGGCAGGTCAGGCTGATGGTGGCGGTGCGGACGGCGTCGAGTGCGGCGGGCTCGGATCGGTTCGACGGCGCGGGTGTGGGTGTCGCGGGCAGGAGCAGGACGCCGTCCTGGAGCTCGGTGTCGAGCCGCGCACGGATCTCGGCGAGGACTTCGCGAGCCGAGTGCTCCTCGTCCGCGGTCACGGTGGCGGCCCAGGCGAATCGGGCGGCCACGTCCGGTCCGAGGGCGTCCGGGTGCTCCCGGATCCACGTCCCATGGGTCCGCCAGGCTTCGGCCGCCTGCACCGTGCGGAACGCGGCGAAGGTCTCCTCCAGGTCAGGACCCTGGATCTCGCGCGGCTTCGGGATCGTGCCGAGTCTTTCGGTGAAGGCTCCGCGTACGGACGGATCCACCAGCTCCAGCAGATCGGGGCAGAGGACGTATTCACCACTCGTCACGATTTTGGACGGCATGGACAGGGACACTCTCGCCGCCCTGGCGAGCACGTCCGGGGTGCGCGCCAGCCACCCGATCGCGTCGAAACTCCGTGCCAGTGGAAGCAGCCCCCGGGTATTGACGGCTCCGCGAGTACTGCGCAACCCCCAGAGTCCCTGGTACGACGCCGGGACGCGGATCGAGCCCGCGGTGTCGGTGCCGAGCCCGATGCTCGCCTGGCCCGCCGCGACCGCCGCGGCCGGTCCGCTCGACGAGCCGCCGGACAGCCTGCCCGGCGCACGCGGGTTCGGCGGAGTTCCGTGGTGCGCGTTGTTTCCGGTGATGCTGTAGGCGAACTCGTCGGTCCGGGCGATGCCGCGCACCTCGGCCCCGGCGTCCAGCAGCATCCGCACCGCGCTCGCGTGCCGGTGCTCGGGGCCGGCTTCGGCCAGGTAGGCCGGATTCCCCGCGCCGACGGGCAGGCCCGCCACCGCGAACAGGTCCTTGACCGCCACGCTCTCGCCGTCGAGGTCCCCGGAGCCGGTCGGTGCGATCAGCGGGAACCCGAGCTGCCGCCAGATCGTCGGGTCGGCGGCCCGCTCGGGACCGGCCACCTGCGCCACGGCGATCCGCCAGCGCGCGT
The DNA here is from genome assembly GCA_013362315.1 of Catenulispora sp. Taxonomy (GTDB): domain Bacteria; phylum Actinomycetota; class Actinomycetes; order Streptomycetales; family Catenulisporaceae; genus Catenulispora. The sequence goes on along the minus strand of JABFWL010000345.1, from coordinate 31,328 downwards.
CGGCACAGCGTCGCCAGACCTGGGTCACCAGCCCCCTGCCGCCCTGGAGCGGTTCGTTGACCGACACCAGCACCACATGGTCCGGATCCAGCTGCCTGACGTGTGTCTGGCGCACCGTACGCGCCGGCACGCCGCCGCGAGTACCACGGAAGGCACTGATCTGTTCTCTCCCGACCAGCAGCCCGGCGGCGTCGCCGCGCAGCGCGCGCCCGTCGTCGACGAAGGCGTCTTCGAGCGCCGGCAGGTCGTCGTCCATCAGGGCTCGTTCATATGCGCCGAACGCCTCCAGCAACCCCGGCGGCGGCACGTCGCCGTGGATTGAGCGGGGCAGGCCGCGGGAAGACATCGTCCCCGTCACGCGTCCGCCCCTGCCATGCCCATCCGCGAGAGCACGATGGCCTCGGCCGCGCCCACCAGCGTGTAGAGCACCACGGACACCGAGGTCAGCACGATGATCGAGGCCCACAGGTGGAGGTAGCCGAACGCTCCGATATCGGACAGGATCACCCCGCCGATCCCCTGACCGGTCGCCAGCCACTCGGTGACGAGGGCGCCGACCAGTGCGCTGGGCACCGAGAGCCGGGCGGCGGCGAACAGGTAGGGCAGCGCTCCGGGCAGCGCGACCTTCGCCAGGACGCTGCGCTGCCCGCCGCCGTAGACCGCGACCACGTCCAGCGCGTGCGGCGGGGCCGCGCGCAGCCCGTGCACAATCGTGACCAGTGCGGGGAAGAACACGACAATGCCGCCGATCACCGCGATGCCGCCGATCCCGCGGCCGAAGACCAGCACGATGAGCGGGGTCATGGTCACCAGGGGCACCGAGCGCAGCAGCGTCGCCAGCGGCATGAAGGCGCGCTCGACGGCGGGCGCGGTGACGAAGGCCAGGGCGGCGGCGACGGCCGCGGCCATGCCGAAGCAGAACCCGTACGCGCCGTCGCCGAGTGTGGTGCCCAACGGCTGCAGGACCGAGGAACGGTTGGCCGCCGCGTCGGGACTGGAGAACAGGTACGTCCACACGTCCGACGGGCTCTTGACGACATAGGGGCTGAACGAGAACAGGTACACCACCGCGAACCACAGGCAGAGCCCGACCACGCCCGAGACCAGCAGCGGGTTGATGATGCGCCACACCGTCCTCACGATGTCCCTCCCGTCCGGGCCCAGGGGGTGAGCACCCGGCCGAGCACCGAGAACAACCCGTAGCCGGCGAACGCCAGCAAGCCGGTCACCAGAGCCAGCGCCCAGGTGCGCGCGACGTCGAACTGCTGCTGGGCGAGGGTGAGCGCCACCCCGAGGCCGCTGTCCACGCCGCCGAGGTACTCACCGAGGATCGCGCCGAGCATCGCCGAGGGCGCGGCGATCTTCAGCGCGTTGATGGTCGCAGGCAGAGCGGAGACCAGCTGGACCTTCACGAGCCGGTGCCAGCGGTTGCCGCCGTAGGCCTGCACCACGTCCAGCGCCGCCGGATCGCAGGAGCGTACGCCGAGCAGGGCGCCGACCAGTGTCGTGAAGAACACCGCCATCGCCGCCAGGAAGACCGTGGGGGCGCGGCCGCCCATCACCACCAGCACGATCGGGCCGATCGCGGTCAGCGGCATGCAGTAGCTGAGCACCGCGAGCTGCGAGGCGGCCGGGGCCAGGCGGGGCGCCAGCAGCGTCACGGCGGCGACGGCGAAGGCGGCGAGGTTGCCCCACAGGAAACCCTCGGCCGCGTAGGTGATCGTCACGGTCGCGTTGGACCAGTAGAGTCCCGCGCCGTCCACGGTCATCTGGTGCAGCACGGCCCACGGGGTGGGCACCGCGCCGTGCGTGCCGAATCCGAACACGCCGACGAGGGCCCACACCGCGAGCGGGATCAGCACCCCGGCGCCGGCGGCCAGGCGCCGGCCGATCGCCGTCATACCGCGGCTCCCGCCGACTGCGCGGCCTCGGAGTCGAACAGCAGCGCCGAGAGCCGGTCGTGGTAGGCGTGGAACTCCGCGGTCCGCATGATCTCGGGGGTGCGCGGACGCGGCAGGTCGATGTCGACGACCTCGACGATGCGGCCCGGCCGGGCGCTCATCACCGCGACGTGGTCCGAGAGGAACACGGCCTCGGCGATGCCGTGCGTGACCATCAGGGTCGTCGCGGGCTGCTCGGCGAGGATCCGCTGCAGCTCGACGTTCATCCGCTGCCTGGTCATGTCGTCGAGCGCGCCGAACGGCTCGTCGAGCAGCAGCACCGAGGGCCGCACCACCAGGGCGCGGGCGATCGAGACGCGCTGGCGCATGCCGCCGGACAGGTGCGCCGGCTTGGCCTTCTCGAATCCCTCCAGACCGACGAGGCGGATCAGGTCCTCGATGAAGCCGGGCTCCGGCTTGACCCCGGCGACCTCCAGCGGCAGCCGGATGTTGGCCGTCACCGAGCGCCACGGCAGCAGCGCGGAGTCCTGGAACGCGATGCCCAGCGCGTGCTCCCGGCGCAGCTCCCGAGGAGTCAGCCCGTTGATGACGGCCGCACCCGACGTGGGCTGTTCGAGTCCCGCGGCGATGCGCAGGATGGTGGACTTACCGCAGCCCGAGGGCCCGAGCAGGGACAGGAAGCGGCCCTCGGGAGTGTGCAGCGAGACGTCGTCGAGAGCGGTGATCGTGCGCCGGCCGACCTTGAAGTGCTTGGTCAGCGCGCGCAGTTCGATGCCGCCGGGGCCGGTCGCATCTGGCATCTGGCCTCACGCCTTCAGACTCGGGTTCTCCGCGTAGACCTCCGCCAGCAGCGACAGGTCGAACAACTGCTTGGCGGTGACCTTGACGCCGACCTTGCCGAGCGCGTCGATGTTCTTCGCGATCAGCTCGTCGGTCATGGTGAACAGGCCGTTCTTCTTGGTGTCGTCGCTGACGATCAGATCGTTCTGCGCCGTGGCCTCGGCGGTCTGCTCGGTGAGGTTCAGGCCGGCGTCCTTGCCGAACTGGTTCACCGCCAGAGCGGCCGAGTCCGCGGGCGCGGCCACGGCGTCCTTCCAGCCCTGGATCTCCGCCTTCAGCAGGGCTTTGACCTTCGCGCGGTCCTTGTCGATCGACTCCTGCAGCACGACGAAGGTCTCGGAGACCAGCGGCAGCCCGTAGTCCGCGAACAGGAACGTCGTGGGCTCAAGACCCTTGGACTTGATCAGGATCGGTTCGTTGGTGATGTAGGCCATGTAGCCGTCCACCTCGCCGGTGGCCAGCACGGTCGGGTCGTACTGCACGGGCACGATCGTCACATCCGAGGCGCTCAGGCCGTTCGCGGTCAGCAGCGCCTTGAACAACACCTGGTTCGTGCCCTGCTGCACGCCGATCTTCTTGCCCGCCATGTCCTTCGGCGTCGCGATCGGCTTCTTGGATGCGATCGACAGGATGGCGAACGGGTTCTTCTGATATGTGGTGGCGACCGTCTTGAGCGGCGCCCCCTGCAGGATCGCGGGGCCGGTGGCGCCCGGCGAGGACAGGCCGACGAAGGCCTTGCCGGAGGCGACGGCGGACTCCGCCGAGGTGCCCGCCGAACCGCCCGCGATCAGGTTCACCGCGGAGAACCCGGCCGCCTTGTAGTAGCCCTTGGTCGTCGCGAAGAACTCCCCGGCGAACTCGATGTTCTTGATCCAGGACAGTTGGACGGCGATCGAGCCCAGATCGGCGCCGGAACTCGGCCCGGACCCGACCGCGGCCGGGCTCTTCCCCGAACTCTTCGAGGATCCACACGCGGCCAGCAGGGAGGGGGCGGTCACGCCCAGAGCCGCCCATTGCAGTATCGAACGCCGGCTGATTCCGGCGGCGGCGAGATCGTCGTTCACGACAGGGCTCCTGACGAAGGCGAAGGGGAAGACGGAGGGGAGGGGAAAGCGAAGGAAAAGCGAGGGAAAGGCGAAGGAACAGCGAAGGGGCGGCGCGTGCAAGCGACGGTAGGCAGCGGGTGTTTCCCGCCCGTGTCCGCCCGGACCGCGCGGGTGAAATCCGTGTTCCAGTCAGCGCGCGCCCGCTGAAACCAGGGTTTCAGCCAGGGCGCGCTGCGCCACCGACTTCCCCGTCCTGAGCGCGGTGACCGGATCGGCTGCCTCGTCGAGTTCGATGAGCACGACGTCCGCCGCCGGGGTGCGGGCCATCGCGGCGGCCCAGCCCGGCCAGTCCACGATGCCGGCGCCGAGCTCGGCCATATAAGGCTGCTGCTGCACGAAGATCGTCTCGTCGATGATGAGATCGCGGTCGATCGGCTGGACCGCGTCCTTCCAGTGCGCGAGCGCGACGCGCTGCGCGTGCCGGCGCGCGACCGCGACGGGGTCGCCCCCGCCGAGCGCGATGTGGCACGAGTCGGGGCACAGCCACACGTACTGCGGATCGGTCAACGCCATGAACAGGTCGATGTCGCGCTCGTACCACAGCGTGCTGTTCGACTCCGTGTGGAAGGCGAGCCGCACGCCGTGCTCCGCCGTCGCCGCGCCGACGGCGTGCGCGACGTCGGCCATCTGCGTCAGGTAGGCGGCGTCGACGAAGAACGGCGGCCGCGTGCCGAAGGTCTTGCGCATCGGCAGCCCGGCGACGAGGATCCGCGCGCCCGTCTCGGCGAGGAAGGCCGCGCGCCGCTCGGCGTCGGCGACGATCGCCGGCAGGTTCCCCGGGTCCCGCCAGTCCAGGCTCTCCTCGTCCGCGATGAACGCGCTGACGACGGCGAGCCCGCGCGCCGCGAGTTCGCCGCGGAACGCCGCCGGTGAGCCGTAGGCCCGCAGGACCGAGCCGATGTCGCCGGGCGCGAAGGTCAGCTCGACGCCGCTGACTCCGGCTTCTTCGAGGGCGTCCATCACGCGCCGCCAGAAGTCCTCCGGGTTCTTCGACGCCCAGGCGCGGAAGTCCGCGGTGGAGTCCATCCCCCAGAAGCCCGGGTGGTAGAAGGTGATGATGTCGGTGGCGAACAGCGGCGGCGGCACCGTCATTCCGCGCCTCCCCGGGCGTTGTAGACGACGAGGCCGTCACTGTCGACGGCCTTCCGGTAGGCGCGGAACACGTCCAGGGCCTCGTCGCGCAGCACGTCCCGCACGACCTCGATACCGCGCGCCTCGAACTGCGCGACCCAGTCGGCGCCGAGCGGGCCTTCGTCGAAGGTGGTGATCTCCTCCAGCTCCGGCCCCTCCCCCGCGATCACGAGGCGTCGCACGCCGGACCACATCGCCGCGCCGTAGCACTGGATGCACGGACGCCAGTTGACCACGAGCTCGTGCGTCGGCAGCCCGGTGCCGCCGAGGTCCCAGCCGCCGATCCCGGCCTGGGCCAGGCCCAGGGCGACCACCTCGGCGTGCGCGCTGGAGACCCCGGAGGCGAGCACCACGTTCACCCCGATCGACACGATCCGGCCGGTGTCGCGCTCGGCGACCAGCGCCGCGAACGGACCGCCGTTGCCCTCCCGCCAGTTGCGGTCGGCCAGCCGGTGCAGCAACCGCATCCGGTCCTCGAGGTCCGGGACCGCGTCCGGCAGTTCGGCCAGTTCGTCCTCGATCCAGTCGGGCAGCCGCACACGGTATTCCTTCGCGAGCTCTATCACGCTCGGGCTTCCTCTCTATGGTCGATGGTCGATAGGTGGGGTGTCGCGGCTTCGACGTCACCGCGACGCCGCGGCGACATCGAAGTCGGCGACGCGGATCCGGGCATGCACCCCGCTCACCACGTCCACGACCTGCGAGATGTGGAAGTCGGTCGCGGCGCTCAGATAGGCCAGCGCGTGCTCGGGATCCATGCCGAACCTGGCCTGCAGCAGTGCGACGGCGGCGCGCACGCAGCGGCGCATCGCCTCGTCCAGATCGGTGTCGAGCCCGGTCGGGATCAGATGGTCGGCGGTCTCGGCCAGCGCCCCGGCGAGCCGGCCGAACCGGTCGAGCGCCTCGGCCTGACCGATCACGTCGAACCGCACGGTGACCCGCAGCGAGGCCTCCAGCGCTGTCAGGGCCACCTCGCCGTCGCCCTGGGCGAAGTGCGGGTCGCCCACGTATGCCAGCGCTCCGGCGACCTGCACCGGCAGGTACAGCGAACTGCCTGCCGTCAGCAGCTTGATATCGAGGTTGCCGCCGTGCGCCCCGGGCGGCACCGAGTGCGGGCGCTCGTGCCCGGCGACGGCGACACCCATGATCCCGAGGAACGGCGCGACCGGGAACCGCACCGTGCGTGCCAGCCCGGCGCGCGCCGCCATCGCGGCGCAGCCGGTCCCGTCGAGCTCGGCGAAGACGCTCACGGTACCCGGAGCGCGCGGGAACTCACCCGGCAGCGCGCCTTTGCCGTGCCGGTTCGAGATGATCCCGTACGGCACCCGCGGCAGCGTCTCGAGCACCGTCATCTTCAGCAGGTCGCCGGGCGCGGCCCCGCGTATCCGGATCGGCCCGGTGACCACGTGCGGGCCGTCGCGCGCGGGATCGCGCCCCGGGAACGAGCGCGCCAGAGCGATGGCGTCCCGCAACACCAGTTCCGATTCGACGCCGTGCCCGGCGAAGAACGTGACCGGGTCCCGCCCCTGGTCCTCGAGAACGCCCTCGTGGCTGACGGTGTCGATGGTCACCTCGGCGCCCGGGTCGACGGTGAGCACCGGCGCGTCCAGCTCGCACGGCAGCCGCCCCCACAGCACGGTTCCGGTCGTGGCGGGCAGATAGTGCCGGGCCCGCACCGGACCGGAATCCGGCTGCAGAATCTGAGCGGTAGCCGTGGTCATGCCGTGAAGCTAGGTACGCGGCGTTTCACCGGCGTGCCCCGGATTTGAAAATCCTGTTTCATCGAACCCGTGTGACAGCGCCGGGGCCGCCGCCGAGTTCGAACCCCGCGAGCAGCCCCCGGTAGGGCTTGGCCGGCGGCCGGTCGTACTCGCCGATCCGGCTGGTGCCCAGGCCCAGCCGGACCAGACCCTCGACCGCGGCGACGGCGGCGGCCACCCCGTCGATCACCGGGATCGCGAGCTCGCGGCGCAGATCGGCGCACAGGTCCGCCATTCCCGCGCAGCCGAGCACGATGACCTCGGCGCCGTCGGTCTCGATCGCCGCGCGGCACTCCAGGAGGATGCGAGCCCGTGCCGAGCTGTCCGCCTCGAGATCGAGGACCGGGATGTCCGTCGCGCGGACGCCGCGGCACTGCGCCGCGACACCGTAGCGGTGAGCGAGTTCCCAGGTGCGCCCCGTCGCGCGCCCGAGTGTCGTGACCACGCCGAACGTCCGGCCGAGGTAGGTGGCCGCGCGCATCCCCGCCTCGGCGATCCCGGCGACCGGGCCGGACGCGACCTCGCGGGCCGCGTCCAGTCCCGGATCGCCGAAGCACGCGACGACGAACCCGTCCGCCGGCTCGCCGCCGGTGATCTCGGCGAGCAGGCCGGGGACGCTGAGCGCCTCGTCATAGTGCGACTCGATCGAGGCCGGCCCGCTGCCCGAGGTGGTCGCGACCACGCGCGCGCCGGGGCCGGCCGCGGCGCTCGCCGCCTTGGCGATCATCCGCGTCATCGACGCCGTGGTGTTCGGATTGACGACCTTGATGATCACCGCTGCTGAGCCGGCCGCGCGATCAGCCAGTAGGACAGGAAGCCGACGCCGCAGCCGACGAACCAGCCGTACTGCGGCAGCCAGGTCAGCACGTCCCCGACCTTGGGCACGATGACCGAGGCGAGCGAGACGGCACCGGAGACGGCGACGGCCTTGATGGCCGCGGGGTTGTACCCGCGGCGGTAGTAGTACGCCCCGTCCTCCTCCAGGGTGAACAGGTCGTCGACCACGATCTTCTGATCGCGGATCAGGTAGTAGTCGGCGATCAGGATGCCGAACAACGGACCGATCAGCGCGCCGAGCAGGCCGAGCGTCCAGAAGATCGCGTCCGGGTTGTTGTACCAGTTCCACGGCGTGATCAGCAGCGACCCGACGGCCGCGATCATGCCGCCCGCCCGCCAGCTCACCTTCTGCGGGCTGACGTGCGAGAAGTCGAAGGCCGGCGAGATGAAGTTGGCGACGATGTTGATGCCGACGGTGGCGGTGACGAACGTGACGCCGCCCACGATGATCGCGAAGGTGTTGCCGATCTTCTGCACCGTCTGGATCGGATCGGTGATCAGCTGACCGTAGACGGGCACCGTCGCCGCCGCGGTCAGCACCGTGAGCAGCGAGAACATCACGAAGTTGACCGGCAGGCCGAGCAGGTTGCCCCGCTTCACCGCGGAGTGGGACTTGGCGTAGCGGGAGAAGTCGCCGAAGTTGAGCATCGGTCCGGAGAAGTACGCGACCACGGCCGCCGTGGCTCCGCACAGGGTCCAGACCAGCGACCAGCCGCTCAGGTGCCGGCTGGAGAGGTTCAGATCGACGTGCCAGTGGGCCTTCGTCAGCATGTAGACGCAGAGCACGACCATGAGGACGTACACGGCGGGACCGGCCAGGTCGATGAACCTGCGGATGGTCTCCATACCGCGCCAGAACAGCGCCGCCTGCAGCACCCACAGGATCGCGTAGCTCAGGTAGCCGAGGTAGGACAGGCCGAGCAGGCCGTGCCGATGCACGTCGGCGTACGGCGCGAGTCCGGGCCACAGCTTGAGGAAGACGATGTTCAGCGACTCGGCGGCCAGGAAGGTCTGCACGCCGTACCACGCCACCGCGATCAGTCCCCGGATGATCGCGGGGATGTTCGCGCCGAGCACGCCGAACGACGCGCGGCTGGTCACCGGGTAGGGCACGCCGGCTTGCTGACTCGGCTTGGCGACCAGGTTGCAGAAGAACTGCACGATGACGATGCCGACGATGAGGCAGATGAAGACCTGCCAGCTCGTCAGGCCGAGCGCGAACAGGCTGCCCGCGGTGAGATACCCCCCGACGCTGTGCACGTCCGACATCCAGAACGCGAAGATGTTGTACGTGCCCCAGGTCTGCTGCTTGAGCGGGGCGAGCTCCTCGTTCGTCAGCCGCGGATCGTATTCGCGGCGGACCTCGCCCGGACTTTCGGTGACGGTCATCCTTGTCCTCCTTCGCATTCACCTGGCCTGGCCTGATGCCGAAGATGCTAGGAATGCGCTGTTGCGGGACGATGACCGCGCGGATATATCCGAAAGCTAGGTACGCAGCCGGGTGGCGGGAAGGCTCGCGACGACCTCCTGCAGCCGCCGGTAGTGCGCGGACGAGGCCGCGAGCAGCGCCGCCGCGTCGCGCGCGTGGAAGGCTTCGACCATCAAGCGGTGGTCGTCGTGCAAGGAGGACGTCATCTCGTGCGAGAGGTGCGCCATCGGCTGAAGGGGCTCGGTGATGTTCCACGCCGTTTCGAGCATGCCCAGCAGCCGTCGCATCTGGCACGGACCCGCCAGCGCGAAGTGCAGGCGGCGGCTGTGCACGTGATGGCCGCGGGCGTCGTGCTCCTGGATCGCGCTGGTCAGCGCGTCGTGCGCGGCGGCCACCCGCGCGTCGTCCTCGGCGCTCGCCGACCCCACGGCGGTGCTCAGCGCCGCGGACTCCAGAGCTTCGCGCACGACGTACAGCTCGGCGAGTTCGGTGCGGGTGAGCTGCGCGACGCGATACCCGGCGCGCGGCTCGTGATCGACCAGGCCCTCGCCGATCAGGGTCTTCAGCGCCTCGCGCACCGGGATCCGGCTGGCGCCGAAGCGCTGCGCCACGTCGTCCACGTTGATCGGCATGCCCGGCCGCGCCGGCCCGGCCAGGATCACCGCGCGCAGTTCGTCGCGGATCACCTCGTGCATGGTGCCGGGCCGGTCGGCCGCCAGCTGCCAGATCCAACCGGCCACCGGCCTGCGCCGATTCGGAGGGCTCGTCATCCTGCGGAAGCTAGAGCACCGATGTTTCGTCCCCGAGTCGCGCCGGCCGGCGTACCGAGTACCGGACTACTGTGTCTTGGCGAGGTCGGCGATCGAGGTCAGGCCGTACTTGTCGGCTGTCGCCTTGGTGACGACGATGGCGTCGCTGTCCTGGGCCTTGGACTGGTCCAGCACGACCAGGTTGGGCGGCAGCGCCTTCTGGAGTGCGGCGTACACGTCGTCCGACGAGGTCGCGGTGGCATTCTTGTCGAGGTACTGCAGGATGGAGCCGTTGTACTCCGGGATCAGGTCTATGGAGCCGTCCTTGAGTCCGGGGACGTACACCTCGCGGGCCCCGATGTTCAACTTGGTCGAAACAGTCGCGCCGTGGTCCTTGAGCGCCTCGGCGTAGATCTGCGCCAGCACCACGCTCTCGGGGAAGTTGGCCGAACCGACCGTGAGCGTCACGCCGGCGGCGTCCGTGCCGGCCGCGTCCAGGCCCTGGTCCTTCAGCCACTGCTTGGCGACGGCGTCCGGGTCCTGCTTGTCGTTCTGCACCTTGGTCAGGATCGCGCCCAGGCCCGCCGTGTCGAGCTTGGCCGAGATCCCGTTCAGGACCTTCGTGACCCCGTCGGTGGCCTTCGCCTTGGAGATCAGGGGCAGCACGTTCTGAGCGGCGAAGTTGTTCTTGGGGTCCTGCAGGATCACGAAGCCGTTCGCGGCGATCGACGGGTCGGTGGTGAACAGGTCGGCGGCGTCGACCTGGCCGTTCTTGAGCGCGGTCACGGTGACCGGACCGCCGGTGTCGAGCACTTTGTACCCGCTGAAGACCACGCCGTAGTTCTTCTGCAGCCCCGGGACGCCGTCCGTGCGGGTCTTGAACTCCGGCGGGCCGCCGAGGATCAGCTTGCTGGCGATCGTCGCGGTTGAGCCTCCGGATCCGGTGGATCCGGTGGATCCGGAGGTGGTGCTCTTGCCGCTGTCACTTCCGCAGGCGGTGAGCGCCAGGGCCAGGGCGGCCGCAGCCGCGCCGACGGTGATGGCCTTGCGATTCATTATTCTCCTTGGTCGGTGTTGACAGGCCCGGTACTGGTTGCGCGACGCGTCAGACCGTTGACGCCTCCGCGGTGCGGACCTGAGCTGTGGCCGCGTCCGCCGGGATGACGGACTTCGTCGAGAAACGGCCGGAGATCCCGCGCGAGACCGCATAGCGCTGGATCGTCGCCAGCAGCAGGTCCGCCAGCAGCGCGAGCAGTGCCACGAGCACACCCCCGCCGATCATCTGCGGGAAGTCCTGCTGCTGCAGTCCGTCGTAGATGAACGCGCCGAGGCCGCCCAGCGTCACATAGGAGGCGACGGTCGCGGTCGCGATCACCTGCAGGGTGGCGCTGCGGAATCCGGAGAAGATCAACGGCAGGCTGCAGGGCAGCTCGACCTTGCGGAGCACCTGGGTCCCCGTCATGCCCATCCCGGCCGCCGCGTCCCGGGCCGCCGCGCTGACGTTCTGCACGCCGGCGTAGGTGTTGGACAGGATCGGCGGGACGGCCAGGAAGACCAGCACGATCTCGGTGGGGATCACGAAGCCGAGGTCTGTGCGCCCGTGGAAGTGCGGCGAGATGATCACCGTGAGCAGCACCAGCACGCCGACCGTCGGCAGCGCGCGCAGCGCGTTGGCGGCGGTGACCAGGAACGTCAGCCGCCCGGTGTGACCGATGAACAGACCCAGGGGCAGCGCCAGCGCCAGCGCGATGGCCAGGGCGATCAGAGTGAACGTGATGTGGGTCTGGAGCTGCGTGGGGATCCCCTTGTCCACGCGCGTGTCGCGCCAGTGGGCCGGGTCGTTGAGCCACGTCAGGACATCGCCGATCATCGTCCCACCACCGCTCTGCGCCAAGGTGTCAGCATTCGGGTACCGAAGACGATCAGCAGGTCGAAGGTCAGCGCCAGCAGCACGCAGAGCACGATGCCCAGCACGATCGGCGGGTAGTAGGGACCCGTGGTCGACAACTGCTTCCCCTGGTCGAAGAGCCGGCCGAGGTTCTCCTGGCCGATGGTCCCGGCGATGGCGACCATGCTGACGTTGGACACGGTGGCGACCCGCAGACCCGCCGCGATCACCGGGACGGCGATCGGCAGCTCGACCCGGAACAGCAGGCTGAGACGCTTGTAGCCGACGGCTGTCGCGGCCTGCGCCACGTCCTCGGGCACCGAGGCCAGGCCGTCGGCGACCACCCGCACCAACAGCGCGACCGAATAGACCGTCAGCGCGATCGGCACCTGCAACGGGTCCAACGACTTGAGCCCGAGCAGTGGCGGCACCATGACGAACAGCGCGATCGACGGAATCGTGTAGAGCAGGCCGGAGATCGACACCATCGGCGGGTAGAGCCATCCGTAGCGGCGGGACAGCCAGCCCAGCGGCAGCGCGATGACCAGCCCGATGACGACCGGGATCAGGGACAGGTACGTGTGATCCCACAGCCAGCGCAGGTCTTCGGCGCGATGGTCCAGGAAGTAGCCCCAGAAGTGCAGGGGGGAGCTCGACGAGCTCGAATCGGCGAGGATCACGGCTGCGGCTCCGGCTGCGGCAGCGGGTTCTCGATCAGGGCGAGCACTTCACTGGCGGTGAGCGAGCCGGCCAGCCGGCCGTCCTCCTCGACCACGACCCCGCGCCCGGACGGTGAGGAGAGCGCCGCGTCCAGCGCCGCGCGCAGCGATCCGCCCTGGTGGGCCAGGGTTCCGCCGCGGTGCAGCATGGCGTCGGTGACGACCTCTCCGTCGGCGCCGGACTCGCCCAGCTTCAGCCAGCCTTGCGGCTCGTCCGCATCGTTGACGACGAGCAGCCACCCGTCCGCGTCGTCGGTGCCGGCCGGCACCGGCGCGCCGAGCCGCACGGTCGGCTCCTCGCGGGTGGACAGCCGGCCGGCGGTGCTGAAGGCGAGCGCGCGATAGCCGCGGTCCCGGCCCACGAAGCCGGCCACGAAGGCGTCGACCGGCCGGTTGAGCAGCTCCGCCGGCGTGGCCAGCTGCGCCAGCCGGCCGCCCACGCGCAGCACCGCGACCTGGTCCCCGAGCTTGATCGCCTCGTCGATGTCGTGGGTGACGAACACGATGGTCTTGCCCAGTTCGCTTTGCAGGCGAAGGAATTCGTCCTGCAACTGGTCGCGCACGACCGGGTCGACGGCGCTGAAGGGCTCATCCATCAACATCACCGGCGGGTCGGCGGCCAGCGCCCGGGCGACGCCGACCCGCTGCTGCTGGCCGCCGGACAGCTGGGCCGGGTAGCGCTTGGCGAAGTGGGCCGGCAACCCGACCTGCTCCAACAGCTCCGCGGCGCGGGTGCGCGCCTTCTTCTTGTCCCAGCCGAGCAGATACGGCACCGTGGCGACGTTGTCGATGATGGTGCGGTGCGGGAACAGCCCGGCGTGCTGGATGACGTAGCCGATCCCGCGGCGCAGCTCGGCGGCCGGGATCCGGCCGGTGTCCCGGTCGTCCAGCCAGATCCGGCCCGAGGTGGGCTCGATCATCCGGTTGATCATCCGCAGCGACGTGGTCTTGCCGCATCCGGAGGGCCCGACGAGCACGGTGATCTGGCCGGAGGGAGCTTCGAGATCGAGCGAGTCGACGGCCACGGTGCCGTCAGGATAGGTCTTCGTTATCGATTCGAACCGGATCACCGGCTCTCACCTCCGTCGCGTGCTCTTCGGCTGGGTGTGGTGAACTGTCCGGACAGTGCCCGAGCTTCCTCGCTCACGATCCGTCCGAACACCTCCGCCCGTTCCTCGTCGATACGATAGGTGGGGCCGACGACACTGAGCGCGCCGACCACCCCGCCGGGCCACGTTATCGGTGCGGCCACGGACGACACGTCCGGTTCCACGCTGGACCGGACGATCATGTAGCCGCAGTCCGGGACGGCGCCCAGCAGCACCGCCCCGGCGGCGGTGCCGTCCAGCGGGATGGTGCGGCCGACCCAGCCCGTGTGCCGCACCGCGTGGACGCCTTCCACCATGCCGATGTACAGCGCCCGCTCGCCGGCCCCGCGGATGCTCAGATAGCTGGTCTCCCCACTGGCCTTCACGATCCGGTGCAAGGCGGGTTCGGCCGCCTTGACGAGTTCCTGCCGGCCGAGCGCGGTCGCTCCGATCTGGATGATCCGCGGCCCGGCGTGGAACAGGCCGTCGGGGTCGCGGCGCACGAACCCGCCGCTCTCCAGGGTCCGGAGCAGTCGCAGGGCCGTGCTCGGCGCGAGGCCCGCGCTGCGGGCCGAGTCGGACAGGCTGATCGAGCCTTCGTCGCAGACCACGGCCAGCAGGCCCAGAGCGCGTTCCACCGTGCGGGTCGCAGGATTCGACTGTTCGGCTGTCGAGGTCATCGCCGCCACTTTCGCATTCACCTGTTTCCACAGGATTGCCGAGGTTGCCAACAGATGAAAGGGGCTTGCCAGCAGACGAAAGCGTGGCACACTTGGCGCCACTGCGGAAGACCCCGGCGCAACCGGCGTGGACGACTGGCGCGGACGACCGCCGTCGCCAGGAGGAGATGGTCATGATCGACCTTGACGGAACCCGGTTGGACTGCGGGCAGATCGCGCAGGCCGCGCGGCGTGGCGAGCCGGTGGAACTCGCCGATTCCGGCCGCGCGCGTGCCGCGGCCTCCTATCGGATCGCGGCCGAGATCTCCAAGGTGCGCACGGTGTACGGCCGCTCCACCGGAGTCGGCGCGAACCGCATGGTTCCGGTGGACGATCCGGCCGCCCACGCCGTCGCGCTGCTGCGCAGCCACGCCACCGCCGCCGGTCCCGTCCGGTCCGCCGAGCGTGTCAGGGCGATGCTGGTGATCCGGCTCAACCAGCTCGCGGCCGGCGGCAGCGGCGCCCACCCGGTGGTCCTGGACGGGCTGGCCGCCATGATCCGGGCCGACGCGCTGCCCACGATCCGCGAACACGGAGGCATAGGCACCGGCGATCTGTCGGCCCTGGCGACCACCGCGCTGGCCCTGATGGGCGAGGGGCCCACTGCGGCACCGCTGCCGGCGGTCATCCCGTTCACCGCGCACGACGCGCTGCCGTTCCTGAGCAGCAACGCCGCCACCCTCGCCGACGCGGCGCTGGCCTGCGTCGACCTCGAGCGGACGGCGCAGGCCGCGGTGGTGGTCGCGGCCCTGACGTTCGCCGCCGTCGACGGCAACCGCGAAGCCTTCTCCCGGGGCGTCGACCGGGTCACCCCGTTCGCGGGCACCCGGCGGGTGAACGCGTGGCTGCGCGCACTGACCGCGTCCGACTCACCGCCGGCGCGGATCCAGGACCCGCTCGGCCTGCGGGTCCTGCCGCAGTCGCAAGGCGCCGCGCTGGACTCGCTGCGCGCACTGTCGGACACCATCACCCCGATGGTCAACGCACCTTCGGAGAATCCCGTGCTCCTGTCCGGGGAGCCCGAGGAGACCGCGCTCGCGCACCACGGCGGCTTCCACGCCAGCCACCTGCAGATGGCGCTGGACACCGCCGTCCTGGGCGTGGCCCAAACCGGGCAGCTCATCCTGGGACGACTCGCCGCGCTGATCGAACCCTTCTTCACCCGGCTCCCCCCGTTCCTCGGGGACGGGACTCCCGGGGCCTCCGGCGTGATGATCCTGGAGTACGTCGCCGCCTCGGCCCTGGCCGAACTGCGCGCCGCCGCCACACCCGCGGGGCTGCAAAGCGTGACCCTGTCGCGCGGTGTGGAAGAGGACGCCAGCTTCGCGTCGCTGGCCGCCAAACAGGCGCTCACGGCGACTGAGAACTACCGGACGCTGCTGGCCTGCGAACTGGTCGCCGCAGTCCGTGCGCTGCGCATGCGGGACCGGAAGACGCCCGACGGATTGCGGCTGGCGCTGGATCTGTGCGAGGTGCTGCCCCGCGACACCGCGGACCGCGATCTCACCCCCGACATCGAAACCGCCACCGCCTTGCTGCCGAATCTCGTGCAGGCACTTGGCGAATCCCCCTGACCTCGAGACCGCTCAGGAACCGAATGAGCTTTCGCCGGCCGAACGGCTCCCGAGGTGAGCAAGCAGTCCCGCCCACGGGCTGTCGCCGAGTGTGGCGAGGATGAAGCGTTGGCGCGGCGGGTCGGACGCGAGCGGCCGCCATGTCATCGCCGCATCCGCTGTGTTGCCGTTCCTGGCTTGCAGGGTGACCAGGTTCTGGCTGTTACGCAGGTGGTGACGGTACAGGGCTGGACTGTTCGCGTCGACGATATGCAGGCGTGGCGACCAGCCGTGAGCGGCGAGGTGGGCAAGAACGTATTCGGCGAAGCGCGGGTTGCGCTTGGCGGGAAACCACAGGAGTTCTTGGCCTGCGAGGTCGGCCCACGTCAGGACTTTGCGTTCGGCCAGCGGGTGGTCGGAACGGAGCTGTACGCCCAGCGGCTCGTCAGCCAGGGTCAGCGCGGCCAGGCCTTCGGCGGTGTGGAAGACCCGCATCACGCCGAAGGCCAGGGTGCCGGTCCGCAGCAGGTCTAGTTGCTCCTGGGAGTCGGCCCCGACGAACTCGGCGTCCAGGGATCCGTCGTCGCCGAAGATCCGCTCGACCCGCGCCAGCAGGTGCTCCGGAACGGTGCCGCAGATCCCCACCTGGACCCGGCGTCGCGCGTCGCGTGCCTGCACCAGCGCCGACTCGATCTCGGCCAGGGCACGGCTGGCGCTCGCGTACAGGATCCGGCCGCCCTCGGTCAGCTCCATCCCCGTGGGCCTGCGGTGGAACAGCGGGGCCCCGACCCGCCGTTCCAGGGTGCTGATCTGCTGGCTCAGGCTGGGCTGCGAAATCCGCAGCACCCGCGCGGCCTCCGTCATCGTGCCCTCCTCGGCGACGGTGACGAAGGAGCGGAGATGGCGGAGTTCGACGTCCCGGTGGTCGTTCACGGCCGCTCCTTGCTCTGGCGATAGGCCCGAGCCTATGTCCCGGCCTCGCGGGGCTATTGGCGCGGCCGGGACCTCGTGGGCTTTCCTTGGGGCTGAGCCGCCGAGCAGGTGCTCCCGCACGGAGCACTTCGTCGCGCCGGCGACCGCTCATTCCCAGCTGAGGAGCCCACCGTGTACCAGTTCGCCGTCAGCTTCACCGTCCGCGCCGAGCGCCGCGCGGACTTCATCGCCGAAGCCCTGCGAGACGCGCGGGGCTCCCTGGCCACCGAACCGGGCTGCCTGCGGTTCGACGTCCTCGTCGACCCCGACGACCCGCTGGTGTTCTACCTCAACGAGGCATACGTGGACGAGGCGGCCGTGGAGCTCCACAGAGCCGGCGAGAACTTCCAGCGCTTCATCAAGGCCGTCTCGGAGTACGCCGACGGTCCGACGCGGCGCTTCACCGGGACGACCGTGGAGGCACAGCTCAGCCAGTGAGCATCACCCTCAGCGACCACCGGCTAAGTCGCCGTGGCGGCTGACGCCGGGAACCCGTCGGACGCCTCCGCGGGCCGGCCGGCCTCCCAGACACGTTCGAATTCGGCCTCGAAATGCGGGTACCACTCGCCGTCGCGGTGCGGCGCGAGGGTGAACACCGCGTCTCCGCCGGCGGATTTGTGCGAGTAGACGTCCACGTGGATGCGGCCGCCGCTGCGCTGGGCGTCGAGCAGTACGAGACCGAAGGCTGGAACGAACGGCAGGAACCGCACCTCGACCCGGCCTTCGGCGCCCGGCGTGCGGGCCAGCTCGATCAACAGGTCGATCGTCGGGCGCAGCCGGTTCTCGAACACGCCGGGTGGGGCGGAGATGGTGCTGCGGGCGGCGGCCTGGGCCGGGGCGTCGGTCGTCGGATCGATGAGCGCCACCTTGATCATCCCGCCGCTGCGGGCGCTGTGCTGCAGCTCGTCGACGATGTTGCGGATCGTTCGGGACAGGGTGACTCCCAGGATTCTGATGTCCCGGGCGTCGCGGACCTGCTCGCGCAGGTTCGGCTTGTCCTTGGCGAAGAATTCGGTCGCGGACGGCTCGCCGGCTTTGTGGGCGCGCACCAGTTCGGTCAGGTCCTCCACTCGCCGGCGGCTGCCCAGTGATCCGATCGCCAGCAGCGCCAGGGTCGCGAGGGTGGCGGCGACCAGGACCTTGTCGCCGACCACATCGAACATCCCGAGTGCGGCCAGCGTGAGCGCGAGCAGGACGGTGGTGTAGAGCTCGAGGTTCTCCCCCGTGGACAGTTCGGCCCGTATCCGGCGCAGCAGACCCATGGCACTCATCGTCTCGGGGCCGCCGTCGCAACGTCAATGCTTTGCGATTTCACGACATCGCAGCGCGGGCTGACGCTGTGGCGACCGCATTCATTCGGCGGCAGGGCTTCCCCCTATCCACCCATCACAGCCATCTGGCGGCTGAACCGTTCCACTCCCCGCCCCGTGTCACCCGCCGGGGCGCACCGATCGAGCGGGCCCTGGGGGCGGTCGCCGCGGGCTTGCTGATGTGGGTGCCGTTCGGTGCATCCTCTTTCCCGCGGACCACGCCACACCCGCAGGTGCTGGTCGGGCACGCGGACGACGTAGATGTGGTGGTCGGGTAGCAGGGTGCTGCGGCGGCGGCCATGGCGTGCGGTCAGGCGATCCGCGCAGCCGCCTCCCTCCAGGTGGCCGGGTCGCCCGACGGTTCGTACCGGACCAGCGGCTGGGTGCGGCCCAGCAGTGACCGCATGGCGGCACGGTCTCCGCCCAGGCCGAAAGGGCGGCCCTGGACGAGGACGTTTCCCAGGGCGGCGGCCTCGGCGGGGCCCGCGACCACCGGCAGGCCGCAGGCGTCCGCGGTCAGCTGGCACAGTAGAGCGTTGCGGGAGCCGCCGCCGACGATGTGGACCACGTCAACCGGGTGGCCGGCCAGCTGCTGGGCCTGCTCGATGGCGGCGCGGTGAGCCAGCGCGAGGGAGTCGAGGATGCATCGGGTGAACTCCGCCGGCGCCGCCGGAACCGGCTGGCCGCTGTCCCGGCAGGCTGCCGCGATACGGTCGGCCATGTGTCCGGGGGCCAGGAACACCGGGTCGGCCGCGTCCACCACCGAGCGCAGCGCCGGGACCTCTGCGGCGGCCGCGAGCAGCGGCTGGACGTCGGAGATCCCCCACTGGCGCATGCATTCCTGCAGCAGCCACAGGCCCATGATGTTGCGCAGGAACCTGATGGTGCCGTCGATACCGGCCTCGTTGGTGAAGTTCGCCTTCCGGGCGGCCTCGGTCAGGACCGGGGCGTCCAGCTCCAGACCGGCCAGCGACCACGTGCCCGTGCAGATGTAGGCGAAGCGCTCGCCGGGCGCCGCCGGGACGGCGGCCACCGCCGACGCGGTGTCGTGCGAGGCCACCGCGGTCACCGGAACCGGTCCGGTCAGACCGGTCGCCTCCAGCACCGACGGCAGCAAGCCACCGATCCGGTCTGCGGGCTGCCGCAGCGGCCCGAACAAGCCGGTGTCGATGCCCAGCCGCCTGGCCAGCGCACGCGACCAGTCCCGGGTGACCGGGTCCAGCAACTGCGTCGTCGAGGCGTTGGTGACCTCGGTCCCCACCGCACCGGTGAGCCAGTACCCGATCAGGTCCGGGATCAGCAGCGCGGTCCGCGCGGCGGCGAACTGCGCTGTGCCGCGCGCGGCGATCAGCTGATACAGGGTGTTGAACGGCGCGTGCTGGATACCGGTCGCGACATAGAGCTCGTCGGCCGGCACCGACTTCCACACCTGCTCGGCGATGCCCTCGGTGCGGGCATCCCGGTAGCACACCGGGTTCCCGAGCAGTACTCCGTCGGCATCGAGCAACCCGTAGTCCACGGCCCAGCTGTCGATCCCCACCGAGTCGACCGGCCCCGCGGCGCGCAGCCCGTCCAGGACGCCCTGATACAGCGCCAGGATGTCCCAATGCAGGGTGCCGTTGACGGACACCGGCCGATTCGGGAACCGGTGCGCCTCCTGCAGCGTCAGCGTGTCGCCGCC
This sequence comes from Catenulispora sp., assembly GCA_013362315.1. Lineage (GTDB taxonomy): Bacteria > Actinomycetota > Actinomycetes > Streptomycetales > Catenulisporaceae > Catenulispora. The sequence goes on along the minus strand of JABFWL010000345.1, from coordinate 11,645 downwards.
GACGCGCCCGACCATGACCCGGCCGCTGGACGCCCCGAGATCGACCGCCGCGACGGTCCTGGTGCCCGTGCTCATCGCAGGAACGCCGCCGCGACGCCGGCGTCGACGGGGATGTGCAGGCCGGTGGTGTGGGTCAGGTCGCCGCCGACAAGAGCGAACACCGCGTTGGCCACGTGCTCGGGCAGCACCTCGCGCTTGAGGATGGTGCGCTGGGCGTAGAACTCGCCAAGCTTCTCCTCCGGAATCCCATAGGTGGCCGCACGCTGCGCGCCCCACCCTGCGGCGAAGATCCCCGAGCCGCGCACCACGCCGTCGGGGTTCACGCCGTTGACCCGGATCCCGTGCTCCCCGAGCTCGGCGGCCAGCAGCCGCACCTGGTGGGCCTGGTCGGCCTTGGTCGCGGAGTAGGCGATGTTGTTCGGGCCGGCGAAGACGGCGTTCTTCGAGGCGATGTAGACGATGTCACCGCCGAGCTTCTGCGCCGCCATCACGCGCGCCGCCTCTCGCGAGACGAGGAACGAGCCGCGCGCCATGATGTCGTGCTGTAGATCCCAGTCCCGAGCCGTGGTCTCCAGCAGCGGCTTGGAGATGCTGATACCGGCGTTGTTCACGACCAGGTCCACGCCGCCGAACGCCAGCACCGCCGCGGCGAACGCGGCGCTGATCTGGTCCTCGGAGGTCACGTCGACCGTGACCGCGACCGCCTTGTCCGGGCCGCCGAGCTCGGCGGCGACCGCCTCGGCGTTCTGCGTGTTCAGGTCCGCGACCACGACGCAGGCACCCTCAGCCACCAGCCGGTGCGCGATCGCCTTGCCGATGCCCGATCCCGCGCCGGTCACCAGGGCCACCCGGGTGGCCAGCGGCTTGGGCTTGGGCATCCGGGCGAGCTTGGCCTCCTCCAGCGCCCAGTACTCGATCCGGAACTTCTCCGACTCCTCGATCGGAGCGTACGCCGAGACCGCCTCCGCCCCGCGCATCACGTTGATCGCGTTGACGTAGAACTCACCCGCGACGCGCGCCGTCTGCTTGTCCCGGCCGAAGCTGAACATCCCGACCCCCGGGACCAGCACGATCGCCGGGTCCGCGCCCCGCATCGGCGGCGAATCAGGGGTCGCATGCCGATCGTAGTAGGCCGCGTAGTCCGCACGGTATTCACCGTGCAGCTCACCGAGCCGGGCTATGACCTCCTCGATCGGGGCGGTCGCCGGCAGGTCCACGACCAGCGGACGCACCTTGGTCCGCAGGAAGTGGTCTGGACACGACGTACCGAGCGCCGCCAGCCGCGGGTGCTCGGCACGGGACAGGAAGTCCAACACCACATTGGTGTCCGTGAAGTGCCCAACCTGCGGCCGGTCAGCTGACGCCAGCGCCCTGATATGCGGAGCGAGCTCGGCGGCGCGCGCCCGCCGCTCGTCCTGCGGCAGCGGCTCGAACCCGGGGACGACCGGGCCGAACGGCTCCGGACGGCCGCGCTCGGCGAGGAACCGTTCGGCGGTCCGGATGATGTGCAGGGAGTTGGCCTCGCATTCCGCCGAGGTGGCACCCCAGGCGGTGATGCCGTGGCCGCCCAGGATGCAGCCGATGGCCTGGGGGTTGGCTTCCTTGACCGCGGCGATGTCCAGACCCAGTTGGAAGCCGGGGCGCCGCCACGGCACCCACACGACCGCGTCGCCGAAGCACTCGGCGGTCAGCTTCTCCCCGTCCGCCGCGCAGGCCAGGGCGATGCCCGAGTCAGGGTGCAGATGGTCGATGTGCGCGGCGTCCACCAGGCCGTGCATCGCGGTGTCGATCGACGGTGCCGCGCCGCCCTTGCCGTGCAGGCAGTAGTCGAACGCCGCGACCATCTCGTCCTCGCGCTCGACCCCGGGATACATCCCGGTCAGCGCGCGCAGCCGATCCAGACGCAACACCGCCAGACCCGGCTCGGACAGCGTCCCTAGGTCGCCGCCGGAACCCTTCACCCACAGCAGCTCGACGTCCTCGCCGGTCACCGGATCGGTCTCGATCCCCTTCGCCGAGGTGTTGCCGCCGGCGTAGTTCGTGTTCTTCGGATCGGAGCCGAGCCGGTTCGACCGCTCGATCAGAGCTTTCACAGTGTCCGTCCCCTCGGTCATCACGCGCCCCAGCCGGCCTGCGTGCCGCCGACCCGCTCGGCGACGATCTTCTCGGCGTAGCCCGACGCCCGGTACGCCGCCAGCGGATCGGGGTCGAGACCCATCTCCTCGCGTACTTCACGCAGCAGCGGACGCACGTCGGTGTTGTACGCGTCCATCAGCACCGCGTTCGCGCCGAGCACGTCTCCGGACTGCTGCGCGCTCTTCAAGGCATCTAGGTCCACCAGCAGCGCCTTGGCCGTGGCCTCCTGCACGTTCATCACCGAGCGGATGACCGCCGGGATCTTGGCCTCGATGTTGTGGCACTGGTCGAGCATGAAGGCCACCTTGTTCGCCGGGTCGAAGCCGCCGTTCTTGGCCACCTCGTGCAGTATCCGGAACAGCTGGAACGGGTCCGCCGAGCCGACCATCAGGTCATCGTCGGCATAGAAGCGCGAGTTGAAGTCGAACGCGCCCAGCTTCTTCTCCCGCAACAGGAAAGCCACGATGAACTCGATGTTGGTGCCCGGCGCGTGGTGGCCGGTGTCGACGACGACCTGCGCCTTGTCGCCCAGCTTCAGGCAGTGCGCGTACGACGTTCCCCAGTCGGGCACATCGGTGGTGTAGAAGGCCGGCTCGAACAGCTTGTACTCCAGCACCATCCGCTGCCCGTCGCCGAGCCGCGCGTACACCTCGGTCAAAGCCTCGAACAGCCGGTCCTGCCGCGCCATGATGTCGTCCTGGCCCGGGTAGTTGGTGCCATCGGCGAACCACAGCTTCAGGCTGTCCGAGCCGGTGACGTCCATGATGTCGACACACTCCAGCAGGTGGTCCACCGCCTTGCGCCGGATCTTCGCATCCGGATGCGCGACGGAGCCGATCTTGTAGTCGTCGTCCTGGAACGTGTTCGAGTTGATCATTCCGATCCGGACGCCGTGCTCGGCCGCGTGCCGCGCCAAGGCCTCATAGTCCTCGACCTTGTCCCAGGGGATGTGCAGCGACACCAGCGGCGCCACGCCGGTCACGGCGTGCACTTGCGCGGCGTCCGCGATCTTCTCGAACGGATCGCGCGGCACACCGGCCTGGGCGAACACCTTGAACCGCGTCCCGGAGTTCCCATAACCCCACGACGGAGTCTCGATCACCTGCGCGGAAAGCGCGGCCTGCACCGCGGACACCTCAGCCATCGGCCGTACACCCCACGTCTGTCAAAGGAAACGAGTCAGATGAAACGATTCAATACCGTCGATGCCAAGACCTTAGGCCGTTCGAGTTTCAGCCGTCAACACCCTGGGAGATCACCAGCGGGTATCCGCGCTACCATCGCCGCAGACAATGAATCAATTCACTCGGACGGAGCGGCGAGGACGTGGCCAAGCAGGCGGTCGGCATCAAGGACGTCGCCAAGGCGGCCGGGGTCTCGGTCGGTACCGTCTCGAACACCTTCAACCGGCCCCAGTCGGTGGCGCCGCAAACCCGGGAGCGGATCAACGCCGTGGTCCAGCGGCTCGGCTACGTCCGCAGCGAGTCCGCGCGCCAGCTGCGCTCCGGCAGCAGCCGCATCATCGCCCTGCTGGTGCTCGACATGGGCAACCCGTTCTTCGTGGACGTCGCGCGGGGTGCCGAGCGCGCCGCCCGCGCCGCCGGGCTCGGCGTCATGGTGTGCAACACCGCGCAGTCCCCGGCGGAGGAAGCCGAGTACATCGAGCTGTTCATCGAGCAGAGGGTTCGCGGAGTCTTGGTGACTCCCGCCGATCCCAGTGGCCGCACTCTGGCCCCGCTGCGCCGCCAGGGCATCCCGCACGTGATGGTGGACCGCCTGGCCGAGGAGTCGCAGGGTTGCTCGGTGTCAGTGGACGACGTCGCCGGCGGCGCCTTGGCCGCCGGGCATCTGCTGGCGCAGGGGCACCGCCGGATCGCGTACGTCAGCGGCCCGCAGCACTTGCAGCAGATCAAGGACCGGCGCACCGGTGCGCTCCAGGCGATCGCAGCTGCCGGTCTGCCTGCTGAAACCCTCACCGAGATTCCGACGCGGCATCTGGACATCGCCGGTGGACGCGACGCCGCTGCGAGGCTGCTCGGCCTGCCGGAGCGGCCGACCGCGGTCTTCTGCGCCAACGACCTGCTGGCCATGGGACTGCAACAGGCCCTGTTCGCCGCGGGGGTGAAGGTGCCCGACGAGATGGCGGTAGTCGGCTACGACGACATCGACTTCGCGTCGGCCACCGCGGTGCCGCTGACGTCGGTCCGTCAGCCCTCGGCCGACATGGGCCGGCTGGCCGCCGAACTGCTCCTGCAGGAGGTTTCCGCCGATGACGAGACGGAGACCGAGCACGAGCACCGGCACGTCATCCTGCAGCCGGAACTGGTTGTCCGGGCTTCGAGCATGTACCGCGTCCGCTGAGGCACGAGTTCGCTGGGCACGGCTATGCGGCGTGCCGCCAGGATCGGATCCCGGCCGCACGGCGCATCGGTTGTCACCAGATCTCACACGGCCTGGACGCTCATGGCCATGAACTCCGCGAGCTTGTCCTCCGGGATCGGGTTGGGCAGGAAGCCGAGGAACGGACGCATCGGCATGGACTCGACCATGCGCACCATGTCCTGGTGCTCGGCGGCGGCCGCCGCCTGTTCCTCCGTCATCCCCTCGGCCATGTACGCCGTCAGCGCCGGGCCGACCACGGGGTGTCCGAACCACTCGCCGACTGTGGAGTCCATCGTCAGCGGCCTGACGTCGGCGTCTCCGGGCAGCTCGAGCGCGACCTGCACGGCGATGTCGTGCGCCGAGTACCCGACCTGGACCTGGTAGAAGCCGCCGGCCACGGCCCACTTGCCAGCCGTGATGTCGTAGTAGGCGAATGCGCGACGGTCGAGGCGGATTTCGGCGACGACGCTCTCACCCGGTTCCAGAGCGACCTTGGTGAACCCGCGCAGTTCGCGGACCGGGGTGCTCACGGGCCGCTTGGGCGCGGCAACGTAGATCTGGACCACGTGCTTGCCTGCGCGGTCGCCGGTGTTGGTGACCCGGACCTGTACCGTCGCGGTGTCGGCGGTCACGTCGGCCAAGCGCAGATCGCTGTATTCGAAGGTGGTGTAGCTCAGGCCGTGCCCGAACGGGTAGCGCACGGCGACGTCGGCAGTCTCGTAGTAGCGGTAGCCGACCATGACGCCCTCGCCGTAGCGGACGTGTCCGGCTTCGCCGGGGAAGTTCAGGAAGGACGGCGTGTCGTTGAGCCGGAGCGGGATGCTCTCGGCGAGGCGACCTGAGGGGTTGGTCCGGCCGGTGAGCACGTCGGCGACCGCGCCGCCGCCGGCCTGGCCGGGCAGCCAGGCCTCGACGACGGCGTCCACCGAGTCGTGCCAGCCCTCCATGCTGACCACGCCGCCGTTGAACAGCACGACGACCGTCTTGCGACTCGCGCCGGCCACGGCCGAGATGAGCTGGACCTGCTCCGCGGGCAGCGCGATGTGCTCGCGGTCGAAGCCTTCGGATTCGTCGCGCTCGGCCAGCCCGGCGAAGATCACGCTGACGTCGGCCTTCGCCGCGGCGGCGACGGCTCCCGCACGGAGTCCGGCGGCGTCGGCCGTGCCCGTGGGGTCGAACCCGCGCGCGTAGTCGATGTGCGCCTCGGGCAGCAGTTTGCGCAGTTCCTCCAGCGGACTGTCGACCTCGGTGGCGTTGATGTGGGAACTGCCGCCACCCTGATAGCGCAGGGTCGTGGCGAACTCGCCGACGACGGCGATCGAGCCCGTGTCGGCCAGTGGCAGCGCGGCATTGTCGTTCTTGAGCAGCACCAGACATTCGGCGGCGACCTCGCGGGCGAGCCGGTGGTGCGCGGCGAAATCCACGTCCTGTTTTTCGCTGCCGGTCGTGGTGGCCACTGCGCGCAGCCGGGCCACGGCCCGGTCCACCACGGCCTCGTCCAACGCCCCAGCGCGGACTGCGGCGGCGACAGTGTGGTCGCCCTTGGCATCGCCGGGCATGGTGAGGTCAGTGCCGGCCGCGAGGGCGGCGACCCGGTCGCTGACGGCGCCCCAGTCGGAGACGACGAGCCCTTCGAAGCCCCACTCCGCACGGAGAACCTTGGTCAGCAGCCAGGTGTTCTCGGTGGCGTAGGTGCCGTTGACCTTGTTGTAGGCGGCCATGACCGTGGCGGGCCGGGCCTCGGTGACGACGCGTTCGAAGGCCGGCAGGTAGATCTCGCGCAGGGTGCGCTCGTCGACGTCGGCGCTGACGCGCATCCGGTCGGTCTCCTGGTTGTTGGCCGCGAAGTGCTTGACGCTGGCGCCGACGCCTTGGCTCTGCAGGCCCTTGACGTGCGCCGTGCCGAGGACGCCGGCCAGCAGCGGGTCTTCGGAGAAGTACTCGAAGTTGCGTCCGCACAGCGGCGAGCGCTTGATGTTCACGCCGGGCCCGAGCAGAACGTCGATGCCCAGAGCTCGGGCTTCCCGGCCGAGCGCCTGCCCGACCCGCGCGACCAGATCGGCGTCCCAGCTGGACGCAAGGGCGACCGCCGGCGGGTAGCACGTCGCCGGTACGGACGCGTTGATGCCCAGGTTGTCGGCCTCACCGGTCTGGAACCGCACGCCGTGCGGGCCGTCGGTCAGGACCAGTGCGCGGATCCCCGCGTGCTCCGCGGCCTTGGTCGACCAGAGGTCGCGGCCGGACAGCAGGGAAGCCTTCTCGTCGAGGGTCAGATCGGGACTTGTCATAAGTTCCTCACACTCGTGATGTCGCCATGTCGCCATTAAAACCAAATGTTATTCAGTTTTCAACGCCCGCGCGCTCCGCGATACCGTCAACCCCGTGACCGCTGAACGGAAGACGCGCGGGCCCTACCGCAAGGGCGTCGAACGCCGCGCGCAGATCCTGCAGACCGCGCTGGAGGTGTTCGCCGAGCACGGCGAACGCGGTTCCTCGCTCAAGGAGATCGCCGAGCGCCTCGGCATGTCACAGGCCGGGCTGCTGCACTACTTCGGCTCCCGCGAAGAGCTGTTCGTCGCCGTCCTCGCCGAACGCGACGCCCGGGACACCAGTGCGACCCGCGACTCGGTGGCCACCTCCGGTGAGGCCGTGGCCCGCACCGCTGAGCACAACACCAAGACTCCGGGACTGGTCGAGCTGTTCGTCACCCTGTCGGCCGCGGCCATCGATCCGGCACATCCGGCGCACGCGTACTTCACGGAGCGGTACACGGATCTTGAGGACGCCGTCACGGAGGGACTGCGCCAGGGGCAGGACCAGGGAACGGTCAGGACGGACGCGGACGCCCGGCAGTTGGCTCGGCTACTGCTGGCGGTCGCCGACGGACTTCAGATCAGGTGGCTGCTCGATCGGAGCGTGGACATGGCCGCCGCCATCGAGGTCTTCAACCAGTTGTGCGCACCACGCGACACCACCGTCCGGGCCACGGCATGAGGCCGGGCACTGCTCCCGCAGTGCCCGGACACGCCGGAATCAGCCCTGAAGTTCGCTGACTCGCTTGAGTCGCGGAATCAGCAGAGCGGCCAGCAGGCCGACGGCTGCCACAGCCGCACCGAAGTAGAACGCATCCTTGTATCCCTGGTCCAGGTAGAGGGCGGTACCCTGCAGCACCATCTGGTGGTGGGACAGAACGACGTAGCACAAGGTGGTGACCAGGGTCGTCACCACGCCCATCGCCATGTTCTGCACGCCGGAGGCCAGCGCCTGCTCCTCGGGGGCGACCGCCTCGATGACCAGCACCGGGCCCACCGCGACGATCATGCCGAAACCCAATGCGTACCCGAAACTGGCGGCGATCAGCTGGGTCGCGTTGTGGTGGAATGAGGCCTGCAGGGCGAAGCCGATCGCGACCAGCAAGGCGCCGAGCCGGTACGGCAGACGGCTGTCGATCTTGCGGACCGCGATGCCGGTGCCGAAGCCCAACGCCAGGATCGTGATGCTGGCCGGGATGCCGACGATCGCGTTGTGGGTGGCGCTCCAGCCCAGGCCGTCGGACATGTGGACCATGGTGGTCGCGCCGTTGCCACCGGGGATCGGATAGGGGACGACGACCTTCGGGTACAGCGCGAGCAGCTGGGAGATGACCGCGGCGCCGAAGACGGCGCCGCCGGTCAGCGCGGTGGCCATCACGACGGTCCACACCGGCCGGCGCTTGAGCATCGCCAGGTGGACGAACGGGTGCTTGACGACGTTCTGCGAGATGACGAACAGGACCAGGGCGATCAGGCCGCCGATGATGAATCCCAGGGTGGAGGCGTTCGTCCAGCCCCACTCGGTGCCTTTGCCGATGCCGAAGGTCAGCGCGGCAAGTCCGCCGCCGAGCAGCGTGCCGCCGATCCAGTCCATCCGGGCCTCGGGGTCGCGGTAGTCGGTCCCGGGCAGGAAGCCGACCAACAGCACCAGGCTGATCGCGGTGGCCGTGGCCATCGCCCACAGCACGCCGCGGAATCCGAACGAGTCCAGCAGCCATCCGGTCAGGAACGGCCCGCCCAGGGCGACCAGGGCGATGCCGGAGCCCATGATCGAGCTGGCGGCCACGGCCTTCTTGGGCGGCAACACCTCGCGGACGGCGGCGTAGGCCAGCGCCGCGATCGGGGCGTAGAAGCCGGCGATGGCACGGCCGGCGAGCATGACGCCGTAGCTCGGGGCGGCCGCTGCAATGACGTCGCCGATCAGGCCGAGCACGGTGATGACGATCATCACCTGGTGCTTGCCGTACAGGTCGGCGGCCTTGATGACGAACGGCGCGATCGCGGTGCCGACCAGTGCCGAGGACAGGAGGAACCACTGGATCTGGGTGGTGTGGAAGTGCAGCGCGACCTTGGCCTGCGCGTTGCCGGTCAGCATGCCGATCAGCGACAGCAGCTGGGCCGGCCAGAGCAGGGCCAGCACGATCAGCGCGTAGCGCGCACCGCGGGCAGCGCCCGCGTCGCCGTCAGCGCCGGCGCGCGGCGCTGCGGTGGAAGGTGCAGAGGATGTCACAGCGGTGTGCCTCTCGTTGACGGCGCTTGCCGCAGATTACGCGGAGCGCGAGACCCGGCCTGGGGCTTCTGGGCCCGGAGGGTCGGGTGGGTCGGATGGGTATCGAATGGGGCAGTGCGCATCGGCGAGCCGATGGGCGTTGAACCCTTTCAGCGCATGCGGCGGACGGCGTCGTCGAGGAGCGAAGCCCATGTCGCCGACCCGTCGCCGCAGCTTGCCTGCGTTAACGTGCTCGAAACCTAGCTCTATTTGGGTTTCAACGCTAGGGTTACGGACGAGGAAATCCGGGCCAAGCAGCCCGCGAGCCGCGTTGTATTGAATCGTTATAATCAGCCGGGCGGCATCCCGGCGGTGAGGAAGCATCGATCGTGTCTGTGTCGCCCCTGCTGCCGCCGGTCGTCGAGGCGGTCCGTTTCGAGCACCACCGACTCGCCTTGGGCATCGGTGAAACAAGGCCGCGCCTGTCGTGGCGGGTGCGGACCGACTCTCCCGGGTGGCAGCAGACGTCCTATGAGGTGGAGCTGGTCGGGCCCGATGACAGCGCACCGGCACGGGTAGCTGTCGCCACCGACGAGTCGGTGCTCGTGCCGTGGCCGTTCTCTGCTTTGTCTTCCCGTGAGCGGGTGGGTGTGCGGGTTCGGGTGACCGGTTCCGATGGACTGGCCTCGGACTGGAGCCCGGTCGCATACGCGGAGGCCGGCTTGCTGCGGCCCGAGGACTGGTCGGCGCAGTTCCTCTCGGCGGACTGGGACGAGGACGCTCAGCAGGACCAGCCGGCCACCGAGCTGCGGCGCGAGTTCACTGTGCGCCCCGGTTTCAGCTCGGCGCGGCTCTACGCGACCGCCCTGGGCGTATACGAGGCGTCGTTGAACGGGGCCGTCGTCGGCGACCAGGTCCTGACGCCAGGCTGGACACCCTACGACAAGCGGCTTCGCTATCAGACCTACGACGTGACGGACCTGATCCGCGAAGGCGACAACACCCTCGGCGCGATCCTGGGCGATGGCTGGTATCGGGGACGTATCGGCTTCGACGGCAAGACCCGCGCCATCTACGGAGACCGGCTCGCATGGCTCGCACAGCTGGAGATCCGCTACCCCGACGGCTCCGTCGAGACGATCGCGACCGACGCCGACGGACGCTGGAGCGCGGCAACCGGGCCGATCCGCCGCAGCAGCATCTACGACGGCGAAACCCACGACGCGCGCCTGGCCCCGACCGAGTGGCACGCGGTGCGGGTCGAGTCCCGTGACCTCGCCACGCTAGTCGCCCCGACAGGTCCGGCGGTTCGGCGGATCGAGGAGGTGGCGCCGGTCGCGATCCAGACCTCCCCGTCGGGCAAGCCGCTCCTCGACTTCGGACAGAACCTCGTCGGCCGGATCCGGCTCACCGTGTCCGGGGACGCCGGACAGGAGATCACTCTGCGGCACGCCGAGGTGCTCGAGGACGGCGAGCTGGCCGTCGGCCCACTGCGAACTGCCGAGGCCACCGACCGCTACATCCTGCGCGGCGGAGGGCCGGAGACGTGGGAGCCGCGGTTCACCTTCCACGGCTTCCGCTACGCCGAGGTCACCGGCTGGCCCGGTGAGCTGCGCGCGGACGACCTGCGAGCTGTCGTCATCCACTCCGACCTGGAGCGCACCGGCTTCTTCGAGTGCTCCGACCCGCTGGTGAACCGGCTGCACGAGAACGTCGTGTGGGGCATGCGCGGCAACTTCCTGGACGTCCCCACGGACTGCCCGCAACGTGACGAGCGCCTCGGCTGGACCGGCGACATCCAGGTCTTCTCCCCCACTGCCTCGTTCCTGTACGACAGTGCTGGCTTCCTCGGCTCCTGGCTCGCCGACCTGGCGTCCGAGCAGGGCCCGGACGGCACGGTGCCGTTCGTGGTCCCCAAGTGCGTCCCAGGCGCCGACCTGCCGACCGCGGCCTGGGGCGACGCCGCGACCGTCGTCCCGTGGGTGCTGTACCAGCGCTTCGGCGACGCCGGCCTGCTGGCGGCGCAGTTCGACAGCATGCGTGCCTGGGTCGACCGCGAGTCCGTGGCGGCCGGACCGTCCCGGCTGTGGGACACCGGATTCCAGTTCGGCGACTGGCTCGACCCGACGGCCCCGGCCGAACGTCCGGAGTTGGCCAAGACCCCCGCCGAGATCGTCGCCACCGCGTACTTCGCCCGCTCCGCCGAGATCGTGGCGAGCGTCGCGACGGTCCTCGGCCGCGAGCAGGACGCCGCAATCTACGCGGAGCTGGCCGCCGAGGTGCGCGCGGCGTTCCAGGCGGAGTACGTCACCGGCGCCGGGCGGCTGATGGCCGATGCGCCGACCGCCTACGCGCTGGCGCTGCAGTTCGCGCTGCTCACCGACGCCACGCAGCGGGCACGCGCCGGCGACCGGCTGGCCGAGCTGGTCCGCGCCGGCGGCTACAAGGTCGCCACCGGCTTCGTGGGCACCCCGCTGATCTGCGACGCCCTCACCGAGACCGGCCACCTCGACGCCGCCTACCGGCTGCTGCTGCAGACCGAGTGCCCGTCCTGGCTGTACCCGGTGACGCAGGGCGCGACGACGATCTGGGAACGCTGGGACAGC
>JABFWL010000587.1 GCA_013362315.1 Catenulispora sp. | reverse complement strand
TGGTGATCGGCATCGTCGGGACCACGGTGGCGCCCTGGCAGCTGTTCTTCCAGCAGAGCTACGTCATCGACAAGCGCATCACCCCGCAATTCATGAAGTACGAGAAGGCGGACCTGTCGATCGGGATCGTCGTGGTGGTGGTCGGCGCGGCGGCGACCATCGGGCTGGGCGCGGTCGCCGCGGCGCACCTGCCGGGCCCGTTCACCGACACCGCCGACGTGGCGCGCGGCCTGTCCGCGTACGGCGGCCGGGTGCTCGGCGACCTGTTCGCGGTGGCGCTGCTGGACGCCTCGATCATCGGCGCGTTCGCGGTGTCGCTGTCCACCGCCTACGCCATGGGCGACTGCCTGAAGATCAACCACTCGCTGCACCGCGGCGTGAAGCAGGCCAAGGGTTTCTACGCGGTCTACGTCGGCGTGATCGCGCTGGCCGCGACCATCGTGCTGGTGGCCAGCGACCACGTGCAGGGCGTGCTGACGGTCGGCGTGCAGGCGCTGGCCGGGGTGCTGCTGCCGTCGGCCTCGGTGTACCTGTTGCTGCTGTGCACCGACAAGGCGGTCCTGGGGCCGTGGGTGAACGGCCGCCGGACCACGGTGTTCACCGCCGGGGTGATCGCGGTGCTGGTGGCGCTGTCCCTGGTGCTGACCGGATCGGTGCTGGACCCGGGCATCACCGCCGGGCAGATCGAGCTGATCCTGGCGCTGTGCGCCGCCGGGGCGCTGGCGCTCGGCGCCGGGCTGGGCGCCAAGGCCCTGCTGGCGCGGCGGGCTCCGGGGTACGTCGCGGAGGTCGTCGACCGCTCCGGCCGCGACGAGTGGCGGACTCCGCCGCTGGCCGAGCTGGGTCAGGCCGAGTTCTCCGCCGCGCGGCGGGTGAGCCTGGCGGTGCTGCGGACGTATCTGGCGGTGGCGACGGTCCTGGTGGTCGTCAAGCTGGTGACGATGATGGTCGGGCACTGATGATGTTCGGGCACTGATGGTGTTCGGGCGCTGATGGTGTTCGGGCGCTGAGAAGCACCAGAGGCAAACAGTGCTGCGAGCCGGCCGGGGGGCTAATGCCCCCCGCGCCGCTCCATGAACGCCTCCTCCAGGTCCAGCTGGTTCAGGACCCGCCGGTACACGTCGTCGTTGATCTCCCGCGAATCCCGCAGGTGCTCGATCGCCGCGCGCTCGGCGTCCAGCATCGAGCGCCGCGCGTCGTCGACCGCCGTGGCGTTGGCGCTGGGACCGCCGGCGGCGACCTGCTGCGCGTAGCGCCGGGCGCGTTCGCCGCGCCACAGGGCCTGGTCGCGCATGCGGTCCACGGCCGGGTCCGGCAGCGATTCCTCCAAATCCTCGAGGCGGGCCAGGCCGGCGTTGGCGGCGGTGCTCATCGCGCTGCAGTAGGCGAAAGCGTCCTCCTTCACCTCCTCCATGGCGCTGATACCGAGCCGCCGGATCAGGGGCGGCAGCGTCAGTCCCTGCACGATGAGGGTGGCCAGCACCACGAACAGCGTCAGGAACTGCACCAGTTCGCGGTCCGGCAGCGGTTCGCCGTGGTTGGTGGTGATCGGGATCGACAGCGCGGCGGCCAGCGAGACCACGCCGCGCATGCCGGCCCAGCTGACCACGAACAGGACCCGGTGGGCCTGGGACTCGGCCGAGCCCCGGAACGGCGGCGTGCCGCGGAACCGTCTGGTGAACTGGTCGCCCAGGTAACCGAAGGTGTAGACGCCGCCGAACCGCGCCACGACCACGATCGCGAACGCGGCGGTGCCGTATCCGATGAGCTGCCAGCCGCTCCAGAAGTCGACGTCGCGCAGGATCGGGATCAGCTGCAGGCCGATCAGGGCGAACACCGTGGCTTCGAGGATCTCGACGATCACGTCCCAGACGGCGGTGTCGAGCATCCGCGTCGCGTAACCGGCCCGCACGCGGCGATGGCCGAGATACAGGCCGAGGATGACGACGCCCATCACGCCGGAGACGTGGACGGCTTCGGCGGTGATGTAGACGACGAACGGCAGTATCAGCGAGATGGAGCTCTCGGCGCGCGGGTCGCGCATCCGGTAGCGGATCGGGTCCCAGATCATCGCCACGATCGCGCCGATCAGGATGCCGCCGGCGGCGGAGAGCAGGAAGCGGCCGATCGCGTCGAAGAAGGTCACGGTCTCGCCGACCGCGGCCGCCAGCGCGATCCGGAAGGCCGTCAGGGCGGTGGCGTCATTGAACAAGCCCTCGCCTACCAGCACGTCGACAGTTCGCCGCGGCAGTCCGAGGCGTCTGGCGATGGAGATGGCCGCGACCGTGTCGGGGGGACCGAGGACAGCGCCGAGCACGAAGGCGACCGGGAGCGGCATCTCGGGGATCAGCCAGTGCATCGCAAAGCCGGTGAGCATGGTGGTGACCAGGACCATCGCCACCGACAGGATCATGACCGCCTGCCAGTTCTGGCGCAGGGACGGCACCGAGGTCTCGACCGCCGCCTGATAGAGCAGCGGCGGCAAGAGGATCATCAGCACGAACTCGGGCTCGAGATCGTAGTCGGGGATGAACGGTATGACCGAGACGATGATGCCGACCACGACGAGCACCAGCGAGCCGTTGAGTTCGAAACGGCGCGCGATTGCGGAGACGACCACTGAGAAGAAGGGGACGCCTAGGAGGAAGAGGAGGTGTTGCGCCGTCATGGCACCTGATCATCCCATAGTGGATGGTTGTAAGGGATGTCAGAAAGTTACGAACCGCGTGCCGTCTGCCACACTTGCTCGGGAACTGCCTGGACCAAAGAAACCAGCTCCGGCATCGCCAGCTGTCGGCCGCCGCGTTTCGTCACCTCGTGGCGTGCGGATCGCGGCACCACTTCCAGCGCGGGCAACGCCGCCGGCAGGTCGTCCACGCACGCCACCCAGCTGTGGTGGATGTCGTCGCCGTCGCTGCCGGGACGGCGGCGTGCGGTCAGCGAGTGCCGTTGCAGTAGTAGGCGACGTTGTTGAAGTACTGGTTGTCCCAGAAGTAGAGGTCGGCCCACGTCTGCGGCCCGGCGACGCCGTCCAGGGCCAGCTTCGGGTACGGCGGCGTGCCGCCCGGCGACTTCACCGTCGGCGCGTTGTTGCAGCTCTGGAAGTTGGTGAGCGCGCTCTGCGTGTCGGTGCCCCAGGCGCCGTCGATCGCCAGCGGCTTGATGCCCAGCATGGATTTCTTGAGCAGGCACTGCAACTGCTTGACCGCGTTGCTGTTGGTCGAGCCCTTCTGGATGGTCGGCATCTGGTTCGGCGGCAGGTCCAGATACGTGCAGTCGGTGGAGGGCGGCGGCGGGGTGGTGGTCTTCGGCGCGCTGCTGGCCGGGGTGGTCGGCTTCGGCGCCGTCGTCGCCGGCTTCGAGGTCGCGGGGCTGCCCGGAGCCGAGGTCGACGGCTTGGCCGGGCCGCTCGTCGGGGCGCCGTTGCCGGGGCCGCCCGGCTTGGAGGGCGCGGCGGTCGTCTTGCCCACGGGGGTGCCCGGCCCGCCCGGGCTGGAGCCGGGGGCTCCGGTTGTCGGACCGGTGGCGGCACCCGGGCCGCCGGCGATGTCGGCGCTGGACACGGCCGGGCCGCCGGGCAGAGTGTCGCCGTTGGGCTTGCCGGAGCTCGACGCCGAGCTGTCGCCGCCCGGGAACGCGCCGCCGTCGGTGGAACCGGTCGTGGGTTCGGTCGCCGCGAGCGCCGTGGAGGGGTGCGGCGAGGATTTGTCGCCGCCGGTGAGGGCGACGGCGGCCCCGCCGATGCCGACCACGGCGACGACCGCCAGCGCCGAGACGATAAGAGTTCTGCGACGGCGGCCGGGGTTGCCGCCGGGACCGCCGGGACCATCGGGGCCGACCGGGCCGCCCAACCCACCGGGGCCGCCTGGACCACTGGGACCGGCCGAGCCGCCGAGGCCGGAAGTGTCACCGCCGTTGAGCGGCAGGCCGTAAGGCGACTGCATTGGAGGCGGGGCGGGGTAATGGTCGGCCGAACTCATGACGGCTTATCGTATCTGTGGCCCCGAAGAGCCACCGCCGGGGTACGGCAAAGCATTCGTAAAACCCCTCTACGACGCGCCGACGCGGGCTGGAACCTCGGCAAACGTGTTGTGGCGGGACGTGCGACAGGAGGATCATCGACTCCATGACGCTGCCCCGCCAGCGCCCTCAGGGGCCTGCCACGCGACCGGCGCCCGTGCGCGAAGGCCTGCCCGAGAAGGCGCCGGCTCCGAAGAAGAGTCCGGACAAGAACCCGGAAAAGGGTCCTGACAAGGCCGCGGACGGACGGACGTCCGGCGACCCCTGGAACAAGGTGCCGTTCCGGATCACGGTGGACGATTCCGACACGCCCTACGACGTCGTCGACGCCCTGCTGCTCACCCCCTTCACCACCGGCGCCCAGCCGCACGCCCGGCACTCCCGGCTGGACGCCCTGCGCGAGGACGCGACGCTGGTCCCCGCCGAGGGCGAAGTGCTGCGCTCGGTGGTGGAGGACAAGCGCGAGTCCTGCCTGACCGCCGGCCCCGGCTGGACCGCCCGCTCGGTCCGCTGGTCCAGCGGCGGCGGCGAGGTGACGGTGGTCGCCGAGACCGCGGAGCTGGCCACGAAGATCCTGGAGCAGGCCACCGACGGCGTCGCGGCCGAGGAGGAGCCCGAGGAGGAGAAGGTCTCCGTCGGGTTCTGGTACGCGGCTCCGCAGCGTGGCCCCTACCGCACGGTCCGCACCATCACCGCCGAGCCGTGGGAAGCCGTCCGCAAGAACTACTCGGCCTCCGCCGGCGCGGCCCTGGACAAGCTGATGGCGGTCCGCCGCACCGAGGCCGCCGGCCGGATGATCCTGCTGCACGGCGCCCCCGGCACCGGCAAGACCACGGCGCTGCGCACGCTGGCCCGGGAATGGCGCGAGTGGTGCCAGGTGGACTACGTGCTGGACCCGGACGCGCTGTTCTCCTCCCCCGGCTACCTCATGGAGGTCGCCATGGGCGTGGAGTACCACGGGCACGGCGACGAGGACGAGAACAAGCGGCGCTGGCGGCTGCTGCTGCTCGAGGACTGCGACGAGCTGATCCGCGGCGAGGCGAAGGCGACGAGCGGCCAGGCGCTGTCCCGGCTGCTGAACCTCACCGACGGGCTGCTGGGCCAGGGCCGCGACGTGCTGGTGGCGATCACCACGAACGAGAACCTGGCCAGCCTGCATCCGGCGGTGATACGGCCGGGGCGCTGCCTGGCGCAGATCGAGGTCGGGCCGCTGCCGCGGGCCGAGGCGCTGGCGTGGATGGCGCACGAGGGCGCGGACGCGGCGAAGCTGAGCGCCGGCCCGGCGACGCTGGCGGAGCTGATCGCGGCGCGGGACGGGAACGAGCCGGTTGCGGCCGGTGGTGAGGAGACGGGGACGGGGCTGTACTTGTAGGCGGTTGTGGGCCTTGTAGGCGCTTGTGGGACTTGCGCCTTACAAGGCCCCGCTGCCGTGTCTCAGTCCAGGTCGATGGTGCGCGGCAGCCCGAACGACGCCAGCACGCCGGTGTCGAAGCGAGTCAGTGCGCTGATCCCGTCGGTGGCGAGGGTCAGGGTGATCAGCCCGGCGGCCTGCCCCGAGCCGTCAGGTCCGACGACGTACGTCCCGAACGCGGGCCGCAAGTTGGCCCGCGTCGGGACGAGCCGGAAGCGGCGGCCGGAGGAGAACAGCGACGCGCAGAATCGAGCCACCGGCGCGCGTCCCACGTATTCCAGCGGGATCGGCGGCATCGACATGAACGCGTCATCCGTCAGCAGCGCGATGACGGCGTCGAGATCGGCCGCTTCGTAGGCGGCGACGAACCGGGCTACCAGGGCTGACTCCTCGGGCGAACCAGGCGCGGGCTCGGGCTCGCCGGCGGGTTCGCGGCGGGCCAATCCTGCCCGGGCACGCTTCAGCGCGCTGTTCACCGACTCCAGAGTCGCGTCCAGCATCCCGGCCACCTCCGCCGCCGGGAAGCCGAGAACATCGCGCAGGATCAGCACCGCGACCTGCCGGGGTGGCAGCGTCTGCAACGCGGTGACGAAGGCCAGCGACATCGATTCGCTCTGCTCGTATCGGGCATCCGGCCCCGGGACCACCGCGCCGAGGTAGGTATCCGGATACGGCTCGAGCCACACCACCTCGCCGATGCGCGTCGGCTCCGGCGGCTGGTACTCGCCGAAGGACCACGGCGCCGCCGGACGCCGGTCCGCCGCGCGCCGGGCGTTCAGGCAGCGGTTGGTGGCGATCCGGTAGAGCCAGGTGCGCAGTGACGCTCGCTCCTCGTAGGCGGACAGGCCCTGCCACGCCGACAGCAGGGTGTCCTGGAGGGCGTCCTCGGCGTCCTGGAAGGAGCCGAGCATGCGATAGCAGTGGACCTGGAGTTCTCTGCGGTGCGGCTCGGTGAGGTCTCGGAAGGCGTCGCCATCGCCGCCGCGCGCTCGCGGCAGCAGGTCGTTCGTCGGGTCGTTCGTCGGGTCACTCGTCAGCTTCATCGGCACTGTCACTCCCACTCCGATAGGGACACCGCGCGTCCGGCGAACTGGGCGATCCCGCGGCGCCCAGTTTCGGCGCTTGGCGGGTTCTGCATCGTCGGTCGACGACCACGGCGACGGCAAGGCCGCTGCCGTCACCTATGCCTATGCCGATGGCAACTCTCCGGAAGGACATCATCATGCTGCTCGAGAACAAGGTCGCCGTCGTTTACGGCGCTGCCGGCGCCATCGGCGGTGCCGTGGCGCGCGCTTTCGCGGCGGAGGGGGCGCGCGTGCACGTCACCGGCCGCTCGCTGGAATCCGTCCAGGCCCTGGCGAAGGACATCACCGCTGAGGGCGGGCGGGCCGAGGCCGCGGAAGTCGACGGGCTCGACGAAGCCGCCATCGATGCTCACCTGCGGCGGGTCGTGGCCGCTGACGGCCGGATCGACATCTCCTTCAACGCCGTGGGCATCCCGGACACCGAAATCCTGGGCATGCCCGCTACGACGATCGACGCCGAGCTCTACCTGCGGCCGGTGTTCGCCTACACCCGCTCGTACTTCACGACGGCCCGACTCGCCGCCCGGCACATGATCTCGCAGGGGTCGGGCGTCATCATGACGGTCACCGCTCTGCTGTCGCGCAAGGGCACCACCCTCAACGGCGGCTACGGGCCGGCCCAGGCCGCGAAGGAGGCGATGACCCGCGACCTCTCGGCCGAGCTGGCGCCGAAGGGCATCCGCGTGGTCGGGGTGCGTCCGCACGGGATCCCGGAGTCCGCTTCGATGCGCGACGTGTACGACACGAAGGCGGATCTGCTCGGCATCACGTGGGAGCAGTTCCAGGGCTTCCTCGCCGCCGACACCCATCCGCGCCGGGTCATGGCGCTGGACGAGGTGGCCGCGGTCGCCGCGTTCCTGGCGTCGGACCGGGCGAGCGGGATGACGGGGACGACGGTCAACCTGACGATGGGCAGCTTGGACGACTGAGGCGCGCCGATCGGCTCCGAGAACGCACACCGCGTCCGGGCCTGGGTGAGGCCGGCCCGGGCGCGGTGTGCCTGCCTACTTTTTTGTGCAGCCGAGTTGACGCGTAGCTGAGTAGGAGCGCGCTAGTGCCTAGTGGCGCACGAAGTTCGGCCGCACATCCATCTCGTCGTAGTACCGGTGGAACACCGCAGTAGCCCCACCCGACAGCGGCGGCACGATCCAGGACCACTCGGCGGGACATGCCCGGCCGGCCCGCTGTTCCTTCTCCACATGCATCAGGAATCGATGCGACTCCGTGTGGTGGTCGGCGATCGTGACGCCGGCCAGCTCGTAGGAGTGCAGCACCGCCACGTTCACCTCCACCAGCGCCCGGTCGCGCCACAGCGTCCGTTCGCTGCTCGTGTCCAGGCCGAGGTTCGCCGCGATCGTCGGCAGCAGGTCGTAGCGGTCGGTGTCGGCCAGGTTCCGGGAACCTATCTCAGTGCCCATATACCAGCCGTTGAAGGGCGCGCACGGGTAGTGCAGACCGCCGATCTCCAGGCACATGTCGCTGACCGCTGGCACTGCGTGCCAGCGCAGGCCCAGCTCCGCGAACCAAGCGTGCCGAGGGTGGGCCAGCGGCACCTCCACGACGCAGTCCCGGGGCAGCACGTGCACATACGGCCGGTAGCCGGGTACCTCGATCACCAGCGGCAGCACGTCGAACGCCGTGCCGCGGCCGTACCAGCCCAGCGCGCGCACCGCCTCGGTCAGGCCGGTGTTGCGCGGGTCGCCGACCACGCCGCCGCCCTCGACGCGGTAGCCGGCGTACCGGACCAGTTGCTCGTTGCGGATCCGCGGCCCGGGCCGGTCCGGGCGGTCCGGCGCGAAGACGGTGATGGTGGGCCGGATCCGGCCGCCGTTGGTGGCGGCCCGCAGGTGGCTGACGCACTCGGCGGCGATGCGGACCGGGGTCTCGGCGTCGCGGCGGTCGCGCAGGCGCAGCGAGCGCCAGTAGAGGCGGCCGATGCAGCGGGAGGAGTTGCGCCACGCGACCTGGACGCCGTATTCGAGTTCGGCGGGGGTCTGCTCGTAGGTGCCGTGCGCCTGGATCGCGGCGGCCACGGCCCGGCGGCGCGCGGGCAGTTCGGCGGCGAGGCCGAGTTCGGGGTAGCAGGCGACGAGGAACTCGTCGGCTTCTGCGAGGAGGACTTCGGGGCTGGATGACCGGGGGCTGGATAATCGGGCGGTGGCTGAGTGGGTGGTGGCTAAGTCAGCGGCGCCTGCGGAATCGGACGACCCTTCGCCGTGATCCTCGGGGCGCTTCTGGCGTATCGCGAGACGGAACACAGGGATTCCCCCCTACGCTCGGTGATCGGATGCAGAGCGTCAGCATATGTCTACAACTAGTGTTCGCACTACCGATTGCGAGGATCCGACTGCGATGTGTACTTACCAGACCTTCAAGCTTGCCGTGTCCGGCAGCGCCAAAGGGCCCGAGGAGTGGCTGCGCGTCACGGAGGCCAGCGTCTACTACGACCATCCGACGCACGCCACCGACGAGCACACCCTCAACATCGACCTGCGCAATCCCGAGCGGGGGCCGTCGGCGCGGATCGCGGTGGAACTGACCGCGCAGGCGGCGTACGACCTGGCGCAGGCGATCCTGACCGCGCTGGAGAGCGTGCCGGAAGGACTGCTGCCCGAAGGGCTACTCATCGGTACATCCCGGGACTAACGTGAAGCTATGGCCGCTGGCAGCGCGAGCACGGACACTGCGACGACCGGCAACACCAGAACCGACGCCGCGAACGTCTACGACTACGTGGTCGTCGGGGCCGGGTCGGCCGGCGCGGCGGTGGCGGCCCGGCTCTCCCAGGATCCGAGCTGCCGGGTGGCGCTGCTGGAGGCCGGACCCGCGGACCGTCATCCTCTGATCCACATCCCGCTGGCCTTTCCCGAGCTCTTCGAAACCAAGGTGGACTGGGCTTACCGCACCGTCCAGCAGCCGAAGCTCGGCGGCCGCCGCATTTACTGGCCGCGCGGCCGGATGCTTGGCGGGTCCTCCTCCATCAATGCCATGATGTGGGTGCCTGGCTATGCGGCCGACTATGAGGAGTGGGCCAAGGCGGCTGGCCCAGCTTGGGGTCCGGACAAGGTCTTCGCGACCCTGCGGCGGATCGAGGCCTTCGCCGCCGCCGAAGATGGGGCACGCCATGGCGACAGCGGCCCGGTACATGTAGAGAACCAGCGCTCACCGCATCTCCTCACCGCACGTTTCCTCGAAGCCTGCGCCGCCCTCGGCATGCCGGGCGTCCAGAGCGCGGTCACCCAGCACCAGGGCCGCCGCTGGTCGACCGCCGACGCCTACCTCAGGCCGGCCCGCAGGCGCCCGAACCTCGTGGTACTGACCGGCACGCTGGCCACGCGGGTGCTGTTCCACAACCGCCGCGCCACCGGCGTCCGCTACCTCAACGGCCGCCGCGTCGGCTCCCTCGCGGTGCGGCGCGAGGTGATCCTCTGCGGCGGCGCGGTGAACACGCCTCAGCTCCTGATGCTGTCCGGCATCGGACCCGCGGAGCAGCTGCGCCAGCGCGGCATCTCGGTGGTCGCGGACTCCCCCGAGGTCGGCCGCAACCTGCGCGACCACCTGGCGGCCGGGATCGTGGTGCGTACGCGGAACGTCAGGACCCTGATCAGCGGCCGCACGCCAGCCGGCTTCGCGCGGTACCTGGCACGCCGCGACGGGCCGCTGTCCTCGAACATCGGGGAGGCGTACTCGTTCACGCGGAGCGACGAGGCACTGGAGCACCCCGACCTCGAAGTGATCTTCGCTCCGGTGGCGTTCCTCGACGAAGGCCTCACCCGTCCAACGGAGCATGGCTACACGGTCAGCGCCGTATTGCAGAAGCCGCTGTCGCAGGGCACGATCACGCTCGCCTCCATCGATCCCTCAGCAGCACCGAACATAGACCCGGCCTACCTGTCCGATCCGGAGGGCCGCGACTACGCGACGCTGACGCGCGGTGTGGCGCTCTGCGAGCAGATCGCGGCCGCGCCGCAGCTGGCACGCTACAGCGACGGCTACCTGCTGCTCCCTGAGATGGCTGGCGAGGAGCTGCATGAGGCGTCCATCCGCCGCTATGCACAGACTCTGTACCACCCGGTTGGTACGTGTCGCATGGGCAGTGACGCCGGGTCGGTGGTCGATCCGGCGCTGCGGGTGCGTGGCGTTCAGGGGCTGCGGGTTGCTGATGCGTCGGTGATGCCGTCGATTGTGCGGGGGCATACGAATGCGGCGGCGATTGTGATTGGGGAGAGGGCGGCGGAGTTGGTGGGGTGGGGGAGGTTGGGTGAATGAGGTCAAAAGCCAGTCAAAGGCCAAAAGCCTGTGAAGGGCCGGTGCCTCCGGCGGGCCTCGATTCCCTCGGGGAACATGCGCCAGTCCATAGGGTGCCTGGGTCAGTCTCTGCGCCTGCGGTTCGTGGGGTGGGCGGTTCGGTCCCCTCGGTCCCGACGTCAGCCGCAAGCGGTACAGCACCGGCCCTGGGGTGTCAGCTCTTCGCCGTGCGGTGAGGCTGTGAGCTGCGGTTTCGTACGGGCGAAGAGTTGACACCCCAGGTCCGGCACTGTAGGACGAGCCCTGCCGACGTGACCGAGGGGACCGAACCGAAAAAGCAGCCACCG
>JABFWL010000217.1 GCA_013362315.1 Catenulispora sp. | reverse complement strand
CGTCGCCGACCAGCTGACCACGCTCATGCGCGGCGTGGCGACCTCCGGCACCGCGGCCGGCGTCTTCCCCGGCCTGTCCGGGATCGCCGCCAAGACCGGCTCGGCGGAGTCCAACGACACACCGACCACCGGCAAGACCGACAGCTGGATGGTCGTGTTCGACAAGGACCACGACATCGCCTTCGCCGCGCTGGTGCTCAACGGCGGGTTCGGCAAGGACGCCGCCGGGCCGGAGATCAACAAAGTGCTGCACTCCCCCGGCATCCACTGACGCGACAGGACCCCGCTCTCCGCCCGACCGTGGTTCCGTGGGATATTCAAGGAGAAGAATCTCACCGAACCAGGCGGAAGCGGGGTCCTCGATGGTCGCCGAACAGCAGGCCGGCACCGGAGTCAGCGGCGGAGTCAGCGGCGGAGTCAGCGCGGTCAGCGGAGCCACGACGCGCGAGCTCGAGCGGATGATGGCGGAGTTCCCGGACCTGCCCGCCGAGGCCGTGATCAAGCAGGACATCCTGCGGCAGGGCCTGGCGTTCAGCCCGGACGCGCTGCGCGTGGCCAGCGGCTACAAGCCCAAGGACTACTTCATCTTCACGTTCGACCTGGTGCCGGTCGCGGAGATGGCCGAGCACGCCGCGTTCCGGGCGCCGGAGGAGATCCGGATGACCGGCGGGCCGTACGACCTGCGGCGCACCGTGGTGTCGACGCGCGTGGCCCCGGACAGCCCGTACGTGGTCGAACTGCGCGACGGCAAGCTCGCGCTGAACTGCGAGGGCCGGTTCCTGGCCGACCTGGAGTTCCCGCCGATCCCCGGCTACTACGGCCACACGCTGTCCTCCGGTAAGAAGATCAGCGAGATCGCCCCGGCCATCGAATGGGGCTACCTGGTCTACCTGACCGTTTACCGGCTGTGCCAGTACTGGGGCCGGGACGAGGAATGCCGGTTCTGCGACCTCAACGAGAACTTCCGCCAGCAGCGCGCCAACGGCCGCGAGTACACGGCGGTGAAGGAGCTCGACGACATCGTCGAGGCCATGACCCTGATCAACGAGCACGACACCGTCTCCCAGGCCTACACCGTCACCGGCGGCTCGATCACCAAGAAGCTCGACGGCATGCGCGAGGGCGAGTTCTACGCGAAGTTCGCCGAAGCGATCGAGTCCCGCTTCCCGGGCCGCTGGATCCCCAAGGCGGTGGTCCAGGCGCTGCCGCTGGACGAGGTCAAGATGCTCAAGGACAGCGGCTACCGCATCTACCACCCCAACTACGAGGTCTGGGACGCCGAGCTCTTCAGCTGGATCTGCCCCGGCAAGGACCGCTACGTCGGCCGCGACGAGTGGGTG
Source organism: Catenulispora sp. (assembly GCA_013362315.1). Classification (GTDB taxonomy): domain Bacteria; phylum Actinomycetota; class Actinomycetes; order Streptomycetales; family Catenulisporaceae; genus Catenulispora. The sequence continues at coordinate 9,774 of JABFWL010000217.1, read as the reverse complement.
AAACGCATCCTGGACGCCGCCGACGTCTTCGGCCCCACGCACGTGATCCCGAACTTCGTCGGCGGCGTGGAGATGGCCCAGCCGCACGGCTTCACCGACATCGACAAGGCCATCGCCTCCACCGCCGAGGGCCTGGAGTTCTTCATGAGCCACGGCGTGGTCCCGCGCTTCACCACCTGGTGCCCGGAACCGACCAGCAACCTCGGCCGCCAGGAGGGGCCGCCCCTGGAGTACTTCGTGAAGCTGCTGCGCGCCTGGCGCGACACCTTCGAGAAGCACAAGCTGCCGGTGCCGCCCGGCTATGGGCGGCCCGGAGTGGGGAACGCCGAGTTCTCGGTGAGCGCGTTCATGGATGTGATCCGGACGGCGTGAGGTGGCAGGGCTGGCCGCACCAGCCCTGACAAGCGCCGGAGCACCCTTGCGCCGGAATCGTTTCCGTGCAGCACACAGCTGGTAAGCCCCGCAATCCCAAGAGAGTCAAAATTCTTCGTCAGGCCTGCTGGACAGGGTGGCGCCAGAGCGCTTTCATGATGCTTGCGCGCGCATTGGTATAGACCTCGCAGAGCCCGGACAAGGATGCCTGGCGTCCGGATCCGGGCTTCGGCGGGTCTTCGTGGTGCGTCCGACTCAGGAGCGACTTCGATGTCCCCATCCCCACCGCAAGCAGCACCGCACTCAGCGCCCCCACCGCATTCACTGTCTTCACCAAACTCGCCGCGGTCCTCGCATTCACCGCAGTCATCGCCGCCCCGCATGGCCCGCCGGCACCGCAGCGCCCGCGGGCTGCGCACGCGGCTGGCGGCGTTGGCCGCGCCGCTGGCGCTGGCGGTCACCGCCTGGGCCGCGTTGCCGGACGCCGTGGCGCACGCCTCGGCGCCGCCGACGCCGTCGGGGTGGAACCAGGTGTTCCTGGACGACTTCAACGGCGCCTCGGGCAGCGGGATCGACGGCCAGTGGATGTACGACACCGGGCCCGGTTCGAACTTCGGGACCGGGGAGATCGAGACGATGACGAACTCCACCGCGAACGTGCATCTGGACGGTGGTGGCAATCTCGACATCACCGCACTCGGCAGCGGTGGTAACTGGACGTCGGGGCGGGTGCAGACCACGTCGGCGAACGTGGGGGCGCCAGCCGGCGGGAAGTTGATGGTCACCGCCTCGATCCAGCAGCCGGGCGGTGGACTGGGCTACTGGCCGGCGTTCTGGATGCTGGGTCCGGGGCAGTGGCCGGAGAACGGCGAGATCGACATCATGGAGGATGTCAACGCCCTGTCGGAGGTGGCCGGCACCATCCACTGCGGCATGTATCCCGGCGGGGTGTGCAACGAGGGCAACGGCATCGGCAGCGGGTTGCGCGGTTGTGGCGGCTGCCAAAGTGGCTTCCACACCTACACCATGGTGCTGGACCGCACGAACACCTCGGCGGAGTCGATCTCCTTCTCGCTGGACGGCAGCCAGTACTTCAGCGTGAACGAGTCCCAGGTCGGCACCTCTACCTGGCAGCAGGCCTTCGACCACAACCTGTCCATCATCCTCGACCTGGCGATGGGCGGCGCGTTCCCCAACGGGGCGTGCGGCTGCACCACTCCGACCGGCAGCACCGCCTCCGGCGGGACGATGCAGGTGGACTACGTGGCGGCCTACACCACGACCGGCGGCGGAAACCCGCCTCCACCCGGCAGCGGCCCGATCTACAGCGCCGTCGGCTCCAACATCTGCCTGGACGACCGCGGCTCCAGCACAGCGAACTACAACCCGGTGCAGATCTACGGCTGCAACGGCACCGCCGCCCAACAGTGGACCGTCGTCCAGGCCGGAAGCACTCTGCACGTCCTCGGCAAGTGCCTCGACGTCTACGCCGGCGGCACCGCCAACGGCACGAAGGTGGACCTGTACGACTGCAACAACACCGCCGCACAGGTGTTCATCCCGCAGTCGAACGGCTCGCTCTACAACCCGCAGTCCGGCCGCTGTCTGGACGTGCCCAGCGCGACCACCACGTGGAGCACCCAGGTGCAGATCTGGGACTGCAACGGCACGAACGCTCAGAGGTGGACGCTGCCGTAGCACGAAGCCGTAGGTAGGCACGAAGCCGTACTGACAGAAAGGCGACCATACGCCGACCGCGTGGCCCGGGCCGGATACGGCGGCCCGAGCCACGCGGTCGGCGCCTTCTCAGGCCTGGATCGCCGCGATCAGCACCAGCACCAGCGTGGTGACCGCCAGCAGCCCGTGTCCGAGGACCACGGAAACCGGGAAGTTCCGTTCGGCGGGGAGCGCCGTGTTCACCGGATCGACCGCCGCCGAGCGCTCCCGGTAGACCGGGATCCACCGGGCGAACATCGTCAGGCCTAGCAACGCCACCGGCACCAGGAACCCGAACGCGGTCCAGGCGACCGGCTTCGAGTCGCCGGCCACGTAGACGATCCACAGCACCAGCCCGGCAGCGGCCAGCAGGAAGTGCCCGAACAGCACCGGCGGCGGCAGGTGCGACGCACCCCGGTCGCGCACGCCGCCGTTGGCGACCCAGACGCCGAGCAGGACGAAACCGCCGACCGCGGTGAGCAGCCAGAGGACCAGAGCCGCGATGTCCATCTCTCTCCCTTCGCCACGCGTCAGAGCCCGCGCACGGACGTGCTTCCTCGCCCGGCGCACCCAGGTGCGCCCACTTCCGCGAGCACCGCACTCCACGTCCGGTCAGCATCCGGTCCCCGTCGGATCGCCGCAACCGGTCGGCATCCGGTCAGTGGAAGCCCTCGGCCTGCGTGCCCTCGTCGGCGACGCGCACGCCGTAGCGGTAGGCGAGCCGTCCGCCGAGGTATCCGGAGCAGGCGAGGACGGCCAAGCTCACCGCGGACAGCGCCAGCATGCCGCCTCCCACCGCGCGGCCGTCGGTGTAGCTGCCGTGCCGCCACGCGAAGTTGATCGCGAAAGCGACGGTGACCGCGAGGTTCAGACTCATGTGCAGCAGCCCGGTCCGGAAGGCCCGCGTGCCGGTCGGGATCGCCAGCAGATCCAGGAACCCGGCCATCGCCGCGGCCAGCGCGCCGAGCACGCCGATCGCGATCAGCCACTCGGCGCCGCGGGTCAGGAAGCCGGGGTCGTCGACGATGTGGGAGCCGATGTCGAAGACCAGCGCCGTGATCCAGGCGCCGATCGGGATCGGGATGAGCATGGGATGCCATGGATGGCCGTACGGTCCGGCCAGCGCCGCCGATACCGGCTGCTTGCCGAGGTCTGCGCGTTGATGAGCGGTGGGGGCGGTGGACATGGTGTCACCTCCTGCCCGGAGTCGGTCAGGGTTAGGGTTCCTTATGCGCCGCGCGGCCGTCTTTACACTTGTTTCGGAAGGCACCGCCTGGTGACGGAGTGAAAGACGGCTTCACAGGTAGGGATCGGTGACCTCGCGCAGCCGGGTCAGCTGAACCCGCAGTTGCTCCGTTCGGCGCTTGCCCAGGTGCGCGGCCCTATCTGCGCACCGAAGCCGCCGCCGTCAGCGAGGTCGCGGTGTTCGGCGACACCGGCGTCGTGCCGGCCAACGCCGCCGCGAACCTCGCCAACCTCGTCAGCGTGTTCGGGCAGTGGACCTACTTCGACAACCGGAGCGCGCCGGCGTTGCCATAAGGAACCAGCCCTGAGACCCGGCCTAGGGCGCAGGGCCTGACAACCGAGTCCTGACACTGCCGTCCCGACTCACGGGTCCTGATACAGCGGATCCTGCAAACACCAGTACTGACAACGAGGCCTGGTTCAGTCGTCCGTCACATCGGCCGGGCCCGGGTGCCGCGCACCCGGCCCGGTCGTTGCCGTTCTCAGCTCGACGCCGTCTTCTCGATCCGCGCGACGTGCTCCACGTTCGCCGTGTCCCCCGGATCGGCGCTGGGCTCGCCGGCGAACCAGGCGTCCAGCATCTCGGCCAGCAGCGGCGCGGAGGTCAGGCGCAGACTGAGGGCCAGGACGTTGGCGTCGGCCCATTTGCGCGCTCCGTCAGCCATCACCGCATCCGTGCACAGGGCCGCCCGGATGCCGGGCACCTTGTTCGCCGCGATCGAAGCGCCGGCGCCGGTCCAGCAGGCCACGATCGCCTGGTCGGCACGGCCTTCGGCGACCGCTCGCGCCGCCGCCTCCGAACACCAGGCCCAGTCAGGACGCTGATCCGGCGTGAGCGCGCCGTAGAGTTCCACCGTGTGGCCGCGGGCCTCAAGCTCCGGCCCGATCTGCGCGGCGACTCCCGCCACCTCGTCCGCCGATACCGCGATCCGCATCGTCCGCTCCTCGTCCTCGGCTCGTTCCAGCCCGCTCCCCCGCCCTGCCACGTCTCCATTGGATCACGCGGCGGCAGCTTGCCGCCTCATGTGGGAGCCGCGTGGAAGCATGCACTCATGGACCTCTCCAACATCACACTGCTCCGCCCGGCGGGCTTGGTGAACAGCCCGGCGTTCAGCCACGTCGCCGTGGTGCCCGCCGGCGCGGCCACCGTCTACGTCGGCGGCCAGAACGGCGTCGACGCCGAGGGCAAGCTGGTGTCCGACGAAGTGGCCGAACAGTCGGCCCGCGCCGTGGACAACGTGGCGGCGGCGCTGGCCGCGGTCGGCGCGAAGCTGTCGGACGTCGTCCAGTGGACCGTGCTGTTCGTCGAGGGTGTCGACCTGCAGGCCGCCTACGGCGCCATCGGCCCGCGCCTGGGCGCGGCGGCGGCCGAGGCCGGGGCGCCGCCGCTGGTGACCGGGGCTCGGGTGGCAGCCCTCGGCGTGCCGGGGGCGCTGATCGAGGTGAGCGTGGTGGCCGCGCTGCTGCCGTCGTGATGCCGCGAGCGGCGGGTCATGTGCGGGGAACGTTGAGCGCGCAGTCGCCGCACAGCGCGCCGTCGTGACGCGGCGCGGCGCGGTAGATCAGGCAGCAACTGCGGCGGCGGAACGTCCCATCCGGCCGGTGGCCGGCGGTGCCTGCCAGGTATGGGCCGGCAAGCACGGCCTCGAACATGCCGGCTGCCCTGCCTGCCAGCTCCGGCCGCGCCGCCGACAGCGTTCTCACGGCTCCGGCCAGGGCCGATGCGGCGTTCCCGCGAAGGATGTGCCGGTTGACGCCGAACTTCGCCGTCACCGTTTCGAGCTCCGGGATCACTCCATCGGTGATCCAGTCCGAGCCGTCCCGGGCAAGCGCCGATTCATCGATCGACAGCGGGAAGGTGCTGGCCAGTCCCGGCTGCCAGCGCAGGTCCGCGGACCGCACCGAACCACGCCAGCCGTGGCCGACCGCCAGTGCGAACAGCGGTGAAACCACCCGCGCGACCAGACCCAAGTGCATGACCGACGCCGCAACCCGCAGCTCCACCGCCTCGGTGGGCTGCCGGGTGCCGGCCGCCAGGAAGGCGCGGACGCCGGCGACCCGCTCCTGCATCGCCGCCGGCTCGCCGACCAGGTCCGCCAGCGATCGCCATGAGGTCTCAGGCTCCTGCGACGCGTCGTGGAACTCGGCTGCGAAGTACGGTCCCAGCACGGCCAGCTGCTCGCTGACCAATGCCGGGACCAGGGGTTCGCGGACGGCGTCGCGGCCGCTGTCCGGCTCGCTCACACAGCCGCCGGCACGGCGCCCGGCGCCCCGGACTCCTCGGTGTTCGCCCGCATGACCGGCCGCAGCACCCGCTCGGCCAGCGGCCCGAAGGCCAGCCCGAGCGTGCCCCACAGCAGCGCCTGCGCCGCCAGGGAGTACAGCCGGAAGGAGAACAACACGTCGGCCGGGAAGCCCGGGTAGACGATCGTCCCCTTGGCGTCGGTGAGCGGCAGCGGCGTCTCGGTGGCGTGGTGCCCGAACGCGCGGACGTTCGCCGACAGCTCGCCGACCGCGGGCAGCACCGCCATCACGACGCCGATCGCGGCCGCGTAGCCGAGCGCCGCCAGCAGCGTCGCGTTCCAGTTCCCGAACCGCGGCGCCAGCCGGCGACCGGTCCACACCGCCGCGAACAGGAACGCCAGCGAACAGGCCACCATCGCCAAATACAGCAGACCGCGCGCGCGGATGGTGTCCGCGTGCCCGATCGAGGGCGGATTCGCCGGGTACTTCAGGAACGGCACACCATAGAACCCTGCGAATCCGGCACCGGCCACCAGCAGGGCCAGCGGCTTGGGCTGGACCCGGCCGACGCGGCCCAGGCACAGCAGATAGGCGACGGAGAACAAGGCGCCCATGGCCGCCCCGAACCCGATCATCCCGACGCCGATGCCGAGGTTGGCCTGCACGGTCCGGCTGAAGATGTCCGGGCCGTCCGAGTCGGTGGCCAGGCCGGCGGCCTTGTCCAGCGCGGCCTGCGCCGCGTCCCGGCCGCTCTCGTAGGCGATGGCCTTGTCGATGAACGTCTCGGCGAAGACCCGCGCGAACAGGAACGCGAGCAGGCCGGCCAGCGCGCCGGCCAGCAGGCCGCGCGCGATGATGCGCTTTTCCATCAGGACACTGGTCCGCGCGGCGGATCAGTGGCAGGGGAAGCCGAGCAGGTGGCGGGCGTCGTGCACGAACTCGTGCAGGTGCATGTCGCCGCCGAAGACGGAGAACGCGCCCTGGTCGACGCCGACGAAGTAGTAGGCCAGCAGGCCGAAGAGCATGGTGCCGCCGAGCCACAGCTTCGCCTTGGCGGCGGAGACCACAAGCGGCGTCGGTGCAGATACCGGGGAAACGGGGGCAGCCGAGACGGGCATGGTGCTCATGATGAGCCTCCTTCGGGATCTTGCGTCCCTGATCGATGGAGCTGGTCGACTGGGGAGGGTCTGACTCATCCTCACGCTTCGGCTTGCGACGAAGCAGGAGGCTCACAGTGGCGCGACCGTGCCGGAGTTGCACCGGCTTCCTGTCCCAGTACCTTGCCTGGGCAGCGTAGGGCCGCGCAGGCGCGGCGTCAAAGCGATGTCGATCACCAACCCGCCGACCACCGGCGCGGCGGGTGCGCGACGAATTCCGCGCGCCCCGCCGGTATGTACCGGCGGAGGCTTCGCACCGAAGCCCCGTCGGAAACCGGAGGTCTGTGTGACTACGGAAGATCTGGGTGTGACTACGGAAGAGACGAATCCCCCGATGACCGCGGCCCAGCGCTGGACGCTGGCCTTGGCGTCGGTGGCATCGCTGATGGTGGTGCTGGACATGCTGGTGGTCACTACGGCACTGGACCGGATCCGGCTGGACCTCGGGGCGTCGATGGCCGAGCTGGAATGGACCATCACCGCCTTCACCCTGAGCTTCGCCGTGCTGCTGCTGCCGGCCTCCGCGCTCGGCGACCGGCTGGGCCGCCGCCGGATGTTCGTCTCCGGGCTCGCCGTCTTCACGGCCGCCTCGGTGGCCTGCGCGCTGGCACCGGGCACCGGAGCACTGATCGCGGCCCGCGCCGTGCAGGGCGTGGGCGCCGCGCTGATCATGCCGCACGCGATGGCGCTGCTCGGCGTGGCGTTCCCGGGACGGCAGCGAGCCAGGGCGCTGGGCCTGTTCAGCAGCGTCACCGGCCTGGGCACGGTCGGCGGCCCGGTGGTCGGCGGCGCGATCACGCAGGGGCTGGACTGGCACTGGATCTTCTGGGTGAACGTGCCGATCGGGGCGCTGCTGATCCCGCTGGCCCGGGCCCGGATGGCGGAGAGCACGGGACCGGCCCGACGACTGGACTTCGGCGGCCTCGGGCTGGTGACCGGCGGAGCGTTCGGCCTGGTGTGGGGGCTGGTGCGAGGCAATGCCGTGGGATGGTCGAGTGCTGAGACGGTCGCCACTCTCTGCGGCGGCGCGGTCCTGGCGGTCGGGTTCGTGGTCTGGGAGATGCGGGCGGCGGCGCCGATGCTGCCGATGCGGTTCTTCCGGGCTCCGGCCTTCGCCGGCGGGAACGCCTCGAGTTTCCTGATGTACGCCACGACGGTCGGCGTCACGTTCCTGATCACGCAGTATCTGCAGGCCGCGCTCGGCTACAGCCCGCTGGGCACCGGGCTGCGGCTGATCCCGTGGACGCTGACGCTGGTGGTGGTCGGGCCGGTCGCCGGGGCGCTGGTGCCCCGGGTCGGCGAGCGGACGCTGTTGGTCGGCGGACTGAGCCTGGTCACGGTGGCGATGGGCTGGATCGCGCTGCTCGTCGGGCCGGAATTGAGCTATCCGGCGCTGATCCCGCCGCTGATCCTGGGCAGCTGCGGCATCTCCTCGGCGATGCCCGCCGCGCAGCACGCGGTGCTCGGGGCGGTGGCGCCGGCCTCGGTCGGCGCGGCGAGCGGGGTCTTCAACACCTTGCGACAGCTGGGCAGCACGTTCGGCGTGGCGATCCTGTCGGCGGTGTTCGCGGCGAGCGGCGGGTACGGTTCGGCACGGACGTTCAGCGACGGCTTCCGGCCGGCGATGGCGGTCGGGACGGTGCTGGCGGCGGGTGCGGCGATCGCCGGTTGGTGGACGCCGGGGCGCCGGTCGCGGCATGAAGCGCCCGGTGCGTCGCCGAGCTCTGAGACGAATGCTGAGACGAATGCCGACACGAATACTGAGTCCAACGCCGAGTCCAACGCTGTGACGAACGTCGTGACGAGCCCTGACGCGAACCCTAAGTCGAGCTCTGAGATGGATCCCCAGACGAGCCCGGCCCGATCGGAAGCCAAGGTGTCCGCCCGATGATCGCTCTGTCCAGTGAGGAGTTCGCCGCCCGCACCGACCCGCTGCGCGGCGAACTCCTGGCCCACTGCTATCGGATGCTCGGATCGGTGCACGACGCCGAGGACCAGCTCCAGGAGACGCTGCTGCGGGCCTGGCGTGCCCACGACCGCTACGACCCGGAGCGGGCGGGTCTGCGCACCTGGCTGTTCCGGATCGCGACCAACACCTGCCTGACCGCGCTGGAGCAGCGCAGCCGCCGGCCGCTGCCGTCCGGGCTCGGCGCGCCCGGCACGGACACCGACACGCCGCTGCTGCACGGCCAAGAAGTGCCGTGGCTCCAGCCGATCCCCGACCGGCTGCTCGGCGACCCCGCCCTGGTGGCCTCGGCGCGGCACACGCTACGGCTGGCCTTCGTGGCCGCGCTGCAAGTGCTGCCGCCCCGGCAGCGCGCGGTGCTGATCCTGCGCGACGTGCTGGACTGGTCGGCCGCCGAGGTGGCGGCGGCACTCGACATGACGGCCACCGCAGTCCACAGTGCCCTGCGACGCGCCAGGGCCCGGCTGGCGGAGGCCGGGATCGGGGAGGACGAGATCCACGAGCCGGCCGAGCCGGGCGATCTGGCTGTGGTCGAGCAGTATGTGGCGGCGTTCCTGAGCGCGGACCTGAAGGCCTTGGAGAAGCTTCTGACCGACGACGCGATCCTGGAGATGCCGCCGTTCTTGGGCTGGTTCCGCGGCCGGGAAGCCTATGTGCGGTTCCTCGCGCGGATCTACACCCGTCGGGGAAACGTCTGGCAGATGCGGCATCTGCGGGCGAACGGACAGCCGGCCGTCGCCGCGTACGTGCGTGCGCCCGACGGCGACGGGTTCATGCTGAACACGGTGCAGGTGTTCGACATCGTCGGGAACGCCGTCCGGCGCACCACCGCGTATCAGGATCCGGAGGTGTTCGCGCTGTTCCGGCTGCCGGAGCGGATCCCGCTCACGCCCACGGATTCCGGGCGCGATACCGGCCCTCCCACACCAGCCGGTTGAGCACCTTCACCGGGGCCGGCATCACGTGGAAGAACGCGGTGCGCTGCTCGGCGGTGGCGCCGTCGAGGACCCACGGCACGTAGGCGGCGGCGCCGGACAGCTTCTGCTTGCGGGCCATGGCCTTGCCGAACTCGGC
>JABFWL010000150.1 GCA_013362315.1 Catenulispora sp. | reverse complement strand
GCGGACAACCCGGATGCGGCGGACGCCGACACCCTCCTGACGGCACGAGCATAAATCGGGCGTAGATTCGGTCCATGCCGACCGAAGCAGTTGTCCGAACGCCCGCCCTGGACCGTCCCGAACTCCTCGCCAAGCCGGTGGCCGAGGCGCTGTCCGCGCTGCCGGCCTTGGCACCGCTGGTCGAAGTGGCCGCGATCGATCCCGAACTCGCCGACACCGAGGCCTTCTGCGCCGCGTACGGGGTGCTGCCCGAGGAGTCCGCGAACTGTGTGATCGTGGCGGCGCGCCGCGGCGAGCAGACCACTTACGCCGCGTGCATGGTGCTGGCCACGACGAAGGCCGACGTCAACACCCTGGTCCGCAAGCACCTGGGGGCCCGTAAGGCCTCCTTCGCGCCGATGGACGCGGCTGTGGAGCTCACCGGCATGGAGTACGGCGGGATCACGCCGATCGGGCTGCCCGCCGACTGGCCGATCCTGGTCGACGCGGCCGTGGCCGCCGCCCCGGTGGCGGTGGTCGGCTCCGGGATCCGGGGCTCGAAGCTGTGGCTGCCGGGGGCGGCGCTGGCCGGGCTGCCGGCGGCCGAGGTGCTGGACGGGCTCGGCGTCGCGCGCTGACGCCGACGGCGTCGACCTCAGCCGAGAGATTAAGAAGGCCGGGTTCTGGACCGCCCCACGGACCAGAACCCGGCTCTCTCCTATTCGACGCTTTAGCACCGACAAAGCGTTGCCATGCGGCACTGAGATCGGCACATCATCGGCTCACGCCTCGAACCAGTAGTCCAGCCAGCTCGACGATGGCGTCGACGCTGTCCAGGCGCAGGTAGAAGGCCGGGACCGGCGGCATGACGACGTCGCCGGATTCGGTGACGGCGGTCATCGCGCGCAGGTGGCCCAGGGTCAGCGGGGTCTCGCGGACCAGCAGGACCAGGCGGCGCCGCTCCTTCAGGGTCACGTCGGCGGCCCGGGTCAGCAGGTTGTCGCCGTTGCTGTAAGCGATGGCGGACAGGGTCCGGATGGAGCAGGGCGCGACGATCATCCCGGCGGTGCGGAACGAGCCGGAGGCGATGGCCGCGCCGATGTCGGCGGGGCGGTGCGCGACGCAGCTGCTCGGCGAGGCCGGTGAGCGGAACGGCCGCCATCGCGGCGGCACGGGCGGCGGCGACGGACGCACCTGCGCGGCGTCGCGGGCGTTGTCTAAGCGGCGGTCATTCCACGGACCGCGCCCCTGGCGCTGAGAGCCCAGATCGCCAACGCCGCCGCTGAGAAGGCGGACCCGGTCAGGACCACCGCGCCCCAGCCGCCGGCCGCGAACGCGGCGCCGGAGGCCGCCGATCCGGCGACGCCGCCGAGGAAGACCGAGGTCATGTAGGCGGTGGTGATCCGGCTGCGGGCGGCCGGGCGCAGCCGCAGCGCGACCGCGAGGTTGGTGACGTGCGCGCCCTGCACCCCGAGGTCCAGCACCACGACACCGGCGACCAGCGCGGCGAGCAGGTGGCCGCCGTGCACGCCGAGCAGCAGCCAGCCGGCGAGCATCGTGGCGAACATCAGGCCGCTGACGGTGTGGTCGGCCCTGGAGTCGGTCGCCTTGCCGGCCGCCTTCGCCGCCATCGCGCCCGCCGCCCCGGCCAGCCCGAACAGCCCGATCACCGCCTCGCCGAAGGAATACGGAGGGCGCGCCAGCTGGAACGCGACGGACGTCCACAGCACCGAGAAGGCCCCGAAGCCGAGGACTCCGAAGGCCATCCGCCAGCGCAGTACCGGCTCCTCGCCGACCAGCCGGACGACGCTGCCGAGCAGGGCGCCGTAGCTGAGACGTTCGGCGGGGGCGAGGTCCGGCAGGATCCGGTACAGCAGCGCGGCCAAGCCGAGCGTCAAGACGGCCGCCGCCGCGTAGACCGTGCGCCAGCCGGCAACCTGGGCCAGCAGGCCGCCGGCGGTCCGGGACAACAGCACGCCCATCAGCACGCCGCTCATCACCGAGCCGGTCACCGCTCCGCGCTGGTGCGGCGCGGCGAGCGTCGCGGCCAGGGGCACCAGGATCGGGCCGGCGACCGCGCTCGTGGAGAGGATCGCCGCCGCGATCGCCAGGACGGCGAACGACGGGGCCGCGGCCGAGGCTCCGAGCGCGACGGCCGTGACGGCCAGCAGCAGGAGCAACAGCCTTCTGCGATTCGTCACGTCGGCCAGCGGCACCAGAAGTGCTAGGCCCACGGTATAGCCGACTTGGCTCAGCGTCGCCAGCAGCGAAGCAGTCCCCGAGCTGATACCGAAGGACGTCGCGACGGCGGTCAGCAGCGGCTGCGCATAGTAGAGGTTCGCCACGGCGATACCGGCCGCGGCGGAGAACAGGGACACCATCGGCTTCGACAGGCCCGCGTCGGGCGCCATCTTCACGTGTTCTGTCATGCCTTCGACGGTAGGGGCGACCAGCGAGACGATGAATGGCTATGAATCTTGATTCACTGTCTTATCGTCTCGCTGCCGAAGCTCTACGGTAGTGCCATGGACCTTCTCAGCGACGTGTTGGACGCGTTGCGCACCGGACGTCCGGCGGTGGTGCGCACCGACGCGCGGGCGCCGTGGGGAGTGCGGTTCCGTCCCATCGCCGGAGCCGGATTCCACGTGGTCGCCGAGGGCCGCTGCCGGCTGCTGCCACCGTCCGGCGGTGCCCCGGTCGCGCTCGGCCCCGGCGACATCGTGTTCCTGCGGCGCGGCAGCGGCCACACGCTGTGCGACACCCCGGAGTCCGAGCCGCTGGTCTTCGTTCCGGAGCGGGTGGATGCGAGCTCACCGGTCGGGCGGTTCACCGTGCCCGGCGACGGTCCGCGCACAGTGCTGGTCTGCGGCGCCTATCCGCTCGAGATCGACCGGCCGCATCTGGTGCTCGACGAACTCCCGGAAGTCATCCACCTGCCCGCCGCGCCCGGACGGCATCCCGAGCTGCGTTCGGCGGTGGACCAGTTGTGCGCCGAGATCCGGCAGCCGCGGCCGGGCTCGGACACCGTCGTCGCGACCCTGGTCGATCTGCTGCTTCTCTACATCCTGCGATCCTGGTACGCCGAGCAGCCGGAGCACCGCGCGCGGGGCTGGGCCGCCGCTCTGGAGGACCCGGTCGTCGCCCCGGCGTTGCGGGCCATCCACGCCGATCCCGGCCGCCTGTGGTCGGTGGAGTCGCTGGGCGCCGAGGCCGGGCTGTCCCGCGCCGCGTTCGCCCGCCGGTTCACCGCCGTGGTCGGCGAGCCGCCGATGGGCTACCTCACCGGCTGGCGGATGGCGGCGGCGGCCCGGATGCTGCGGCAGTCCGCCGAGCCGCTGGCGGCGATCGCCGAACGCACCGGATACACGTCGGAGTTCGCTTTCGCGAAGGCGTTCAAGCGGCACCACGGTGTGCCGCCCGGCACGTATCGCCACCAACGCCGGGCGGCACGGGCGGTCTGACCTCCGTCTGCTCAGTCGGCGATGCTTGCCTGGGCCTATCTAGGTACCGGTTTCACTCGCGCACGCGCCCGAAACCCAGCGCCCGCAAGACTCCGACCACGGCATACGAGACGGCCAGGACGACGAAGAAGAGGCCGACCGTCGCACCCGTGCCGACGTCGCCGGGCGGGAAGAGGATCTGGCGCAGCACGTTCAACACCACCGCCAAGACGATGAACAAGGCCCACGGGAAACGCCTCATGACCAGCTCCGCTCTTTTTTAACACATCCGTATCACAACCAATCTAACACACGCGTGTGATAATCACGCCATGCCGAAAGTCGTCGACCACGCCGCGCGCCGCGCCGAGCTGACCGAAGCCCTCTGGCGTGTCGCGCTGCGCGACGGATTCGACGCGGTGACCGTCCGCTCGGTAGCGCAGGAGGCCGGCTGGTCGCCGGGGGCGCTGCGGCACTATTTCCCGGACAAGGCCGAGATGGTGCTGTTCGCCATGGACCTGGTGGCGCAGGAGTCGGCGACGCGGATCCAGACCGTCTACGCCGGCTTGGAGAAGGTCACGCCGGAAGCGATCCAGGAGCACCTGGAACAGTTCCTGCCCCTCGACGGCCCGCGGCGCGTCGAGTCAGAAGTCTGGTTCGCCCTGGTCGCCCTCGCCCACACCGACGACCGCGTCGCCGCGCGCCGCACGCAGATCGACGACATGATCCGGGGGTCGGTGCAGAGCGTCGTGCTGGCCCTGGGTGAGATCGGCCGGCTGGGAAAGGGGCGCGAGGAAGCCGTCGAGACGATGCGGCTCCATGCGCTGCTGGACGGGTTGGTCATCCAGCTGATGGCCGAACCGCCGCGCCTGAGCCCGCAGGAGGCACGGGCCGTGGTCGGCCGACATCTGACGGATCTGGCGGCCGTCAGTTGAAGAGCTGCGCGATAGCGGCGCCGACCTCGAAGGTGTCCTTGACGTGCTGGCGCAGGCGGACCCAGTAGGCACCGGTCCAGAACGGCGGGAACGCCGGGTAGCGGGGCTGGAAGATGCGGGCCTTGGAACGACCCGACGCGAGGAGCTTCACGGGGGTGTACCAGATCAGGCCGATCGCGCAGAAGAAGAAGTGGAAGACCAGCGCGACCGGAGTCATCGCCCACAGCAAGACCCAGTAGAAGCCGATCAAGAAGTAGTAGATCGCGATGAAGGGGCTGAACAGGGTGATGAAGAACCACGCCCAGAAGCCGCGCTTTTTGCGGGGTTTGGGCGCCGGGCCAGGTTCTGGCTGTGGTTGCTGATACCCATACTGGGGCTGAGGGGCAGCCCCCGGCTGTGGGTACGGCTGGTAAGGCGGCTGCTGCGGCTGGTGACCTTGGAACGGCTCAGGCTGGTACTGCGGTGGCGGCGCTTGGTACTGCGGCGGCTGCCCTTGCGGCGCCGGCTGCGGCGGCTGGTAGTACCTCGGCTGGTCGGTCACAGGGCCCTCCCCCACTGCTAACAAGCGGCTGACAGGCTACCGCTAGCTGCACTCCGGCAGATATGCCGGCCGGTCCACGGACCGGCATATCGCCGTTCGCCGCGAGCACCGGTCAGCTGCTCGGCTCCAGCGGTGCGCAGATCCGCTCAGCGCTCTCCAACAAACTATCCGGATTCGGCACGGAGGGGTCCCCGACCATCGCTCCCCCGCGCTTGACCACCTTCCCGTTCACGACGACCGTATCGACGTTGCCGGGATGCGCCGCCGCGACGACGGCGCTAACCGGGTCGTGGCGCAGCGGCGCGAGGTTCGGCGCGTCGGCGCGCAGGAGCACGAGATCGGCACGCTTGCCGGGGCGCAGCGAGCCGGTCCGGTCCGCGAGCCCCAGCGTCTCGGCACCGCCGAGGGTGGCCGCGCGCAGCACATCGGCGGGCGTGGGCCGGCCGGGGCCTTCGGCGTCGGCGAGCCTGCCGCTGAGCAGGGCGGCGCGCATCAGCGAGAACATGTCGCCGGCGGTCGCGGTGACCACGTCGGCCCCCAGACCCAGGCGCACCCCGGCCGTCCGGAGCCGGCCGATCATCGGCGCGCCGTGCCCCATCTGCGCTTCGACGGCCGGGGCGATCGCGACGGCGCCGCCGGAGTCGGCGATCCGGGCCAGTTCGTCGTCCGGGAGCGAGTTGCCGTGGACGTAGACCGTGCCGGGCGTCAGCAGACCCTCGCGCTCCAGCGTCGCGATCGGATGCTGCGCGACGGGTCCCGCGCCGGTGTGCACAGTGATCGGCACGCCGAGTTCCCGGGCCAGTTTCCAGTCCTCGCGGACGAACTCGATCGGGGCGTAGGACGGACCGGCAGGCGACAGGGCCATCGTGAGCAGGGCATCGGCATCCGCATCGGCGGCGAAGTAGCGGTCCCGGACGCGACGGATGTCGGCGAGGTCGCGGGCCGAAGCTTCAAATGGCGGGTATCCGTACCCGAACACCGCTCGTATGCCGGTCGCCGAGAGCCCGGCTATCGCGGCGTCGGCGTGGTCGGGGGTGTACATGATGTGCGCGTAGTCCTGAACGGTGGTGATGCCGGCGTCGAGGCATTCGCGCGCGCCGAAGTACGTGCTCGTATACACGTCCTCGAGCGTGAAGCGCGGAGCGAGCTGCTTGATGACGAGGGCGAGGTAGGCGCCGAGATCGGTGTCCGCGGTCGACGCGCGCAAGGCGGTGACCCAGAGGTGGCGGTGCGCATCGACGAAGCCGGGCAGCACGACCTGGTTCGAAGCGTCGAGCACTTCGATGTCCGGTATGACGGCGCGGGCGAGATCGGTGCCGACCGCACTGATCTCGCCGTCCCGAACCAGCAGGTCGACGCCACTGCGGACGGTCGGAGCAGCGGTCAGATCGTCGGTGAAGTCGATGAGGTAGGCGATATTCGAAAGCAGGAGGTGACGGCTCGCAGGACCAGCGTTCACGGTTCGATTCCTTTCCATAAAGCTTTCTTTAAAGCTATCCCGGAAGAGGGTTAGGCTGTCAAGCGTGATCAGGAGTAGAGGCGGCAGCCGTGACAGTGGCGGGCAGTCCCCGGACCCTGTCGAGCAGCTGCTGGCCGCTTGGCGCACAGAGCTCCCCGACGTCCTCGGCCCGACCAGCGAGCTGACCAAGCGGATCCTGCTGCTGGCCCGCCGGCTGGACGCCGCGACCCGTGAGGTGCTGCCCGAGCTGGGGCTGACCGTGGCGGCGCTCGACGTGCTGGCCGCGCTGCGCCGCTCGGGCGAGCCGTACCGGATGCGCTCCAACGAGCTCACTCAGGCGCTGATGCTGTCGACCGGCGGCACGAGCAACGTGATCAACCGGCTGGCGGCTGACGGATTGGTGGCCCGGGAGCCCGATCCGCAGGACGGACGCAGCACCCTGGTTCGGTTGACCCCGGAGGGAGTCAAGGCCGCCGAGAACGCCGTCCGTGCCAACACCGCGGCCCACAGCGCCGTCTTCGCGGGGCTGTCGCCTGAAGTGATCGCGGCCGCCACTCACGCGCTGCGGGCGGTTCCCGTCGTCGGCGACGCTCGCCAGTAGGAAGCAGCAAGAGAGCGGGACCCGTGCCCCCGACACGGATACCGCTTCTACTCATCGCCAGGTCAGTTCGGCTGACCCGCCGGTGTTCTCAGTGCCCGCAGTGATGGCAATGCTCGGGCAGCCGTCACCGTGACCGCCAGCCGAGGGCGCCGCGGCGCCGGATTTCAGCACCGGTGCCGGCACCGGTACCGGCCTCCGTCGCCACGCCATGAGCGCCGTGCACTGTGGCCGTCGCAGTCGTACCACTGGTAGCCGTCGCGGCAGTCGCCGCACTCGTAGCCGTCGCGGCCGTCGCATTGTGTACCGCGGCAGCGGCCTGCGCGGCGGCGCGGACGCCCGGCACCCGCTCGGCGGGCATCCGCGCCCGCACCTGTTTGGAGAAGCGCTCCGACCACTGTCTGCGCTCCACACTCAGCGCCGCCTCGGCCAGCCGCAGCCGCTGGACGTCCGACGTACCGGCCGGCGCCAGGACGTGATAGGCGTCGCGCAGATAGCGCTCGATGCGATACCGCGTCTGCAAGCCGCGCGCGCCGATGACGTCCATCGCGGCCCGGGCCGATTCGATGGCGTACTCGACGTTGATGAGCTTCGCGTTCATCAGCTCGGTGTCGCAGGGGATGCCCTGGTCCAGCAGGTAGACGGCGTGGTACGCGGCGAGACGTGCGGTCATGAGGCGGGACTGCATGTCGCCGAGGCGCACCTTGATGGAGGAGATCTCGGAGATCGGCGCGTTGTAGAGCCGGCGCTGCCGGCAGTAGTCGACGGTGTCCTCGACGATCGCCCGGTGGATGCCGAGGGCGACCGCGGTGAGGTTGGGCCGGCCGTACAGGGTGCTGGAGGAATAGGCGACGTCCAGGCCTTCGCCTTCTTCGCCCAGCCGGTTCTCCACGGGTATCCGGGCGTCCTCCATCACGATCTCGCCGAAGCTGAAACCGTGCAGTCCCATGGTGGGCTCCAGGGGCTCCAGGCGGACCCCGGGGCGGTCGTACTCCACGAGGAAGGCGCTGAGCCCCTTGGATCCCGGGCCGGTGCGGACGACGACGCCGTGGACGTGGCCGACGTGCGAGTTGCCGACGAACACCTTGCGGGCGTTGAGGATGTAGTGGTCGCCGTCGCGGACCGCGGTGCCGGACATGCCGAGGACGTGGCCGCCGGACTCCGGCTCGGTGACGGCGATGGTGGGCAGGCAGCGGCCGTCGGCGATGGGGGGCAGCCAGCGCCGGCGCTGGGCCTCGGTGCCGAAGTGCAGGATCTTCGCCACGCCGAGCTGGGAGGCCTGGACCATGGCGCCCATCGCCGCCGAGACCCGGGACAGCTCCTCGATGATGATCGTCTTGGCGAGGTGGCCCGCCTCCATGCCGCCGTACTCGACCGGGATGGTCGCGCCGATCCAGCCGCGGCGGGCGATGGCCGCGGACAGTTCGTGGTCGACGTCGCGCGTGTCCTCCATGCGCGCCACGCGGGGGCGGACGGTCTGGTCGGCGAACGCCCGCACCTCCTCGCGGAGCGCCTCGTGCCGGTCGCTGGTGAAGGCCTTGTCCATCAGGGCTGACAATGCGGTTCTCCTCACCGAAGGTGCTCTGCGCGCTTTCCCCATCGATCAAGGTGATCGCTGAGCTCGCGCATATACATCTACCAACTGATCCACCGTTGGCAAGACACTGTTCATTCTCGGCTCTTGGCACTCAGGCTGCTGATGTCCGCGGCGACCTCCTTGGCGCGGGCCAGCGCGGTGACGGCGTCGGTGTCGGTCAGGCCGAACGTCAGCACCGCGGAGTCGTGGCCCGGCACCCGGACCGGGACCGCGGCGAAGACGATGGTGGCGGCGGCCGGGCCGGTCAGCGGGATCGGCGGGGTGACCATCGGCTCGCCGCCGCGCTCCAGGTGCTCGATGATGGCCAGGATGCCGACCGGGGCCAGGTGCGGGAACGCTTCCGGGGCCGGCGTGCCGAGCTGGTCGATGGCGCCGAACAGCTGCTCGTGGTGCGGGTTCGCGTACAGCACCGCCAGATCCGGGACCGAGGTGACCATCGCCGGGCCGTCGGCGGCGGCCAGCACCGCGCCGATCTTCTGCCGGTCGCCGATCTCGGCCAGCACCCGGTCCCGGGCCTCCTTGAGGATCTGCAGGCCGTGGTTGCCCCAGGAGTTGCCCTCGGCCTCGCTGCGCGGCGCCGGGTCGATCGCGCAGACCGTGCCGATCACCGTGCCGTCGTCGTCGATCAGCGGCACGCCGATGTAGCTGCGCACCCCCAGCTCGTCCACCACCGGGTTGCCGCGGAAGCGGGAGAACTCGAAGACGTCGTCCAGGGTCAGCGCGGCCCGGCGGCCCACCACGTGGACGCAGAAGCCCTGGTCCATGTCCATGAACCGGCCGGGGTCGCCGAGGAACGCCGGCTCGCCGGAGGCCGGCTCCTCCCCGTACAGGCCGACGAAGTACTGCCCGCGCTCGCCGACCAGGTTGACCATCGCGGCGGTGGCCCCGGTGCTGCGCGCCGCGGTGCGGGCCACCTCGTCGAACACCGCGTCCGGCACGCTGGCCAGGCCCAGCTCGCGCTGCCGGGCGGTGCGGGCGGCGGCGTCGGAGGGGGCCGGCCGGCCCAGCCGCAGGGCCGGGGTCTGGTGGTCGTGGTCTGTCATATCAGGCTTCCTTCGGGCACCGCGCCAGCCGGCACCGCCGGGCGCGGGGAGTGGTGGTCGACGGTCTGCAGATGGCGCACCAGCGCGATCAGCACGTTCACGGCCGAGCTGCGCGAGCGGGCGTCGCACATCACCACCGGCACCCCGTCCCGCAGCTGCAGGGCCTCGCGCACCTCGGCGGCGGTGTAGGCGTACGGCGCGCCCTCGAACTCGTTGACCGCGACCAGGAACGGGATCCCGGTGCGCTCGAAGTAGTCCACGGCGTCGAAGGAGTCCTCGATCCGCCGGGTGTCGACGAGCACGATCACGCCCAGCGCGCCGATGCACAGCTGGTCCCACATGAACCAGAACCGCTCCTGGCCGGGCATCCCGAACAGGAACAGCACGTACTCCTCGGCGATGCTGATCCGGCCGAAGTCCAGGGCCACCGTGGTGGTGGTCTTGCCGCCGGTGAGCGCGACGTCGTCGACGCCGCGGCTGGCCTCGGTGATGGTGGCCTCGGTGGTCAGCGGGACGATCTCGGAGACCGTGGCCACCAGCGTGGTCTTGCCGACGCCGAAGCCGCCGGCGATCAGCAGCTTCAGGCCGCCGGGCAGATCAGAGTTTGTAGAGGGCATCCAGCACCTTCTCCAAGAGGTCCGTACTGGGCCGCGCGCGGTCGAAGACCGGGACCGGGGCACGGGTGTCGATGGCACGCCAGCCGAGCAGGTCGGACAGCAGGATCTTGGTCACCGCCAGCGGCAGGCCGGACAGTGCCGAGACCTCGGCGACCGAGATCGGGCGGCGGCACAGGGTCAGGATGTCGTCGTGGTCCGGGCCCAGGCCGTCCGGCGGCCGGCCGGTGGCCACCACATGGGTCACCAGGTGGAAGTCCGAGCCGGGCGCGGTCCGGCCGCCGGCCACCGCGTAGGGGCGGATCAGGCGGCCGGCCGCCTGATCGACGAAGGCGTCCCGGCGATCGCCGCGGGTCACGACCGGGACCGGCTCACGACCGGACCTGCGCCGCTGCCAGCGCGTCCGCGCCCGGATAGCCGACGGCGGCGCGCGGCGCGGTGGCCAGCTCCTTGGTCACCGCGGTCACGCAGCGCTGCATCTCGAAGCCGATCTGCCGGGGGTCGGCGGAACGGTCGGCGAGCACCCCGATGCAGGTGCCGGGGCCGGCCGCGCCCACGCACAGGAAGGCGCCGTCCAGCTCCACCACCACCTGCCGCACGCCGCCGGCCCGGACTGTCTGCCCGATCGCGGTGACGATGCCCCACATGCCGCTCTCGGCGGCGGCCAGGGTGTCGGCCTCGTCCTTGCTCAGGCCCGGGGTGTAGGCGCGGACCAGGCCGTCGGTGGACATCAGCAGCACGCTGCGAGCTGCCGGGATGCTCTCCAGCATCCGGTTGATCAGCCAGTTGAGGGTCTCTTCGGTCTGCGGGCTCACTGGTTCCACTCCTGACGGTTCACGGTGGGGCGGTCGTGCTGCGTGGGGTCCGGAGTCTGCGGGCTCTGATACCGCGGCGCGGGGGCGCCGGCCACC
>JABFWL010000658.1 GCA_013362315.1 Catenulispora sp. | reverse complement strand
GACGCAGCGCGCAGGCTATGGCGGTGCGCCCATGACCGGGCAGCTCGCGGCGCAGGTCGCCGTAGCGATCGCCTACGAACTCGACGGCTGGGAGACGCGGCCCTGGGGAGTGGGCGATCACAGCTGGTTCGAGCTGGCGGGCCCGGCCGGCGACATCATCCAGTTGCGCATCGGCGAGCACCGTATCGAGGCCCTCGGCCTCCACAAGCAGGACCTAGGCCGCACCCGGGCATGGAACGTGGCCGGGTACCGGCACGCGCTCATCGGGTTCTCCACCAACAAGAGCCCGGCCCGGATGGCCGACGAGATCCGCCGCCGACTGCTTCCGACCGTGGCGGAGAACAACCGGATCCTGGACGCCGAAGCCGCCCGGATCGCCGCCGCCACCGCCGTCGACGACGCCGTGTTCGCCGCCGTCAAGGACCTGTTCACGAACCTGCACTGGCGCGACCCGGGAAGCAGCCGCCGGGAGGAAGCCGCATCGTGGGGCAGCGGGGGCAATATCAGCGTGGAGTTCCGCTTGGACGCCCACCGGCACGACTGCCGCAGCACCCTGACCATCAACAATCTGACGCGCGCCGAACTGCTGATCCTCGCCCGCGCCGCCGCGCGCCTGCGCACCCCCGAGACCGCCACTCCTCGCCGGCCGCCACGGCCACCGGCGCGCCGACATGGCCGGACCAGGCGATGGCGTGCCCGCGCACGCGCGAGAAGGAGAACCCACCCCCGATGACCCCCGCCCTGACACCGACACCGGTCGCCGTGCTGCCGCTGGAGCTCGGCGGCATGTTGCGGATCCTCACCGAGACCGTCGACCTCACCCGCGGCACCGTGCGATGGGTCTTGCGCGGCCCGCACATCACCGGCGTTGTGTGGCTGACCCGCGAAGACCCCTACGAGATCCACCACACCGAAGACCCCGACGCTTACCGCTGCCGCCTGTACTCCGGCGACGCCACCGGCACCCTGGACCGGCACAACGACCCGCAGCGGATCAACATGCTCACCTGCTACCGAGCCGAGGCGTCTAGGTTCCAGCTCGGCGACCGCCCCACCGGACTGAAGTCCCTGGCCGGTGCCCCGATCCCAGATCTGAGCTGGGTAATCACCGCCGCCGACCGGCGCTCCTCCGACATCCGGCGCGCGCTGGCCCGCCACGCCCTCGCCTCGAACTGGCTTCAGGCGCTTCAACACACCTGGCGGATCCAGACCGCAGCCGTCATCGCCGCCCGCGCCGAGCACGAACGCGACCAGGCTCTGGCCAAGCTGCGAAGTGCTGCCATCGATGCACGCCACGCCAGGAAAATCCTGGACGCCCTGGCCCCAGACACCGCCGAAGCCTCAGCCCGAGGTATCGCTCCGCTGGCCTCATCGGGCCGAGATCTGCTCAGCCCCGACCACACTGCTTCGGCCATCGCCCCAGACAGCGTCGCGGCCTGACCGCGCCGGTGCCGTCGCATAGAGAAGACGAAGGACGCGTTGAAGTACGAGATCCGCATCGAAGAGAACGTCCCCCGCATCCGGGAACTCATCGTCGAGGTCCCCGACGACCACGACGACCCGGCCGAATACCTGCGCACCCACACGGACGGCTGGGCCGACCCGCAGCTGCCCGAAGGAGCGGCGACCATCGCCCGCATCCACGCCGCGATCCCCCCGCTCGCCCCGGATCCCGAGGCGGTGTTCGTGGTGGAGTGGACGGCCGCCGTTCAGCGCCGCTGCCAGGTGTTGGCCACCGCCGCCGAACTGCACCGGGCCCTCCAGGCCGGCACCGGGGGCGAGGTCGACCCGTTCACGTCGTCGGCCGATGTGCACTGGCGGGTACGAGGCAACGTCCACGAGCGCAGCATGAACCACTGGATCCAGACCGTCACCGCGACCGGACGCGCCACCACTGTGGACACCCAGATCGTCGAGGACCCCTGGATTCACGCCGCGACGCCCGCCACCGAAACCCAGGCCGCCGAATACCGGGCCGGGCTGCCGCAGGCCCCGAGTTCGTTCGATCGCGCCGTCAGCTACGACTTCACTGAGACTTCCACCGGCCGCGGCGCGCTGGCTCTGGCCATGCTGGACGACTCCGGCCTGTGGGACCCGGGCACCCCGGTCACCCCCGGGGTGCTGGCCGAATACTTCGGGCTGCACGGCATCGACCCCGGACAGGTCAAGAACACCGATACCGCCTTCACCGACATCGCGTACACCGCACACCGGGACGGGGGACGCCCGTGAATCACGACGACCTCACCGCTCTCGCCGTCCGGCTCGCCGTCAAGGCTGGACTGCCGGACACCGCCGGCACCGTCATGACCCGCGGTCCCGCACTG
Organism: Catenulispora sp.; assembly: GCA_013362315.1. GTDB lineage: Bacteria > Actinomycetota > Actinomycetes > Streptomycetales > Catenulisporaceae > Catenulispora. The sequence goes on along the minus strand of JABFWL010000658.1, from coordinate 33,094 downwards.
GCCACCGCCATCGAGACCCTCATCGACGACGCCGCCCTGAACGGCGCCTTCGCCGACCTGGCCGACCGCCCCAGCATCGAGACCACGACGCTGAGGCACGCCGACCGCACGGTGTGGATCTGCGTCGAGTTCGACCGCGACAGCCAGCTGCTGCGCGCCGGGCCCGCCCCCGTCACCGAGCTCATCAACCCCGACCTCACCAGCGCCGAACGAGTCGCCGACACGCTGGTACGGGTGCGGCGCCTGATGGCCACCGCCGTGCTGCTGGGAACCCGGCCGGTACCGGGACGCAGCCCGCTCACCGCCGTGGCCAGACCCCGGCGTGGCCGGCTCCCGCTGCTGGCCCTGACCGGACCAGCCCTGACCGACGGCGCCATGGTCACCGCGCGCGCCATCGCCCAGAACGCCGCGTCCGACCCCGACGGGCCGGTCTGGCACCTCGGCCGGGCACTCGCCCAATGGAACGACCATGCCCCCAGCCCGGCCCAGACCGCCGGCCCGGAAGCCCTGCCCCGGGAAGCGCAGGATGCGCTGGACCGGGCCGAACAGGCCGAGGACGAGATCGCCGACCTCATCGGCCCGGCCCGTATTCACCTGGACCTGTTCGCCGCCGCCGCCCTGACCCGAGCGGTCATCACCGCCATCACCACCACCGACAACGCGTGCCAGCAGGACACGGAACCGCCCAGCCCGGTGGCCCTGGCCTGCGGCAAGCGGCGCGCGCAATGCGAGCAGACCCTGGCCTCGGTCCGCCACGCCCAGCAGTTCATTCACACCCGCGCCACCACCATGCCCGACGACGAACAGGCCGAGCTGGCACGGCGACGCATCGCCGGCATCAACGCCGCCGCCGTCCAGGCCGCCACCATCGCGCTGCTGCTCACCGACCTGGCCGAAACCGCCGACACCCACGGTGAACACCACGCCGCAGCAGCAACGGATGCCTGCGCGGTCGGATTCGAGGAGAGCCTGGCGCGCGCCGAGACCAACGCCTGGACCTACGCTGTCGACGTCCTGCGCAACAGCGCGGACACCGACGACCAGCGCGCCGACACCGTAGCCGTCTGGGAGAAAGTCACCGGACAGGTCTTCGGCACGAACTGGCGAAACGTCGCGGCGTAGCAGGGACGGGAGCAGGATCGGCGGGCTGGTCCGGGCGTGGCAACATGGTTCCAACACGCCGCACACCCAACCGTCGGCGTCACCCGGACCAGGAGGCCGAACGTGGACACCGACACCAACAGCGTCGTGTTCGTCGGCCCCGTGGACCTCGCGGACATCACGGGGAAGACCAGGGCTCGGTTTTCCCAACTCTCAGACCAGATCGGCATGCCAGGCGCATTGCTGACCGAGGGCGATGCGCTGCTCAACGGTCGTGCAATCTGGAGGCTCGACTCGATCATCCCTCGCCTTGAAGCAGCCGGATATACGATCTTGCAGCCCAAGGTGGCGGCGCTCAGGAAAGCCCGATCCGTTCCAAGCGGGACCATTCCTGTCGGTGTCGCCGAAGCGGCCGAGATTCTGGCCATCGACGAGAAGCAGTTTCAAGGACGAGCCACGCATGGCAACGCACCCCTCCCGTGCTTCAGGGTCGGGTCAAAGCGCGCATGGGACATCGCAGAACTCGTAGCAGACGCGGGCACCCGTGGGTACCCGGTGGATACGGCTGCCGAGGCACGATGGCGTCAACGAAACGGTGGTGACCACGCCCCCACAGTCAACCGGGTCGTGACGATGCTCCGTTTGGATTCGGCGGTGACCTCTGCGAGCACCGACGCCGCGAAGCGGAACGCGCAGATGCTTCTAGAGAATCCGGAGATCCTCAACGCGGCGCTCGCCAGCCTGGGCCTTCGGGTGCTCACCGCATCCGTCGAGTCAATGGAAGCCAGCCCTCTGCCGTAGGGATCCCTCGGCGTCATCGCCCCGCCCAGCCTCACCGGTGACACGGCGCCGTATGCAGAGCTCACCGGTAAGGGCTGGACTCCTGCGTTGTCCCACCGCCAGCCGCCTGCGGGACCGTGCCGCCGCGGGCCGCTCACCGGTGAGGCCGCCGACGCGCTCCATCTCACCAGGAAGCCTCGTTGAAGGGCTCACCAGTCAGGTCCGGGATGCCGATGTGGCTCACCGGTGACCTCACCGCCTTCTCCTGTTCCTTCGTCCCGAGAGGAGGATCCGGCTGCCCATGTCGTCCCTCGACGACCCGCCGTCCTCACACACGCTGTTCTGGGTCTACGCCGGTCTGCTCGTCGGCGCCGGGTATTCCCTGTACGCGAACCTGGCCTACGCCTTCATCCCACCGCGCAACGCCCCGCCATCCTGGCCGGTCAGCAAGCCCTGGGATCCGGGGCACTACAGCCCACCCATCGGGGCGTTGCTGCTGTCGGCAGCCTGGCCGATCCTGCTGTTCATCACCACCGAGGTGATGTTCTGGAAAGGCTGGTCACAAGGCCCGCTGTGGACCGCGGTGCGGTGCGTATCGATGGTCCTGGTCGCCGCCCCGGTCGCGAACGCCTCCTACCATCACCTGTCCGGGCTGTACCGGCACTTCTTCCCCGATGACAGGCTCACTGTGTGGTTCGGGCCGTTGGCCATCGATGGCGCGACCCTGATGTGCACCGCAGCCCTGCAATCGCGTGCCCACCGGCTCCGCCAAGAACAGCTCGACGTTCCTGGCCAAGCCTCACCGGCGAATGGGAGGGCAGCCGAGCCGGTGAGCCCGGCCTCACCGGCAAGTCCTGGCGGTGAGCTTCAGGCCCCCGCCGGTGACCCGAGCGGTGAGCTGCCTCCTGACGAAGTCGCGGTGGCCGACCCGATCGGTGAGGTCTCGGCCGGCGCCGCGGTGAATGCGGATCCTGGGCAACTCACCGGTGAGGCCACGGCGCCGCTCCCAATATCACCGCCGGCCTCACCAGGCAGAGACGGTGAGGACGCCGGTGAGCTCACGGCGTCGCCGGTGGGGTCACCGAGCGAGGAGACCGACCGGCCCTCGGATCAGGAGATCATGCTGGAGGCTCAGAGGCTGCGGCCGGAGGGGCCGTTCTCAGCGAACTGGTTGGTGCGGACCTTCGGGATCGGCACCGGCCGGGCAACTCGCCTGTTGAATCAGCTGGCTCCGGCACTGGTGGCCGAAGCGGCAGCGATCGATGCCGAGAACGCTGGCACAGCGCAAGCAGATCTTGAGCCACTGCCCGGCGTAGCGTGATCACGGTCACAGCGGCGAAATTTCCGCCAAAGCGTTGACCTTCAGCTCTGATGATCGTAGGGTCTCTTTCGTTAGTTGGTAGAGGTGTAGCCGCTGGCCGCCTGACCCGCTTCTTCTTCCTCCATCGAGCCCCCGAGGTGTCCGCCAGGATCCCCGGGGGGCTCTGGTGCGTTCGGAGCCCGCGCACCCGTCTGTTCACCTTCTAAGCCCCCGGATTCCCTGAGGATCCGGGGGCTTCATGCTGCCTCCTGCGGCCTGTTGGCGCCTCCGGCGCGCGGGCCGTTCGCGTTCCCCTTCAGGAAGGACCCCATGTCCGTTGCCGCACCGCCGGGTCCGCCGGCGAACAACCCCGCGATCCCGTTCCTGAAGACCCGTCTTCCCACCGGCAAACCGCCGTGGCCGCTGGTGCTGCTGGCCGGCGTCCACAAGTGCGGCAAGTCCTACACCGCCGCCGAGTTCTCCGGCTCGGACATGGTCGGCCGCACGTTCTGGATCGAGATCGGCGAGGGCGACGCCAACCACTACGGCGAGGTGCCCGGCGCGCACTACGAGATCGTCGACCACGACGGCAGCTACAAGGGCATCATGTACGCCGCTTGGGCGGCGACCAAGCAGCTGCGGTACGACGACCGGCCGAACGCCATCGTTGTGGACAACGTCACCCAGCTGTGGGAGATGCTCACCGCCGAGATCCAGGCCATCGCCAACCGGCGCCGCAAGGATCCCGACAGCGAAGCCACGATCACCATGGACCTGTGGAACGTGGCCAAGAAGCGCTGGGGCGACTTCATCGACGTGCTACGCCAGCACGACGGCCCGGTACTCCTGATCGCCCGCATGGAGCACACGACCATCGTGGACGCCAACGGCAACCCCACCAAGGACAAGGACTGGAAGATCCGGACGGAGAAAAACTTGCCGTTCGAGGTGGACGTCGTGATCACCATGCCGGACTACCGCACCTTCGAGGTCTCCGGGGTGCGCTCGCTGCGCCTTCAGATCCCACGCGGGGAGAAGCGGCTGATCCCCGACTTCACCACCCACGATCTGATGCAGCGCCTCGGCCTGGACGCCGCCGGCGCCACCGAGCCCCGCATCTACGTCGCGCCGAGACCGGACCCGGCGGACGCCTTCGCTCTGACCGCAGCCGAGAGCACCAGCCAGGGCGGCCACGGCCCGACCGAACCCAGCGGCCCGCGCGCCAGCGCCGAGCAGGTACGCGAGATTCTGGACCTGCTGGACCGTGTCGGCCCGGCCGATGGGCCCTCACGCCTTCAGCTGGTGTCGGGAATCCTGGGTACCGCCGTCTCCGGACCTCGTGACCTGGACCCGCAGCAGGCCCAGACCGTCATCAACGCCCTGCGAGCGCCGGGATCCGGCGAGGCCGAGCCACTGGAGCAGGCCGATGAGGCCAGCGAGCCGACCGAGGGCGCCGAGCAGGTAGAGAACGGGCCGGAACCATCGGCGTTGCTGGTGATCCCGGCGCTGGAACAGGTCGCGGTGGAGCCGCCGCGTTCCCGGCCTGGGGTGGAAGACTTCGGCAAGTCGCTGGCCGACGCGAAACACCTGGAGGCCGTGGACCGTGTCGAGGCCCGGTTCATCCGGGACTTCCACGCCACCGCGATCAACAACGCCCTGTTCGTCGACCTGGCCATCGCTGTGGCCGAGCGCCGCGCCGAGCTGGGTGCTCCGCCGCCGGTGAACCCGGCGGCCGGCGCGCTGACGGCGATACTCTCCCGCGCCGCATCCAAGCGGAACAGCCTTCAGGACGTCGGCCGGATCCATGCCCTGATCCACCAGCACGCCGCCTCCGGCAAGCTGCCGCAGGCCGAGGCGACCGAGCTGCTGGAGCAGTGCAAGGCCGTGTACCAGGCCGTCGCCACCCGCACCGAGGCGTCCGAACCGCAGGCCGCCTGAGAACTTCCCTGGCCGCGACGCCCGGATCACACCACGTGGTCCGGGCGTCGCGCCGTTCCCCTGTTCAACTGTCCAATTTGAATCGAGACCCCCATGCCCCAGATTGCGGTGGTTCCCTACCAGTCCCGGCGCTCCGTCCCGCCGGTCGTGGCCGAGGCGCCCAACGGCTACATCGGCCGGCATCGCAGACCCGGCGGAGTTTTGTTCGGGCTGGCCGATGCAGAGGGCTCGCCGTTCCTGACGCTGTTCGCCACGGCCGTGACGTGGGAGGGATCCCGGTGAGCGTCGCCACGGCCGCGCTGCGGTTCAGCTGCGATGTCACCAGGTGCGGCGTGCAGACGTTCGTCGTCCCCGACGACATCCCGGCCGCCTGGCGGCGCCTGACGGTGGCCGGCGGCCAGCCTTCGGCAGGCTCGGAGGGTCCGGGGATCGACATCGACCTGTGCCCGGACCACGCCGAGCATCTGGGCGCGCACAGCCCTTTGATGCCCGGTGGGGTCAAGGTCGAGCTCGTCGGCACGGTGCTGATCCTGTCCCACGACCTGGCCTGCACCGGCTGCGCCTGGAGCTTCGATCAGGTCATCCCCGCCACGGCCATTGCTGCACGGCGCAACGCGCTGCTCGCGACGGCGTGGCTGGCGCATCTGGACCCCGCAGCCCAGCCCGTCGAGCCGGTGGTGCCGAACGCGTCGGAGGCGGTATGCCTGATGACCTGACCCATGCCGTCCCGGTCGACCCCCGGACAGCCGTCACCGCTCTGCTGCACCGGCTGTTGGCCGCGTCGAACGATCCGGACGCCCGGACCGAGGACGCTCTGGCCTTCGCCGTCACCGAGCACGCCAACGCGCTGCGCGAGCAGGACCCGGCGGCGGTGACACCGCGTATGATCGCCGCCGCCGAGATGCTGAATCACGGTGCCAAGGCGCTTACCGACGCTGCCAACGCCGCCCGGGAGGAGCTGGACGCCGAACTGGATGCCCTCGGCGCCGATGCCACCACCGGACTGGTTGAGGGCAAGGCCGTGTACGTCGACGGCGCCGACGGCACCCGCTACAAGCTTTCCCGGGGGCACACCGTCACCAAGGTGTTCGACGACGACGCGGTGATCGCCTTGATCGCTGCGGCCCTGCGCTCGGAGTATCGGACGCCGGAGGGAACCCCGGGGTTCCTGGCCGCCGGCTACGGTGACGCCTACGAGGCCGGGGTTCGCGACGGCGCGACCACTGCCAGGGCCGCCATCGGGGTCGGCAGCGGCATCTGGTCGGTCAGGAAACTCGCGCCGCTCGCGCGCCGCCTGGCCGTTGCCGGGGACCTTCGCGGTGCCGGCCTGTTCCAGCGGGCGGTGCGCACCCCTAAGATCCGCACCAAGACGACCGCCAAGTTCGAACCGGTCGCAGCGCGCGAAACGCACAGCAACGACGCGTAGTATCACCGCCAAAGGTACCTGTCGGCGGATGCGTCAAGCGCGCTACTATCGCCAGCAGTCGTGACAATGTTGACAACAGACTGCTGCTTAAAGCCTTGGCAAACATGCATCTGGCCTGCACGGACTCGTTCAGCGACAAGCTATTGTCTGACCCGACGAATAATGTGGCGCGTGGGGATCGGCGGCCACCCGCCGAGTAGAACGCGCCTTGCATCACGCGGGGGAACAGCTTTGAGGGAGCGACGATGACCGAGAGCACCGCCGGCGACGTGACGCCGGAGCAGAACCGGGAGCGAATCGCCGAAATGCTCCGACGCAACGCCTCAGCTGCTGGCGCCGACCTGACCCAGGAAGCCGAGCACGCCGGGTTCCTTGGGGCGATGGCCGCCGTGCTCGCCTACGCCGCCACCGGCCTGCACGGGGACGACCAACGTGCCCACGCTGAGGCGCTAGTGGAGATGATCGAGGCGGTCGCTGGCAGCGAGCCGGCGTTCAACCGGGGCTGGGACGCCGCCTTGAGCGTCCACATGTCGATGGTCGACAACGCTGTCGCGCACGGCGCGATCAGCGAGGAGGCCCGCAACTACTTGTTCGATGCCAGCGCGGTGCTGTTGCGCAACGGCTGAGTCGAACACCCACCCGAAGACCCGGGCCCGCGGCGCCGCCGCTGCCCGGGTCTTCTGCGTTCAACCGGCGGCCTAATTTCCCGCCGCAAAACGCCAGGCCAGGGCTAAGATCGTGACCTTATAAGAGTTCTAACTAGATCTAGCGGGCTCACTGGTTGACACCGCTGATCGTTGTGGCGAAGGATGGCTCTATGCACTCGGTCAAATGTTCGAAAGAGCGGCGCCGACTGCGTGCTGCGCCGGCCCCCTGAGGCGTCCGATAGTCGGATATCTGTGTCCGGCCAAACTCTTCCGTGCCGTACCATGCCGGGCAGGTTTAGACCAGCGGGGTAGATCGGTCTTTCCGCTCCCACCAGCCGTTTGACTGTCAGTGGCTTGTGATTTGTTAGCCGAACGCGCTCAAAAAGTTCAACTTCCGCCAGCTCGGTTTGACCGGTGGCGGACGCACCATCGGGGAGGGGCCATGGCGGGCGAGGAGTACCGCTTCATCGGGCAGGCCGCGAGGATCGCGGACGAGCTTGCCCCCCGAGTGGCCCTGGGCCGGGCGAAGCAGCGCGGAGGCGACGAAGGCGGGAGCTCCGGCGGGAAGCTGGGCAGCAGCGAGCCGATCTCCATCCCGCTGATCTCGGCCTTGGACGAGTTCGATCGCGACTTGCAGCAGGAGCTTGCGATCCACAAGCGGGCGTTGGGAACGACGGACGGTGTACCGCAGCGCGCTGACTTCCCGAATCGAAAATCCGGGGCGGCGTTCCTGGAGAAGACGGTCACGCAGATACCCGCCGAGGTCGCCGACCACACGACCGTCACCTTCCTGCGGCACCGTGCCCTACTGGGGCTGCTGTTCGCGCGGCTGGAAGGGTACGAGCCGCAGCGCTGCCCCGAAGGGCACACCCAGGAAGCCCCGTGGGACCGGATCCCGGCCAGGACCCTCATTCCCGCCCACGTCTTCGACGGCGGTGCTGGATGGAAGTGCCAGCACCCAGTCTGCGCCCTCGCGCGTGCCGGCTCTGACTCCGGCAAATTCATCCGCGAGGCGGCGACCAGCAACCGGCTGGTCACCGCCCAGCAATTGGGTCTGCTGCTCGGCATCTCCGAGCTGGCCGCGCGCGCCCGAATCCGGCGCGCGGAGGCCGCCGGGGCCTTCATACCGGTCATCGACACCGTCGGCCCTCCCGGCGCCCGGAAGAACCGGTGGAACCTGGCCCACCTGCTGACCGTGTCCAGCATCCGCCGCGACCTCGGCGTCATGCCCTAGCAGCCGGCAAACGCATTCCCGGCCCTGCCCGCACCCACCTCAAGGCCGGGCATGAGCCCGGCAGCAAGGAGATGAATGACATGGCGGGCGAGACCGTCATCACCGTCGTCGGCAACCTCACCGACGACCCCGAGCTGCGCTTCACCCCCAGTGGCGCGGCGGTGGCGAACTTCACCGTCGCCTCCACCCCGCGGGTGATGGATGCGAAGACCAACGAGTGGAAGGACGGCGACGCGCTATTCCTTCGCTGCTCGATCTGGCGTCAGGCCGCCGAGAACGTCGCCGAGTCACTGACCCGCGGCATGCGGGTGATCGTCTCCGGACGGCTGCGCCAGCGGTCGTACGAGACGAAGGAAGGCGAGAAGCGCACGGTCGTGGAGCTGGAGGTCGAGGAGATCGGCCCGTCGCTGAAGTACGCCACCGCCAAGGTCGTCAAAGCCGACCGCGAGAAGGCAGGCGCCAACGGCGGCGGCTGGGGCAACGGAGGCGGCCCGACCCAGTCCGGACAGCAGGCGTACCAGCAGGCCCGGAGCGGGCAGCAGGGCGACCCCTGGGCGGCTTCGGCCACCGGCTGGGGCAGCAGCGAGCAGGCCCCGTTCTAACCGCAGTCCCGCCCGCACAACTTCACACACAGCAAGGCCCCGGACTCCGGGGCCTTTTTCATGCCCTGAAGAGGGCCGACACGAGGGACCACGATGACCGTCCACACAGGCCAGCGCATACCCGGCAACCCGACCCACCTGGCGCGCGCCAAGTACTGGGCCGAGAAGGCCGAGGTGCTCTCGCAGCACCCGAACACCGCTGGCAAGGGAGCCGCCTGCGCGGCCATCGCCGCCGCGCACGCCCAAATCGCACAGGCCGCGCTGCTGGCATCGATCAACACCCACCTTGCAGGCCGCCGCGACCCTGCCGAGATCGCCGAGGAGTCCGAATGAGCGACCACGCACCTGCCGGCGCCTACCCCATCGTCATCGACGTCGCCGACCTGGACCTGAACGCGGTCATCAACCACGAATACGCCGGCTACGACGAGGACGGCGAGGCGCTGGAGGGTCGGCCGCTCACGCTGGCTGACGTCATTGCCGACCGCATCGCCGAGCGCCTGGTGGCCAAGCACTTCAGCCGCTTCGACATGGCGAAGGTCCGGGACGAGTTGATCCGGGCCAAGTTGGAGCCGGTCGTGCACGCGGCCCTACACACCCCGCGCGGCGTAGGCGTCGGAGCCGAGCGCAGCTTCGCCGATCAGGTCACCGACGTCATCAGCCGCCAGGTCGAACTGTTCGACAAGCGCGACCACAGCAGCTACCGCCCCGCTTGGGCCAGTCCGCTGCGCCAGGAGGTCGAGGACACCGTGGCCGCGCAGATGCAGCAGCACGCCAGCGGCATCCGCACCCGCGTCGACGCCGCGATCCGCACCGACATCGCCGAGCAGTTCGCCACCCGCCTAGCCGCGGCCGTCGACGACGCCGCCAGCACCTTCCGCCACGCAGTCCTGGACGCCACCAAGAAGTCCGCCAAGCGCTGACCCGCTCCCTCTTCGAAGAAAGGTGCCTGCGATGGCCGCCGATCCCCGCCTGGACCGAATAGCCGCAGCCTTCGAGGACGCCCTGTGGCGCGCCGACCCCCGGGTCCGCGGCCACTTCGCCCGTGTCTCGGAGGCATTCGTCACCGACCAGCTCGCCCTGTTCCGCGGAGATCCGGCAGAGCTCGGCGCGGTCCTGCTCAACCTGTACAGCGACGCCTCCGCTATGCGCACCGCCATGACCGCCGAGGAGGTGGTCACCGGCCTGACGTTCATCCTCGGCCACGCCGGCACCGGCCTGTACCTGCGGCGCCTTCCCATAGCGGGCACCGCCCATCCCTGATCGAACGATGGAAGACCGCATGAATCGCACCACGACCAGCCCGATCGTGGCCCTGCACGCCGACGACACCGCCTGCACCCACCGCCAACGGTCGAGCGGAGCACCCGAGGACGGCGAACAGTGCCCGGGACGGGCCCGCTACTCCACGACGTGCACGCTGTGCGGCTGGGACGTCGCCGGCGGCATCCGCGCCTACGTCGAGGAACAGAAGAAGACCCACACCTGCCGCGAGCAGGTCAGCGCCTGGCACACCGTGAGGCCGGACCGGATCCCGTTCGACCCCGAGTACTGGGTCTACCACCTCGAACACCCCGCCGAATGCTTCGGTGACCGGAACTGCCTGATGCGCCAGATGGCCTCCGGCGCGCACCGCCAGCACGACCAGCTGCCCACCATCACCGGGACGTTCACGCTGCGCGTGCGCCGCACCTTCACCGACGGCCGGATCACCGACACCGTCGAACACCGCGGACCGGCCGCCTCGGTCACCAGCACCCTGCTGCACGTCATGGCAGGCATCGGTAACCAGGGCCCGCTGCTGGTCGCCAACGACGGCGACCTGTGGCTGCTGTGCGCAGCCGCCGGATGCCCGGACCGAGTGCTGGCGATCTTCGACGATGCGGCCGCCACGGTGGCGGACATCGCCGAGGAGACCGCGCTGCACTTCCGCGTGACCGCCCACACCGTCCCAATCGATCAGCCCACTGGCTTGCCCGCCACCGCTTAGGACTTTGCGATGACCAACCTGCCTGATCACATACCGGCCGCGAGTACCAGCTCGCCCTTCGACGCGATACGCCGCCACCACGATGACGGCACCGAATGCTGGTCGGCCCGCGAGCTGATGCCGCTGCTGGGATACCAGCGCTGGGAACGCTTCGCCGAAGCCATCGAACGTGCCATCGCCGCGATCGGCAACTCCGGCGTCGATGCAGGCCAGCACGCTTCCCGGCGCCGCGAAGTCGGGACGAACTGGACACCTGGCCGTGCTGCGCGCATCGACTACACCCTGACCCGATACGCCTGCTACCTCATCGCGATGAACGGCGACCCGCGCAAACCGGAAGTCGCTGCCGCACAGACCTACTTCGCGGTCCGTACCCACGAGGCCGAGACCGCCCAGCCCCGCCGCGAGCTCACGCGGCTGGAGCTGATCGACCTGGCACGGGAGGCCGAGCTCGACCGGATCGCCGCCGACCAGCGCGCGGCCCTAGCCGAGGCCGCCGTCGCCGAGCTAGCACCGAAAGCCGAAGCCCACGACGCCTACCTGGCCGCCGGCAACGGCGAGCGCCTGATCCGGGAGGTGGCGCATCTGCTGGGCCACAAGGAGCACTGGCTGCGGGGCTTCCTCATCGCCGAGCACCTCATCTACGTCCGGCACGCGCCGTGCGGGGTGACCCAGTACGACGCGTACGCCGCTGTCGCCCACCACTTCAAGCCGGCCGAGACCGTCATCACGCACCAGGGGCGGGACTGCTCGCACTTCACGCTGTTCGTGCTGCCCTCCGGCATCGAGCTGGTCCGGCGCCGCTTGGCCCGCCAGCTGACCCCGCTTGCTGGTGCCGGGAACCCCTCCGGAACCCGGTGACGACCGGGGAACCGGTGAGCGGAGCAATCCCCGGGGGCTGCCCGGTCCCGCCGGGCATGGTCGGCACGACGCCCGACCCGCCGTGCCGCGCGGTCGGGCATGCCTGCTACACCGTGGAGCTGCCGGCCGGGCTGGTGCTGCTCAACGCCAACGAGCGCCCGCACTGGACCCGGCAGCGTGCCATCACCGGCGCGATACGCGTCGCCGCGGCCGCGCTGGCTCGCGCGGGGAAGGTCCCGCCCCTGTATCAGGCGTGGATCACCGTCGTGCTCTACCCGCACAACCGCAGGCGGCTGGACCCGCACAACTGGGGCCCGTCGGCAAAGGCCGCGATTGACGGCCTGATAGACGCGCACGTGCTGCCCGACGACGACCACCGGCACCTGCTCGCCGTTACCTTCATGCTCGGCCCAACCCGGCCCGCCCGGCAGATGGCCCTGCACGTCACCGCCACTGCGCTGACGGCGCCACCCACTCAGTAGACGAACTCAAGGAAAGGCACCGGAATGTCCGGCATAGGCAACAGGACCACCAACATCCAGACGCTGCGGCGCGCGATCGACGCCGCCGAACGCAAAGCCCTTCATCCACTCGGGCTGACCGTCGCCGGGTTCGAGCTTCTCGACATCCTGTCCCGCGACCCGGGGATCACCGTGCCGTGGGCGGCGGCACGGATGAACGTCAGCAAGCAGAGCACAACCACCGTGCTGCTGCGCCTGGCAGAGGCGGGCCTTATAAGCAGGCACCCGGCAACCCCGCCGGACCGCTCGGCCGCACTGCGGCTCACCACCGCCGGGCGCACGACCCTGGAGGCGGCCCGCGCCGCGGTCAGCCGGGTCGACGCCGCGTTTACCGCCGGATACCGGCGCGAGGAGCTGAGGGAACTGGACCGGCTCCTTGGCGTCGCCGTGTCTGCCTTCCCCAACGAGAGGCTGACCCGCGTCCGCGCGGGCACAGCCGTGACGCAGCCCGCGGCAGCGTGAACGACGCCATCTTCTTGCCGTCGCCTGACACGAACGACCTGACCCGAAGCGCGCCTGACGCGCTCTGATCCCTAAGCACCACCCTTACCGGCCCGCATCGCCAGCGGGCGGGGCGGGCCTTTCCCTTCTCCGAAAGGCACCGCCTTGCGCACCACTAAGACCCCGACCGCGTCCCGCCGCGACCTGGCCAAGATGGCCGCCGGGATCACGCACGAACTGATCGTCGTCACCCCCGAGATGGCCAGCCGCTGGCTGGAGGGCAACACCCACAACCGCAACAAGCGCGAACAGCTGGTCAACTCCTACGCCCGCGACCTGGAAGCCGACACCTGGGACTTCAACGGCGAGACAGTGAAGTTCGCCGCCGACGGCACTCTGCTGGACGGACAGCACCGGCTGATGGCGATCGTCCGGGCCAAGGAACCGGCGCTGCTGCTGATCGTGCGCGGCCTGCCGATGAGCGCGCAGAAGACCATCGATGTCGGCGCCAGCCGGAAGTTCGCCGACCAGCTCACCATGGACGGCGAGGCCAACGCCCCGATCCTGTCCTCGATCGTGCGCCGCGCCACCTTGTGGGAGGCCGGATACCGCGGCCACTCCGGCAGCTACAAGCCGACCCGCCCCGAGCTGGAGAACACGCTGGCCGAGTTCCCGTTCATGCGGGAGTCCGCAGCCTACGGCACCACCCACGCCCGCGCTGCCGGCCTGGTCGCCTCCCAGCTCGGGTTCGTCCACTGGCTGCTGACCCGCGTGGACTTCGAGGACGGCACCTGGTTCCTGGACCGGCTGTGCGACGGCGTCGACCTGCGCTCTGGCCACCCCGTCCTGGCCCTCCGCGAGCGGATCCGCCGCGAGCGCGACGACAGCGCCGGCCAGCTCAAGACGGAGATAGCCCTGGCGCTGGTGATCACCGCCTGGAACGCCTACCGGTCCCGCCGCACCCTCCAGAAGGTGCAGCTGCCCAAGGGCGGATTGAGCGCCGAGACGTTCCCCATTCCCCGGTGATCCCCAGACTCGCCACCGGAACCCATTGATCACAGTCCGGGCCCGCCGCCTGTCACGCGGCCGGGCTGGACTCGCCATCCGCTTCGCGCGGCCCGTCGGGCCGCGCGGCCCCCTCTCGGGCCGCCGTCACGCCGCCCGAGAGGAACACTGCCATGCCCCGCACTGACGTCCCGGCTTTGGAACCGTCGATACCCGGCACCGACGCCACCGGTGCCCTGTGGACCCACGAGGAGACGGCCGCCTACCTGAGGCTGTCCCCGCAGAGCCTGTACTACCTCAACCACAAGGGCACAGGCCCCAGGTCGTTCAAGGTCGGCCGTTGGCGCCGCTACGACCCGGCCGACGTCAAGGCATGGCTACAAACCCTCGCATCCTGACGCGCCTTCCCGGGCGCGCGATGCCGCCTGCCACGAAAACAGAATGAGAGCCCTGGTTTGGCATTCGTCAAAGACATGTGGACCGACGTCGTCCGCGACGACGACGGCGAGATCGTCCGCAACAAAAAGGGCCAGCCGGTCCGGGAGAAGAACGAGCGCTGGGGCAAGGGCAAGCGCTGGCTGGCCGGCTGGATCGCCCCCAACGGCAAGGAACGCACCCGCGCGTTCGCTATCAAGGTCGACGCTGAGACCCACGCCAAGGCCATGGACACCGACGCCGCCCGCGGGGACTACATGGACCCCAAGGCAGGCGACAAACCACTGGGTCCCTACCTGAAGCTGCACCTGGCCACGACCAAGGACAAGGATCCCGCCTCCTACGAGATCTACGAGCAGACCATCCGGCTGCACCTGAACCCGACCTTCGAGAAGTGGCCGGTGAAGAACATCACCGTCACCGACGTGCTCAACTGGATGGAGGAGTTTTCCGGCACCCATGGCGCCACCACCGTGGGCCGCGGCCTGCACCTGCTGCGCAACTCCCTGGACATCGCCGTCGACGACGGGGCGATCAAGAAGAACCCGGCGCGGGCGAAGAGCGTGAAGATGCCCAAGCGGGCCGCCACCGAGATCACCATCTGGCAGGACGAGCAGCTCCAGGGAGTTCTGGACTTCCACCGCACTTACCGCGACGGGGTGTTCCTGCCGGTCCCCGTCATCGGCGTGTCGTGTGGGGCGCGGCAGGGCGAGATCTTCGCGCTGGCCGAGGGCGACTTCGACGAGGAGTTCCTGTACATCAGGCGGCAGATCAAGAAGTTCGACTCGGGCGATTTCGTGTTCGCGCTGCCCAAGAACGACAAGTCGCGCCAGGCCCCGATGCCCCCGGAGACCTACCGGATGCTGCGTGAGCATATCGACAAGCACGGGGCACACCCCATCACCCTGCCGTGGGAGAAGACCGACGGCGACCCGGTCACACATAATCTGATCTTCGTGTGGACCGGGCCCCGGTACGGGCTGACCCACATGCGGGCGCGGCTGTACAACGAGTTGGTGTGGCGGCCCGCCCTGTCACACGCCAAGCTCGCCCCGCCGCCGGTGATCGACGACCGCGGCCGGCGGAAGTACTCGAACAACCCCCGGGACGGGATGCACGCGCTGCGGCACTACTACGCCAGCGCCATGCTGGCCGAGGGCGTGGCCATCAACGAGCTGGCCGACTACCTCGGCCACAGCACGCCGAAGGTTACACTCGACATGTACGCGCACCTGATGCCGAACGCCTACCGCCGTGCGGTGGCCGCCGCCAGCGCGATGCTCGGCCGGTTCACGCTGGCCCCCTGAGCCGCCCAAGGCCCACCGGAAGCCCTCCAAGATAAAAATCTGCTCCCACGGAGCAGTCACGGAGCAGACCAAAACACGACACCGCCCGCCGATCCCCGGGAATCAACACCCGAAGATCGGCGGGCGTTCGCGTTGTCAGCCCTGACCTGGAGGTTTACTTGGCCTTGTAGTCTTCGAGGAGGCGACGTCCAATGATCATCTTCTGGATCTCCGCTGTCCCCTCCCCGATCAGCAGCATCGGCGCCTCCCGGTACAGCCGCTCGATCTCGTACTCCTTCGAGTAGCCGTAGCCGCCGTGGATCCGGAAGGAGTCCTCGACGACCTCCTTGCAGTACTCGGCGGCGAGGTACTTCGCCATCCCGGCTTCCAGGTCGTTGCGCCGGCCCTGGTCCTTGACCTTCGCCGCGCGGACCATCATCGCGTGCGCGGCCTCGACCTTGACGCCCATCTCGGCCAGCTTGAACTGGATCGCCTGGTGCTGGGCGATCGGCTTGCCGAAGGTGGCCCGCTGCTGCGCGTAGGCGGCGCCGAGTTCGAAGGCCCGGATCGCGATGCCGCAGGCCCGGGCCGCGACGTTCACGCGCCCCACCTCGACGCCGTCCATCATGTGCGCGAAGCCCTTGCCGGGCGCGCCGCCCAGGATCCGGTCCGCCGGGATCCGGTAGTCCGACAACACCAGCTCGGTGGTGTCGACGCCCTTGTAGCCCATCTTCTGGATCTTGCCCGGGACGGTCAGGCCGGGCGCCACCTCGCCGAAGCCGGCGGGCTTCTCGACCAGGAAGGTCGTCAGATTCTTGTGCGGAGCGGCCTCGCCCAGGTCGGTGCGGGCCAGCAGGGCCACCAGGGTGGACGAGCCGCCGTTCGTCAGCCACATCTTCTGGCCGTTGATCAGGTAGTCGTCACCGTCGGGCACGCCCTTGGTGGTGATCGCCGCGACGTCCGAGCCGAGCGCCGGCTCCGACATCGAGAAGGCGGCGCGCACCTCGCCCTCGGCCATCGCGGGGAGGAAGTGCGCCTTCTGCTCCTCGGTGCCGTGCTGCTTGATCATGTAGGCCACGATGAAGTGGGTGTTCAGGATCCCGGACACCGACATCCAGCCGCGCGCGATCTCCTCGACCACCAACGCGTAGGTGAGCAGCGACTCGCCGAGGCCGCCGTACTCCTCGGGGATCATGAGCCCGAACAGGCCCATCTCCTTCATGCCCGCGACGATCTGCGTCGGGTACTCGTCGGCATGCTCCAGCTCGTTCGCGACCGGGATGATCTCCTTGTCCACGAACGTCCGCACCGTGGCCAGGATCTCCTCCTGGATGTCCGTCAGGCCGTCGGTCTGCGCCAGGCGTCCCATGATCAGGCCTCCGGAGCCTCGAAGGAGCTGGTCCGCGCCAGCCCGGCGGCGCGACCCTTGCCCGCGATGACCAGCGCCATCTTGCGGGAGGCCTCGTCGATCATCTCGTCGCCCAGCATCGCCGAGCCCTTCTTCCCACCGGCCTCGGACGTGTAGTAGTCGTAGGCGTCCAGGATCAGCTCGGCGTGGTCGTAGTCCTCCTGCGACGGCGAGTAGATCTCGTTCGCCGCCTCGACCTGGCCGGGGTGCAGCACCCACTTGCCGTCGAAACCGAGCGCCGCCGACCGCCCGGCGACCTCGCGGAACGCGTCCACGTCACGGATCTGCAGGAACGGCCCGTCGATCGCCTGCAGGTTGTGCATGCGCGCGGCCATCAGGATGCGCATGAGGATGTAGTGGTAGGGGTCCGCCGGGTAGCCGGGGATCAGCGCGCCCACCACCAGCGACTTCATGTTGATCGAGGCCATGAAGTCGGCCGGGCCGAAGATGATGGTCTCCAGCCGCGGGCTGGCCGCCGCGATCTCGTCGACGTTCACCAGCCCGGCCGCGTTCTCGATCTGCGCCTCGATGCCGATCCGGCCGACCTCGAAGCCCATGGTCTTCTCGATCTGGGTCAGCAGCAGGTCCAGCGCCTGCACCTGGGCCGCGTTCTGCACCTTGGGCAGCATGACGCAGTCCAGGTTCGGCCCCGCGCCCTCGACCACCGTCACCACGTCGCGGTAGGTCCACTCGGTGGTCCAGTCGTTGACCCGCACCACCCGCGCCTTGCCGGTCCAGTCCCCCTCGTTGAGGAACTTCACGATCGTGTGCCGCGCCTCGGGCTTGGCCAGCGGGGCGCAGGCGTCCTCCAGGTCCAGGAACACCTGGTCCGCCGGCAGGCCCTGCGCCTTCTCCAGGAAGCGCGGGTTGGAACCGGGGACGGCCAGACAGGAGCGGCGCGGCCGCTGCGGGCGTGCGGACTCGGACATGGGTGGGTTCCCTCCCGGGAGTGGGTACGGACCGCTTGATAGCGGTCACGTTACTGGCGGGTCACCTAGGGCGTCATCATGACGCGCGCCACTTCCGGGACGGAGATTATGTGCGATTCCCGGTGACCACGAGCAGCAGCCCGCCGAGGATCAGCACCGCCCCCGGGATCGCCCACAGCGAGGGGATCTGCCCCAGGAACAGCGCGGCGATCACCGCCGCCATCGGCACTTCGAGCAGGATCGCCGTGGAGATGACGGTCGGGCTCGTCGTCTTCACGACGCGGTTGAACAGGGTGTGGCCGAGGAACTGCGCCAGCACGGTCAGCGCGCCGATCTTCGCCCACGCGTTCCCGCTGAAGCCGACCAGCGACGAGCCGGTCACCAGCGCCGCGCCGATGAGGAACACCGATGCCGCGCCGTAGCACAGCAGCGCGTAGGTCGGGAGCGACGCGGTCTTGCGCACTTCTCCGCCGATCGTCATGTAGACGGCGGCGAACGCCGCCGCGGTCAGCGCCAGCAGATCGCCCTCGAACGCCCGCAGCGAGGCATGGAAGTCGACGCCGGAGAGCACGATCACCCCGACGAAGGCCACGACGATGCCGCTCCAGGCCCGGCGCGGCACGTGGTGCCCCAGCGTCCGCGCCACCATCGCGGCGAAGATCGGCTGGGTCGCGGCGAACGCCGTCGCCGACGCCACCGACGACAGCTTCGCCGACGGCGTCCAGGTCGCGAAGTGCGCCCCCAGGATCAGGCCGGACACCAGCGCCAGCAGCGTGGTCCGGGCGTCCAGCGCGCGCAGTTCGGCGCGCAGCCCCCGCCGGGCGAGGACGTACGGGGCGAAGACCACCGTGGCTATCGCGTTGCGCCAGAAGGCGATCGCCATGGCCGGCGCGGCGGCGGCCGCGATCAGCGGCCCGGAGGTCCCGACCGCGGTGACCGCGACGCCCAGCACCGCCATGTCGGCCTTCGGCGGCCGGTGCACGGCCGAGACACGGACCGGAGCCGGCGGCGCGACGGCCGCCGCGGGGGACGCGACGGCCGCGACGCTGTCCGCGGTCACCTGTGATTTCCGGTCACGTGTAAGCCCCTCACCTCGTACGCACTCATGTCGGCGACCCACAGCGTAATCGCGTCCGCGAGGGGGTCCCGGCGCCGCCCACGATGCGGGCGGCTCAGCGCGCGGCGGTGCCGTCCGGAGCCAGGATCGTCACAGCCGTCGCCCGCCCCGCCGTCTGTGGAACCTGCGGCCTGTGCGAGAAGGCCTGCCCGGAGAAGGCCGTCACTCTGCGGAAGATATGAGCGAAAGGCAGGAGCCGAAGATGTGAGACGCTACGGCCATGCCCGAGCCGTCCTCCGCCGCCTCCAGCACCGCCAGTTCCTCCGCTGCCCCCGCCGAAACGCCCTGGGTTCCGGAACCCGACTTCGACGCGGCCCTGATCGAAGAGGCCGCCAAGAAGTCGAGCCTGGTCTGGCTGAGTCCGGCCGGGCTGGCCGAGCCCGCGAAGGGACCGGACCGCAGCGGGCCGCAGGCGGTGTGGCACGTGTGGCACGACGGCGCGGTGACCATCGTGGCCGGCGGCGCCGAGCAGCCGCTGCCGATGTGGGCGGTGCCCGGCCGGGTGGTCGAGGTCGGCATGCGCAGCAAGGACGCCGGCGGCCGGCTGATCAGCTGGCTGAGCCAGGTGGAGCTGGTCGTGCCCGGCACCCCGGCCTGGGGCGCGGCGGCCGCGGCCCTGCACGCCGAGCGCCTGAACCTCCCTGAGGGCGACGACTACCAGCGCCGCTGGGCCCGGGAGTCGGCGATTCTGCGGATGCGCCCGCTGGGCGGTGCGGTGCGGCCGGAAGGCGGCTCGGAGGCGGCGCGGCCGGCCCCGACGCCGGCGACCACGCTGGGCCGGATGCCGAAGATGATCGGTGGAGTGCCGAAGGGTCGCACGAAGAAGCGTAAATAACGGATCAGCAGCAGGCGAAACGGATCAGAACCACCCAATCGGCATATTCCCGGCATTCTGCTGGACGGCTCGGGTATCCGCCCGGCATGAACCGTGCCGCCCTCCGAGCCGCCAACGCGAACCGTGACGAGCCGGGCCGCAGGCTGCGGATCGGCTTCTTCGTGTTCATGGCGCTCCTCATGCAGCTGGCGTTCGTCGTCTCCTATACCGGCGCCATGCACGGTCCGCAGGTGCCGCACCGGATGCCGGTCGGCGTCGTGGCGCCGCCGCCGGCGGTGCAACAGCTCCAGAGGACCGCGGACCAGGCCGGGCCGCTGTTCACGCTCAAGCCGGAGGCGAGCGCCGCCGCGGCTGAGCATGCCATCAGGCACCGGGAGGTGCTGGGCGCCTATCTCCCGGCGCCGGCCGGACCGGCCGACGAACTGCTCGTCACCACGGCCATCGGGCCGGCCGCGCCGCAGGCCCTGGCGGCGGCGTTCGGGCAGGTCGCGCAGGCGCAGCAGCGCACGCTGCGGGTGCGCGACGTCATCCCGCCGCACAAGGGAGACCAGGAGGGGCTGGTGCCGTTCTACCTGGTCATCGCCTGGACGGTGGGCGGGTACCTGGCATCGACGCTGGTCGGGCTGATGGGCGGGATGCAGAGCCGCACCCCGCGCCGGGCGCTGGAGCGGATCGGGATGCTGGCCGGATACAGCGTGCTGGGCGGCATCGGCGGCACGCTGATCGTGCACACCATCATGGGCTTCCTGGGCGGCAACTGGTGGCTCCAGGCGCTGATCGGGACGCTGGTCGTCTTCTCGGTGTCGGTCTTCGCCAACGGGCTGCAGACGTTCCTCGGGCTGATCGGGACCGGGATCGTCATCGGGCTGTTCGTGATCCTCGGCAACCCCTCCGGCGCCGGGCCCTGGCCGCGGAACATGCTCCCGGCGTTCTGGCGGACCATCGGCCCGTGGCTGCCGAACTTCCAGGGCACCAATGCTGTGCGCGGCGTGGCGTACTTCCACTCCCAGGGCCTGGGGACGGCGATCTGGGTGTTCGCCGCCTACGCGGCGATCGGGCTGGTGCTGTCCGTGCTCGGGGCCGGCCGGGACAGCATCGTGCTGCGGATGAGCGAGCACGAGCCGGGCATCGGTCGGGCACCGGTCGGGCACCGGTCGGAGGGCAGCCGGGCTTCAGCCGGGCACCGGTAAGGCAGAATCGCGCGCATGCGCGACTTCATCCAAGGCCTGCCCAAGGCCGAGCTCCACGTGCACCACGTCGGGTCGGCGTCGCCCCACGTCGTCGCCGGGCTCGCGGCCCGGTACGAGGGGGCCACCGACGTTCCGGCCGATCCGGAGCGGCTGGCCGAGTACTTCACCTTCACGGACTTCCGGCACTTCATCGAGCTGTACCTGAGCGTGGTCGACCTGATCCGCACCGCCGAGGACGTCAGGGATCTGACCTACGGCGTGGCGCGGGACATGGCCGCGCAGAACATCCGCTACGCCGAGCTCACCTGCACGCCGCGCTCCCACACCCGGCGGGGCATCGACGGGATGGCGTATCTGGAGGCCATCGAGGACGCGCGGCAGGCGGCGTACCGGGACTTCGGGCTCACCCTGAAGTGGATCTTCGACATCCCCGGCGAGTCCGGCATCGAAGCGGCGGCCGAGACCGTGGCGCTGATCGAGGCCGGTCAGCCGGAGGCGCTGGTCGGGTTCGGTCTGGGCGGTCCGGAGATCGGGGTACCCCGGCCGCAGTTCGCCCCGTACTTCGAGCGCGCGCTGGCCCTCGGGCTGCACAGCGTGCCGCACGCCGGCGAGTCGACCGGCCCGCAGACCGTGTGGGACGCCCTGCGGCACCTGAAGGCCGAGCGCATCGGCCACGGCACCTCCCTGGTCCAGGACCCCGAGCTGGTCGCCCACCTCGGCGAGCACCGCATCCCGATCGAGGTCTGCCCCACCTCCAACCTCGCCACCGGCGTGGTGAAGGACCTGGACCAGCACCCGATCCGCCGGATGGCCGAGGCCGGGCTGCTGATCACGGTGAACAGCGACGACCCGCCGATGTTCGGCACCGACCTGAGCACCGAGTACGAGGTCGCCGCCAAGCTGCTGGGCCTGGACGAGCGGGGTGTCGCGGAGCTGGCGAAGAACGCGGTCCACGCCTCCTACCTCGACGCCGACGCCAAGCGCGCGCTGGCCGACGAGATCGACACGTACACCGCGCAGGCGCGATGATCGTGCCCGGGAATGGGAGCATCGGCTTGAAAGGTTGGGACCACGTATGACGCTTGAGATTTCCGACAAGGCCCGCGCGGTGTTGGAGCGGCCGGTGCTGTGCGACCTCGCCACCATCCGCCCCGACGGGTCCCCGCAGGTGAACCCCATGTGGTTCAAGTTCGACGGCGAGTTCCTGTGGTTCACCCACACCAACTACCGCCAGAAGTTCAAGAACATCGCCCACGACCCCCGCGTCGCGATCTCCATCATCGACCCCGAGAACCGCTACGACTACGTCGAGGTCCGCGGCGTGGTCGAGAAGATCGAGGACGACCCGGAGGCGACGATGTACCAGCTGCTGTCGGAGTGGTACGACGGCACGCCGGTCACGCCGCCGGATGCGAAGGATCGGGTGAAGATCGCCGTGCGGCCGACCAAGGTGCTGACGCATTGATATCAAGGTGCTGACGCGCTGATGCTGACGCACTGACGCCGGCGCACTGATGCCGGCGCACTGACGCCTACAGCACCTGCAAGGTCTCCGCGTAGTGGCACGCCGCCTTGTGCACCGCGTCCTGGGTGGTCGGCATCCCGCCCGGCCCGCGCCCGACGAGCGCCGGCTCCTCGTGGATGCACTTCTGCTGCTCGGCCGCGGTCAGAGTCAGGAACTTCGGGCAGCGGGTGCGGAAGCGGCAGCCGGACGGCGGGTTCGCCGGGGACGGCACGTCGCCCTGCAGCAGGATCCGCTCGCGGCTGCGCTCGCGCCGGGGGTCCGGGATCGGGATCGCCGAGATCAGCGCCTGGGTGTACGGGTGCTCGGGCCGGTCGAACAGCTCGTCGCGGGGCCCGATCTCGACGATCTTGCCCAGGTACATCACGGCGACGCGGTCGGCGATGTGCCGGACCACCGACAGGTCGTGGGCGACGAACAGGTAGGCCAGGCCCAGCTCGTCCTGGAGTTCCTCCAGCAGGTTGATCACGCCGGCCTGGATCGACACGTCGAGGGCGGACACCGGCTCGTCCAGCACCAGCAGCTTCGGCCGCAGCGCCAGGGCGCGGGCGATGCCGATGCGCTGGCGCTGGCCGCCGGAGAACTCGTGCGGGTAGCGGTTGCCGTGCTCGGGCTTGAGGCCCACGGTGGCCATCAGGTCCGACACCTTCTTCTGCCCGCCGCTCTTGTCGCCGTACAAGCCGTGGATGCGCAGCGGTTCGGCGATGATCTCGTTCACGGTGATGCGCGGGTCCAGGCTGGCGAACGGGTCCTGGAACACCAGCTGCATGTCGCGGCGCAGGCGGCGCAGGCCGCCCTTGCCGACCGTGGCCAGGTCCACACCGTCGAACACCACCCGGCCGGAGGTGGCCGGCTGCAGGTGCAGCACCGCGCGCGAGGTCGTGGACTTGCCGCATCCGGACTCGCCGACCAGGCCCAGGGTCTCGCCGGCCGAGATGTCGAAGGAGATGTCCGAGACCGCCTGCACCACGCCGACCTGCTTGCGGATCAGGCCGGAGGAACGGATCGGGAACTCCTTGACCAGGTTCCGGACCGACAGCAGCGGGGCGGCGCCGGCGGCCGCCGGCCCGTTCGGCGCCGAGTTCGGGTACAGGGTGCTCACTGCGCGGCTCCGCTCTGCCGGTCCTGGCCGGGGTCCTGATCCGGGTTCTGGCCCGGGTCCTGATCCGGGTGCTGCGTCGGGCTTGCGCCCGGTTCCTCGGTCGGATGGCCCGAGCCCCGGTCCGGGCCGAGACGGGCGTCCCGGCCCGGAGTGACACCGGAATCCTGCGCGGGGCCACTGTCCGCTTCCTGTGCGAGGTCCCGCTCAATGCTCTGATCCAGGCTCCGGTCGAGTCCCTCACCGCGGTCCGGCCCGGCGTCCGGCTCGGTCCCCTGCTCCCCGTCCCGCGGCCCCTGCCCGGGCGCCGCGTTGGGATCGGTGCTGAAGATCTCCATCGCCCGGTCGTGGTTCACCAGCTGGTCGCTGTGATGGCACGCCGCCAGGTGGTCCGCGCCCAGCGCCGGCAGCAGCGCCGGCTCCCGCTCCCGGCAGATCTCGGTGTGCAGCGGGCAGCGCGGCGTGAACGGGCAGCCCGGCGGCAGGCTCACGATCGAGGGCGGCGTCCCGGGGATCGGGGTCAGCTTGTCCTGCGTCCGCTGGTCCAGCCGCGGCAGCGAGCCGAGCAAGCCGACCGTGTACGGCATCCGCGGCTGGTAGTAGATGCCGTCGATGGGGCCGATCTCCACCGGCTTGCCCGCGTACATCACCAGCACCCGGTCCGCCTGCCCGGCCACCACGCCCAGGTCGTGGGTGATCAGCACCATCGCCGCGCCGGTCTCCTGCTGCGCCGCCCGCAGCGCCTCCAGCACCTGCGCCTGCACCGTCACGTCCAGCGCCGTGGTCGGCTCGTCGGCGATGATCACGTCCGGGTCGTTGGCCATCGCGATGGCGATCACCACCCGCTGCCGCATGCCGCCGGAGAACTCGTGCGGGTACTGGTCGATCCGCTTGTCCGGGGACGGGATGCCGACGATCTCCAGCAGCTCCAGCGCCCGCTCGCGGGCCGCCGCCTTGGAGACGTCGTGGTGCGCCAGCACCGCCTCCGCCAGCTGCCAGCCGATCTTGTAGACCGGGTTCAGCGAGGTCATCGGGTCCTGGAAGATCATCGCGATCTTCTTGCCCCGGACCTCGGTCATCTCCTTCTCCGACAGGCCGAGCAGCTCCCGGCCGCGGAACTCCACCGAGCCGGTGATCCGCGCGGTCTTGGGCAGCAGCCCCATCACCGCCATCGAGGTCACCGACTTGCCGGAGCCGGACTCGCCGACGATCCCCAGCACCTCGCCGGCGTGCAGGTCGTAGGAAACGCCGCGGACGGCCTGCACGGGACCTGCGTCGCTGGGGAAGGTGACGGTCAGGTCGCGCACCGCCAGCACGACGTCGCCGGGGGCCGGGGCGCCGGCGGGCCCGCCGGCCGAGTACTCGGTGCTCATGCGCGGGCCTTCGTCTGCGTCGGGTCGAGGGCGTCGCGCAGACCGTCGCCGATGAAGTTCACGGTCAGCGCGATCAAGATGATGAACAAGCCCGGGAAGTAGAACAGCCAGCCCCGCCCGCCGGTGGCCGCGGTCTCCCCGGCGGTGATCAGCGAGCCCAGCGAGATGTCCGGGAACTGCACGCCGAAGCCCAGGAAGCTCAACGCCGTCTCGGTCAGCACCGCCGTGGCCACCAGCAGCGTGAACAGCACGATGATCGGCCCGGCCACGTTCGGGATGATGTGCCGGAAGATGATCCGCTTGTCGCTGGCGCCCAGCGCCCGCGCCGCCTCCACGAACTCCTTCTCCCGGACCGAGAGCACCTGCCCGCGCACCACGCGGGCCGAACCGGTCCACAACAGGCCGGCCAGCACCATGGCCAGCAGCACCCAGTTGTTGCCGAACTTCTTGCCCAGCAGCGCGCCGACGGCCAGCGCCGGGATGGTCAGCACCAGGTCGACCAGCCGCATCATCAGCGTGTCGGCCAGGCCGCGGTAGTAGCCGGAGACCGCCCCGTAGATCGAGCCGAACACGGTGGCCGTGATGGACACCGAGAAGGCGATCTTCAGCGACAGCTGCGTCCCGGCCATCACCTGGGCCATGTGGTCGGCGCCGTTGCTGTCCGTGCCGAACGGGTGCTTGAGCGAGGGGGCCGCCGAGAAGTCGTCGGTGAACTGCGTCGGCGAGTAGTGCCACACCGCCGCGCCGACGAAGGCGAACAAGACCACCAGCAGCAGCACGACCACCGAGGCCACCGCCAGCTTGTGCTGCAGGAACCGGCGCAGCACCAGTTGCCACTGGCTGCGGGCCTCTACCCCGAACTCCCGGTCGGCCGGCTCCCGCGATCCCAGGACGTCCTCGCCGCCGGGCGTGACGGCGTCTATCATCAGCCCGGGCTGCTGGCCCTGCTCCCCGAGGAACTCGGCGTTGCGGCCGCCCGGGGTCGGGCCGAGATCGGGCCGGCCCGCCTCGTCGTTGACGTCCCGGGGCCCGGGGTTCTCGGACATGCGTCTTCCCTCCTAGGACAGCCGGATCCGCGGGTCGAGGACCGCGTAGAGCAGGTCCGCGACCAGGTTGAAGACGATCACCAGAGTCGCCGAGATGAGCAGCCAGGCCAGTACCGCGTTGGTGTCCTGGGTCCGGATGCCGTTGAGGAACATCGTCCCCAGTCCCTGCCACTGGAAGATCTGCTCGGTGATCACCGTGCCGCCCATGATCGCCGCGACGTCCAGGGTCACCTGCGTGGTCATCGGGATGAGCGCGGTGCGCAGTCCGTGCCGGACCATGACCCGGCGCGGCGACAGGCCCTTGGCCCGGGCCAGCCGCATGTAGTCGCTGTTCAGCACGTCCAGCATCGAGGCCCGCTGGAACCGGGCCCAGGTGGCGTAGGAGCTCAGCGCCAGGGTGATGGTCGGCAGCACCAGGTAGCCGGCCCAGTTCCCGATCCCGCCCCACTGGCCTCCCGGCGGCCCCAGCGTCTTGATGTTGGTGCCCAGGGAGTTGTTGAGGTCGGTGGCCCAGATCTTGAGCAGGATCGCGAACCAGAACACCGGCAGCGACAGGAAGAAGAAGCCGACCAGGGTCGCGGCGTAGTCGGTGACGCTGTACTGCTTCACGGCCGTGATCACGCCCACGACCACGGCCAGGAAGAGCGCGATGATGATCGAACAGATCACCAGCCGGAAGGTGACCCAGGTCCGGCGGCCCAGCTCGGCGTTGATGTCGAAGGCCGCGCCCTGCACCGACGGGCCGAAGTCCCCGTGCACCAGCAGGTTCCTGATCCAGTTCCAGTACTGGGCCAGCAGGCCCTGGTCCAGGCCGAGCGCGTGCTCGCGGGCGGCGACCTCGGCCGGGGACGGCGGGGGGTTCTTGGACTTGAAGTCGGACAGCGGGTCGGCGCCCCAGGCGACCAGCAGGAAGACCAGGAAGGTCGACAGGATCAGGATGGGGATCGACACCAGGATGCGGCGGATCGTGAAGGCGAGCATCTACGGGCCTGCTTCGTTGAGGACGGACGAGACCGGTCGGCGCGCAGGCGCCCTGCCGGGCTAGGACTTGATGCCCCACTGCTGGATGTTGTAGGTCGGGCCGATCTGGGTGGGGTTGTCCCGCACGTTGCCCAGGTTGTTCTTGTAGGCGATCATCGTCGGCTTCTGGTACAGCGGCAGTGTGTACGCGTCCTTGGTGACCTGCGCGTCAGCCTGGTTCAGGTCGTTCTCGCGGGCCTTCTCGTCGGAGTTGACGGTGGCGTCGGCCAGCCACTTGTCCACGTTGGCGTTGCTGTAGTACCCGTAGTTGCTCATCGGGGTGCCCTGCACCGCGGTGGTGTAGATGGGCTGGTTCGCCGAGTTCGGGAACGGCGTGTCCACCCAGGCGAAGACGACGATGTCGTACGCGTGCTGGGCGTCGGCCTGGGTCAGGGTCTTGCCCAGGTTGTCCGTGGAGGCGACGTTGACGGTGATCCCGAGCTGCTTCATCGTCTGCGCGAACAGGTTGCAGGTGTCCTGGCGGATCGCGTTGCCGACGGTGTAGCGCATGACGAACGGCGGGACCGGCTTGCCGGTCGGGTCGACCAGCGCGGTGCCGACCCCGGTGTAACCGGCCGAGGTGAGGAGCTGCTTGGCCTTGTTGAGGTCCCCGGACGGCGGGTAGTACTGCGTCACGTTGTCCTGGTAGCCGGGCTGACCGGGCACCACCATGCGGTTGTTCAGCACGGCCGCCTGGCTGTCGAACTGCTTGACGGTCCGGTTGAGCAGGCCCAGCCGGTCGAAGGCGGTGAACATCGCCTGGCGCAGCGCCACCTTCGCCGGCGCGGTCTGGTCGGGGTCCTTCGGGCCGCCGAAGGCGCTGTTGCGCAGGTTCAGGTCGATGTGCTCCCAGACCAGGCCCTGGTTGATGTGGTAGTCGACCCCGTTGATGCTCTTGACCCGGTTCACCAGGTCCAGCTGCGGCTGCGGGTAGATGCCGTCCACCTCGCCGTTGGCCAGCGCGGTCGGCTCCTGCGCGGAGTCGGTGATCGCCCGGAAGTCCACCTCGTCCAGGGCGGCCGCCTTGCCGTAGTACTGCGCGTTGCGGATCGTCTTGATCAGGCTCTTGTCGGCCGAGACGCCGCCGGGGGCGATCACGAACGGGCCGGCCGAGACCGTCGGCGGGTTGGCGTCCAGCCAGGTGAAGGAGGCGGCGACGTCGCCGTGCTGCTTGGCGATGTGCGAGGGCAGGAGTGAGGTGAACAGACTCTTCCAGTCCGAGAACGGCTGGTCCTGCTTGAAGGTCACGGTCACCGTCTTGCCGTTGTTGCTGCCCACGACTGAGGCGATCGCGCTGTAGCCGGTGGTGCTGGCCGCGTCCACGTTCGGATTGCTGCCGTTCTGCGCCTGCCACAGGTAGATGAAGTCGTCGGCCGAGACCGGGGTGCCGTCGGACCACTTCGCGTTCGGCTGGATCGTGTAGACGATCTTCTGCGGGGTGCTCGCGGTGGCGTTGGTCACCACCGGGTCGCCGTTGACGAGGTCGGTGTTCAGCACGAGCGAGTAGTCCGGCTGCGGGACGTAGACATCCGGGTAGATGCCGTTGGTGACCTGCGCGTAGTCGAAGGTGTTACCGGCGGACGTCAGCGGGTTCCAGGCCTGGACCGTCTTCTCGATGGTCCAGGTGATCTTGCCGCCCTGCTTCACGGTCGCCGAGTTGACCGTGTTCCGCCCGGCGGTGCTCGAGCCCTGGACGGAGCCGGAGCTGCCGGAACTCTTGCCGCTGCTCCCGCCGCTGCTGCACGCGCTGCCCGCCAGCGCGACCGCCGCCGCGATCGCACCGGTCTGCAGCGCGAGTGTCCTCCTGCTGACGCCCATCTCTCTCCTCCTGTCGGACACACCATGGCGAACGCGCTGCTGGGAGCGCGTTCGCCACTCTATTCCCGACAATCACGACCAACAGGTCGGGCATGGCGAAAGAGTGACAAGAGAGGCAGAAGCATATTGAGGAAGGTGGACGACAGACGACGAAGGCCGGTGCCGCACATCCGTGCGGCACCGGCCTTCGTCAGTGTCAATCAGTGTCGATCAGCCGGCGGATCAGTCCTCGCGGATCCAGGACATCATCGAGCGCAGCTGCTTGCCGGTCTCGGTGATCGGGTGCGCGGCCTCGGCCTCGACGTACTTCTTGTAGTTCGGCAGTCCGGCGTCGTACTCGGCGATCCAGTTGTTGGCGAAGGAGCCGTCCTGGATCTCGGCCAGGACCTGCTTCATCGTGGCCTTGGTCTGGTCGGTGATGATGCGGGGGCCGGTGACGTAGCCGCCCCACTCGGCGGTCTCGGAGACCGACCAGTTCATCTTCTCCAGGCCGCCCTCGTACATCAGGTCGACGATGAGCTTGAGCTCGTGGAGGCACTCGAAGTAGGCGACCTCGGGCTGGTAGCCGGCCTCGGTCAGGGTCTCGAAGCCGGCCTTGATCAGCGCCTCGGCGCCGCCGCAGAGCACCGCCTGCTCGCCGAACAGGTCGGTCTCGGTCTCCTCGGTGAAGGTGGTCTTGATGACGCCGGCGCGGGTGCCGCCGATGCCCTTGGCGTAGGACAGCGCCAGCTGCGTGGCGTTGCCGGTGGCGTCCTGCTCGACCGCGATCAGACACGGCACGCCGCGGCCCTCGGTGAACTGGCGGCGGACCAGGTGGCCCGGGCCCTTGGGCGCGACCATGCACACGTCGACGCCGGCCGGCGGCTTGATGAAGCCGTAGCGGATGTTCAGGCCGTGCCCGAAGAACAGGGCGTCGCCCTCGGCCAGGTTCGGCTCGATCGCCTCGGCGTAGACCTTGCGCTGGACCGGGTCCGGCACCAGCACCATGATCACGTCGGCCTCTTCGCAGGCCTCGAACGGGGTGACCACGCGCAGGCCGGCCTCCTCGGCCGCCTGGCGGGACTTGGAGCCCTCGGGCAGGCCCACGCGCACGTCCACGCCGGAGTCCCGCAGGGACAGCGCGTGCGCGTGGCCCTGGGACCCGTAGCCCAGGACCGCGACGCTGCGGCCCTGGATGATGCTCAGGTCCGCGTCGTCGTCGTAGTACATCTCAGCCATGGTGGTCGCTCACTTGCTTTCTGTGGGTGCGGTTGTGGGTGTCGCGCGCGCCGGGGGCGGCGCTGTGCCCGTTGTGGGCACTGTGCGCACTGTGCGGCCCGCCGTCGTGGTGGGCCCGGACGTCCTCCGGCGTGACGGCCCGCAGCGGGCGGTCCGCTATCGAGCGGGAGCCGCGGCCGATGGCCACCATGCCGGACTGGACCAGTTCCTTGATGCCGAAGGGTTCCAGGACGCGCAGCAGCGCCTCGATCTTCTCGCGGTCGCCGGTGGCCTCGACGGTGACCGCGTCGGTGGCCACGTCGACCACCTTGGCCCGGAACAGCTGGACCGTGGCCAGCACCTCGGCCCGGATCTCCTGGTCGCACCGGACCTTGACCAGCAGCAGTTCGCGCTGGACGCTCGCCGAGGAGTCGAGCTCGACGATCTTCAGGACGTTCACCAGCTTGTTGAGCTGCTTGGTGACCTGCTCCAGCGGGTGCTCCTCCACGGTGACCACCAGAGTGATCCGGGAGACGTCCTCGTGTTCGGTGGGGCCGACGGCCAGCGACTCGATGTTGAAGTCGCGGCGGGCGAACAGGCCGGCCACGCGGGTCAGGACACCGGGCTTGTTCTCGACGAGCACGGAGAGGGTGTGTCGCGACATGGTTCCTACTCCTCTCCATCACCGCTGTGTTGACTGAAACCAAAGACTTCTCGCCGGCTCATTCTTCGCCATCTCCGAAGTCGGGCCGCACATCCTGTGCGGCCAGGATCTCATCGTTGGACACCCCGGAGGGGACCATCGGCCACACCATCGCGTCCTGGTGCACCACGAAGTCGACGACCACCGGCGCGTCGTCGACCGCCATCGCCTGCTCGATGGTCTTGTCCAGGTCGTCCGGCGACTCACACCGCAGACCGACGCAGCCGTAGGCCTCGGCGAGCTTCACGAAATCGGGGATGCGCCGCGAGTGCAGGTCCGTGTTGGAGTACCGCTTGCCGTAGAACAGCGTCTGCCACTGCCGGACCATGCCGAGGGTGCCGTTGTTGATCACGGCCACCTTGATCGGGATGTCGTTGATGGCGCAGGTGGCCAGCTCCTGGTTGGTCATCTGGAAGCAGCCGTCGCCGTCGATCGCCCAGACCGTGCGGTCCGGCATGCCGACCTTGGCGCCCATGGCCGCGGGGACCGCGTAGCCCATGGTGCCGGCACCGCCGGAGTTCAGCCAGGTGTAGGGGTTCTCATACGAGATGAACTGCGAGGCCCACATCTGGTGCTGGCCGACGCCGGCGGCGAAGATCGTCTCGGGTCCGGCGATCTCGCCCAGCCGCTCGATCACCTGCTGCGGGGCCAGCGAGCCGTCCTTGGGCAGCTCGTAGCCGAGCGGGTAGGTGCGGCGCCAGGCGTTCAGCTGCTGCCACCAGCCGGCGTAGTCGCCGCGGCGGCCGGCCGCGTGCTCGGCCTGCACCGCGACCACCAGGTCGGCGATCACCTCCCGGCAGTCGCCGACGATCGGCACGTCGGCGGTCCGGTTCTTGGAGATCTCGGCCGGGTCGATGTCGGCGTGCACCACCTTGGCGTTCGGGGCGAAGCTGGACAGCTTGCCGGTGACCCGGTCGTCGAAGCGGGTGCCCAGGGCCACGATCAGGTCGGCCTTCTGCAGCGCCGTGACCGCCGCCACCGTGCCGTGCATGCCGGGCATGCCCAGGTGCAGCGGGTGGCTGTCCGGGAAGGCGCCGCGGGCCATCAGGGTGGTCACCACCGGGGCCTCGGTCAGCTCGGCCAGCACCCGGAACTCGGTGGTGGCCCGGGCCTTCAGCACGCCGCCGCCGATGTAGAGCACCGGGCGCTTGGCCTCGGTGAGCATCCGGGCGGCCTCGCGGACCTGCTTGGCGTGCGGCTTGGAGACCGGCCGGTAGCCGGGCAGGTTCAGCTCCACCGGCCAGGAGAAGTCGGTGAGGGACTGCATCGCGTCCTTGGTGACGTCGATCAGCACCGGGCCGGGGCGGCCGGTGGAGGCGATGTGGAAGGCCTCGGCGACGGTGCGGGCGATCTCGTCAGCCCGGGAGACCAGGAAGCTGTGCTTGGTGATCGGCAGCGTGATGCCGACGATGTCAGCCTCCTGGAAGGCGTCGGTGCCGATGTGCGTGCTGGCCACCTGGCCGGTGATCGCGACCAGCGGGACGGAGTCCATGTGCGCGTCGGCGATCGGCGTGACCAGGTTGGTGGCGCCGGGCCCGGAGGTCGCCATGCAGACCCCCACCCTGCCGGTGGCCTGCGCGTACCCGGTGGCCGCGTGCCCCGCGCCCTGCTCGTGGCGGACCAGGATGTGGCGCAGCCGGGTGGAGTCCAGGAGCGGGTCGTAGGCCGGAAGGATGGCGCCGCCGGGGATCCCGAAGACGGTGTCGACCCCGCTCTCCTCCAGCGCGCGGATCAACGAGGCGGCGCCCGAGATCGCCTGCTGATCACTGCGGTCTGTCATGACTTTCTCTCTTCTTCCAGACTCAGTACTCGGCCAACAAAAAACCCCCGGAGCCAAGAGGCTCAACGAGGGCGGGCGCGCGGCTTGATCTGGAGATCAGCCTGCGCGCCGGGCAAGTACGAGAATCGACTTTCGTGTCGTCATGGTGGTAACCCTCCTCCCGCCCCGCCGCCTGTGTCAAGCATTGATCGGAGCGGTCTCGCCATGCGATACCGCCCAGGTCTCGGCGAGCGGCTCGGCGACCACCCGATTGCGGCCGGCGGTCTTGGCCCGGTACATCGCGGCGTCGGCGCGGCGCAGCAGGTTGGAGGCGGTGCCCCCGGGCTCGGAGAACGCCACGCCGATGGACGCGCCCAGCCGGTGGGCCAGCCCCTCGATGCGGTACTCCGCACACAATCGGCCGCGGATCCGCTCGGCGACCACCAGCGCGCCGCCGACCGTGGTGCCGACCTCCAGCACGATCACGAACTCGTCCCCGCCGAACCGGGCC
>JABFWL010000371.1 GCA_013362315.1 Catenulispora sp. | reverse complement strand
TGATGAACAGCCCGAACCGCTCCGGCAGGTGCGCCGCGTCGAACTGCATGTAGTCCAGCCGGTGCCCGAGCACGATCGGCACCGACAGCTCCAGGACCGCCAGCGCCAGCCAGATCCACTGCCGCACACCCTCCGGTGCCAGCCCGGCGAGCAGCCACGCGGGACCGGTCAGCAGACCCACGGTGTAGGGGTTGAGCCGGCCACGGAACAGCCCGCGGATGTGCATCGCGAGGACGAGCAGCAGGCGCGTGCCGCAGTACGCGGCACCGAACAGCACGC
This sequence comes from Catenulispora sp., assembly GCA_013362315.1. GTDB lineage: Bacteria > Actinomycetota > Actinomycetes > Streptomycetales > Catenulisporaceae > Catenulispora. The sequence goes on along the minus strand of JABFWL010000371.1, from coordinate 2,702 downwards.
CGCGGTTACCGTAGGCGTCCGGTACGGATATCGACATCACGAACGCCGCGCCGGCCACCGCCAGCAACAGCAGGTGCCGTGCGGTCGCGGAGACCACCAGCCCGTTGAAGACGATCGTGCAGCCGACCCAGGTCCACCAGAACGGCACGAACAGCAGCAGTGAACGGCCCACATCCGGCCAACCGTCGCCGACCGAGACGGCGTGCGCCACCTGCGTCACCGCGAACACGAAGACCAGGTCGAAGAACAGCTCGGCCCACGTCACCCGTTGTACGGCGTGGGGGGAGTGCGTATGCGCGGAACCTGGAGCCGGGGCGGAGTCGGCGTCGGCCTCGAAATCAGGCGTGCCGTCGTCCGCTCCGGGCTCAAGCGGAGCGTCCTGGTAGTCCTGGTAGTCCTGGGTCGAGTCCTGCGTCGCCACGGCGACCATGATGGCGCAAACAGGTTTTCTACGAGCTACAGTGACAGGTCATGAAGGTGGAGCGGGTTGTGGTGGTCGGCGCCGGCATGGCCGGAATGCACACCGTGCGCACGTTCCGCGAGAAGGGTTTCGAGGGCGAGATCACGCTGCTGGGCGCCGAACAGCACGCCCCTTACGACCGCCCGCCGCTGTCCAAAGCGGTGCTGAGATACCGCGGCGCCGACGCCATCGACGACGTCTCCGAACTCGCCTTCGCGTTCGACTTCGAACAGGCCGGCGTCACGCTGCGCTTCGGCGAGCGCGCCGCGGCCTGGGCGCCCGGCGCGGTCACCACCGCGGCCGGCGAGCGCCTGCCCTATGACGCCCTCGTCGTGGCCACCGGCAGCGAACCAGTCCGGCTGGGCTTCGGCGAGACCCTGCGCACCTACGAGGACGCGCTGCGGCTGCGCGCCGCCGTCGGCGCCGGCCGAGCTCTGGCGATCGTCGGCGCCGGGTGGATCGGCGCCGAGGTCGCCACCGCGGCCCGCGCCGCCGGCTGCGCCGTGGTGGTGCACGAGGCGCGCGAGCACCCGCTGGCCGCGGTGTTCCCGCCGCAGGTCGGCGCGGCCATGGCCGACTGGTACCGGCAGGCCGGTGCCGACCTGCGCTGCTCGGACCCGGTCACCGGGCCGCCGCCGGCCGCCGGCCACGTGCTGGTGGCCGTCGGCGCCCGCCCCGACACCCGGTGGCTGGGCGCCGCTTTCCATCGCGCCCGCGACGGCTCGCTGCTGACGTCGGAGCACCTGGAGACGAACGTGCCGGGCGTCTACGCCGCCGGCGACGTCGCCGCTTACCGCAGCCTGCGCTATGGCGGCGAGCACATCAGGGTGGAGCACTGGGACAACGCGCTGCGCGGACCGGACACCGTGGTCGCCAACGTGCTCGAAGGCGTCGGCGCCGAGGTGCACGATCCGGTGCCGTACTTCTGGAGCGAGCAGTTCGGCCGGATGGTGCAGTACATCGGACGCCACGGCGCGACCGACCGCATGGTCGTGCGCGGTCGGCTCAGCGATCCGACCTGGAGCGTGGTCTGGCTCGACACGCTGCACCGGGCGACCGCGGTGCTGGCGGTGGGGCGGCCGCGCGATCTGGCGCAGGGCCGTCGTCTGGTGGGCGCGGGCAGCGTCCTGGACGCCGCCCGGGTGGCCGATCCCGGGACGCCTTTAGTCGGAGCCACCATGTGAACTGCGACGCGCAGCGTCTCCTGAACGGGCGGTGGTGGGCGACGGGTGGGAGAACTTTTTGGCATGCTTGAGGACGTGACTGACAAGAACACCGCTGTTGGGACCGCTGAAACCGTGGCCCAGCGCGAAGCGCTCGACCCCGAGACCGACGCTCTGGTCGGAGAGTGGCTGACCCTCCCGGACGTCGCCGAGCGCTTCGGCATCCAGGTGACCCGCGTCCGGCAGCTGCTGCGCGACAACCAGCTCATCGCGGTGCGCCGCGGCGAGAACCACGCCCTGCACGTCCCGGCCGGCTTCATCGTCGGCGACCACACGGTCAAGGGCCTGACCGGCACCCTGACCCTGCTCAAGGACGCCAAGTTCACCGACGAGGAGGCGCTGCGCTGGCTGTTCACGCCGGACGAGTCGCTGCCCGGCACGCCGGTGGACGCGCTGCGCGAGAACCGCGGGACCGAGGTGCGGCGGCGCGCACAGGCCGAGCTGTGAGCGCTGCGAGCACCGCCGGCACCGACAGCGACGCCGACACCGACGCCGACACCTGGGAAGGTCTCGACCCGCTCGCCGCCTTCGCCGCTCAAGCCCTGCGCGAACGGCTCGCCGACGCCCGCCTGTACCTGTGCTGTGACGCCCGCGAACGGCAGGGCGACCTGCCGCAGTTCCTGGACGCGGTGCTGGCCAACGGGGTGGACATCGTCCAGCTGCGGCAGAAGGGCATGGAGGCGCGGGCCGAGCTGGCGGCGCTCGAGGTGTTCGCCGACGCCTGCCAGCGCCACGGTGCGCTGCTCGCCGTGAACGACCGCGCCGACGTGGCCCACGCCGCGAGCGCCCCGGTGCTGCACCTCGGGCAGGACGACCTGCCGGTGCCGCTCGCGCGCTCGATCATCGGCGCCGGACCGGTCGTCGGCCGGTCCTGCCACGCCGAGGCCGAGGTCGACGCGGCCGTCGGGGCCGCCGGGGTCGACTACTTCTGCACCGGCCCGGTCTGGCCGACGCCGACCAAGCCCGGCCGGTTCGCGCCGGGCCTCGGGCTGGTCGCGCACGCGGCGCGGGTGGCGCCG
>JABFWL010000204.1 GCA_013362315.1 Catenulispora sp. | reverse complement strand
GGCCGGCTGCGAGGAGTCGCCCGGCGAGCTGCTGTTCATCAACGGCAAGCAGTTCAAGTCCTACCGCGGCATGGGTTCCCTGGGCGCTATGCAGTCGCGCGGGGAGAACAAGTCCTACTCCAAGGACCGCTACTTCCAGGCCGAGGTCGACTCCGACGAGAAGCTCATCGCCGAGGGCATCGAGGGCCAGGTGCCGTACCGGGGCCCGCTGTCGGCGGTCTCGCTGCAGCTCATTGGCGGCCTGCGCCAGTCGATGCTGTACTGCGGCGCGCACACGATTCCGCAGCTCCAGGACGCGCAGCTGGTCCGGATCACCGCCGCGGGTCTGCGCGAGAGCCACCCGCACGACATCCAGATGACGGTAGAAGCGCCGAACTACTCGAAGCGCTGAACACAGAACTACTCGAAGCGCTGAACACATAGAGCAGCCGACGGCCCGACCCTGTACGGTCGGGCCGTAAGCACGTCTGTAGAGAAGAGTAGAGGTACAGCAGGTGACCGAGGTCGAGATCGGGCGGGCCAAGCGCGGCCGCCGCGCCTACGGGTTCGACGACGTGGCGGTCGTGCCGTCGCGCCGCACGCGGGACCCCGAAGAGGTCTCCATCGCCTGGCAGATCGACGCCTACCGGTTCGACACGCCGTTCATGGTCGCGCCGATGGACTCCGTGGTGTCCCCGGCGACCGCGATCGCGATCGGCAAGCTCGGCGGCGTCGGCGTCCTCAACCTCGAGGGCCTGTGGACTCGCTATGAGAACCCCGAGCCGCTTCTGCAGGAGATCGCCACCCTCCCTGAGGGCGCGGTGACCAAGCGGCTTCAGGAGATCTATAGCGCTCCGGTGCAAGCGGAGCTCATCTCGGCGCGTATTAAGGAGATCCGCGCTGCGGGAGTCACTGTGGCTGGCGCACTGTCGCCGCAGCGCACAGCGGAGTTCCACTCTGTAGCGGTTTCCGCGGGCCTCGACATGCTCGTCATCCGCGGCACGACGGTGTCGGCCGAACACGTCTCGGCGAACACCGAGCCGCTGAACCTGAAGCAGTTCATCTACGACCTCGACATCCCGGTCGTGGTCGGCGGCTGCGCCACCTACCAGGCCGCGCTGCACCTGATGCGGGCCGGCGCCGCGGGCATCCTCGTCGGCTTCGGCGGCGGCTCCACCCAGACCACCCGTGACGTGCTGGGCATCGCGGTCCCGATGGCCTCGGCGGTGTCCGACGTCGCCGCCGCGCGCCGCGACTACCTGGACGAGTCCGGCGGCCGCTATGTGCACGTCATCGCCGACGGCGCGATGGGCGTCTCCGGCGACATCACCAAGGCGATCGCCTGCGGCGCCGACGCGGTGATGATCGGCTCGCCGCTGGCGCGGGCCGCCGAGGCGCCGGGCCGGGGCTTCCACTGGGGCAACGAGGCGCACCACGCCTCCGTCCCGCGCGGGCACCGCACGGCGGTCGGAACCGTGGGAACGCTGGAGGAGATCCTTGTCGGCCCCTCCTTGTCCCCGGACGGGACGATGAATCTCGCCGGAGCCCTGCGCCGCGCGATGGGCACCTGCGGCTACACCGAGCTCAAGGGCTTCCAGCGGGTCGAGGTCACCGTCGCTAAGTGATCCGTTCTCCGTCCTGTGATCGGCTTCACGGGTGACGTGCCGCGCCCGTTCGCGTGCAGTCCACTCACATAGGGCAGGCTTAAGACGTGCGTAGTGTGCGGCTGGGACCGGCGGAACGGGAGAAGGCGCTGGCCGCCATGGCTGAGCGTGAGCTCGATGTCGTGGTGGTCGGCGGCGGCGTGGTGGGTACTGGGACGGCGCTCGATGCCGCGACCCGAGGGCTCTCCGTGGGACTGCTGGAGGCGCGGGATTGGGCGTCGGGCACGTCCTCCCGTTCCTCCAAACTCATCCATGGCGGACTCCGCTATCTGGAGATGCTCGACTTCGGGCTGGTTCGGGAAGCGCTTAAGGAACGCGGACTCCTGTTACAGCGCCTAGCGCCTCACCTGGTGCGCCCGGTGCCGTTCCTGTATCCGCTGACGGGTCGCGGCTGGGAACGCTTCTACGCCGGCTCCGGTGTCGCGCTCTATGACGGCATGGCCACTACCTCTTCGCACGGCAGAGGCCTCCCTGTTCACCGACAGCTGACGCGCCGCGGTGCCCTCCGTCTCGCGCCGGCGCTTAAGCGTTCCGCGTTAGTAGGCGCGATTCAGTACTACGACGCACAGGTGGACGACGCGCGCTATGTCACCTTTTTGGCGCGCACGGCCGCCAGCTACGGTGCCCACGTAGCCTCCCGCGCGCGCGTCACCGGGTTCCTCCGCGAAGGAGAGCGCGTCACCGGCGTCATCGTGCGTGACCTGGAGACTGGCAACACACAGGAGATCCGCGCCAAGCAGGTCGTCAACGCGACCGGGGTGTGGACCGACGACACGCAGGCTCTGGTGGGGGAGCGCGGACGGTTCCACGTGCGCGCTTCTAAGGGAATCCACCTTGTCGTCCCCAAGGACCGCATTCACTCCTCGACTGGGCTGATCCTTCGCACAGAGAAGTCCGTGCTCTTCGTCATCCCGTGGGGCCGCCACTGGATCATCGGTACCACCGACACCGAGTGGACACTCGACAAGGCGCACCCCGCAGCGTCCAAGACTGACATCCAGTACCTACTGGACCACGTCAACGAAGTACTGAACGTCCCGCTCTCCCGCGCCGACGTCGAAGGCGTCTACGCCGGACTGCGTCCGCTCCTGGCCGGAGAGTCCGACGAGACGTCCAAGCTCTCGCGCGAGCACATCGTCGCGCACGTCGTGCCGGGGCTGGTGGTGGTCGCGGGCGGCAAGTACACGACCTACCGTGTGATGGCCCAGGACGCGGTCGACGCGGCTGTGCACGGCCTCGGCGGCGGCGTGCCGGCGTCCGTCACCGAGGACGTCCTACTGCTCGGCGCGGACGGCTACCAGGCCCTGTGGAACAACCGTGCCCGCATCGCGGCGCGCAGCGGCCTCCACGTCGCGCGCGTCGAGCATCTGCTGCGGCGCTACGGCTCGCTGATCGACGAAGTGCTCGACCTCACGACCGAGCAGCCTGAGCTGGCCGAGCCGCTGCCCGGCGCGGAGGACTACCTCAAGGCCGAAGTCGTCTATGCGGCGCAGTCCGAAGGAGCGCTGCATCTGGACGACGTTCTAGCCCGCCGCCTGCGCGTGTCCATCGAGACCTTCGACCGCGGCGTCGGCGCCGCCGAGCCCACGGCTCGGCTGATCGCTCCGGTCCTGGGCTGGACCGAGGAGCAGATCAAGCGTGAGGTGGAGCACTACGCCGCGCGCATCGCCGCCGAGCGCGAGTCGCAGGAGCAGCCGGACGACGCCACCGCGGACGCCGCCCGTCTCGGCGCGCCCGACGTTGTGCCGGTCATGTAACCCGTCCGTGCTTTGATAGCGGACATGAGTCTTTACGACATTCCGATCAACACACTCGACGGCAAGCCGGGCTCTCTGAACGACTACGCGGGCAAGGCTGTCCTGCTGGTCAACGTCGCCTCCCGCTGCGGCCTCACTCCGCAGTACGAGGGCTTGGAGCGGCTGCACGAGCGCTATGCCGACCGCGGCTTCACCGTCGTCGGTGTCCCCTGCAACCAGTTCGGCGGCCAGGAGCCGGGCACGTCCGAGGAGATCCAGGAGTTCTGCTCCGCGACCTACGGCGTGACTTTCCCGATGCTGGAGAAGATCGACGTCAACGGCGAGGACCGGCACCCGCTCTACGCCGAACTCACCCAGGCGACCGATGACGAAGGCAACAACGGCGATATCCAGTGGAACTTTGAAAAGTTCCTTATTGGCGCCGACGGCACGGTGCTTAAGCGATTCCGTCCCCGCACTGAGCCCGAGGCTCCCGAAGTGGTGGAATCCGTCGAGGCGGCCCTTCCCGCATAGTGACATGCGCCGCTGATCACGCCAGGATGGCGCTATGCCGCATTGGACTCCGGAGGAAATGCCGGATCTGACGGGGCGAGTCGCCATGGTCACGGGGGCCAGCAGCGGGATCGGGTTCCAGACGGCGTTGGAACTCGCGCGGCACGGAGCCCGGACCCTGCTCGCCGTCCGCGATCCGGCCAGGGGCACGTACGCGCTGGAGCGGATCACCTCGGTGGTCCCCTCCGCGCGCGGCCTGGTCGAAGTGGTGCGGCTCGACCTGGCCAGCCTGGACTCGATCGAGGACGCCGCCGCCGACCTGGCCGACCGGACGGCGGCGGTGGACATCCTGGTGAACAACGCCGGCGTCATGGTGCCGGACGGCCGGACCACCGCCGACGGCTTCGAGCTGCAGTTCGGCACCAACCACCTGGGCCACTTCGCGCTCACCGGCCGGCTGCTGCCGCTGCTGCTGAGCGCGGAGGCGCCGCGGGTGGTCACCGTCTCCAGCCTCACGCACCGGCGCGCGAAGCCGATCTGGGACTTCGAGCCGATCACCGCCGACACCACCGGACCGGTCACCGCTAAGCCCGACCATGCCGAGGTGGACGGCCATCACCGGGTCTCGGGATACGGCCGCTCCAAACTCGCCAATCTGCTGTTCGCCAGAGAGCTGGACCGCAGAGCCAAGCATGCGCGGCTCTCTTTAGCGAGTATCGCTGCGCACCCCGGCTATGCGGCCACCGGCTTGTTCACCAAGACTTCCTTCAGCCGCCATAACCGAGTCCTCTCCAGCGTGGCGCAGTTGGTGACCCGAGCGACCGGACAGAGCTCTGCCACAGGAGCGTGGCCCTCTCTATACGCGGCTACGCATATAGACCTCTTCGGTGGCGAGTACATCGGGCCGCGGGGGCCGGGGGAGATACGCGGTGCGCCGACCCATGCCTTCATGAGCGCCATAGCCCGGGACGAGGCCGTGGCCGCCGCGCTCTGGGACCAGTCCGTCGCCGCCACCGGCGTGGGCTATGAGGAGCTGTCGCGCTGAGGCGACGGCCTGCTTGAGAGGCCGACGGCCTGCTTGCGAGAATCGGCGAAAATCATGGGAACCCCCGTGGCGGCCGCCGCGTCCAAGTGACCGGAAAGCAGTGTCGGCGAGGAGATGGAGCACAATGAAGCTTCTGGTCAAGACCGCGGCGAGCACCGCCGTTGTGCTGGTGGCGCTGGCCGGTTGCGCCTCCCGCAGCTCGGGGGGCGGCACTTCGGCGGCCGGCTCGGGAAGCGACGCGTCATCGTCGGCGTCCTCGGGCGGGGTCACGAGCACCACGAACGGGTCCCTGCCCGCTCCGGGAAGCGGGTCGAGCACCGGGGCCTCCGGCTCGGCCCCGGGCGGCCAGGCCGGTTCCCAGCCGGGGTCGCCGTCGGGCGGGTCCTCGTCCCAGCCGGACCCCTCCGCCCAGGTGAAGTACGTCTCGCCGACCGGCGTCAGCCTCGACAAGGATGGCATCACCCTGGTCACCGAGGTCGCCTGGGGCGGCTGCAACGACCAGCCGCAGCTGGTCGTGACGAGCCAGGACGCGACGCGGGTCGTCGTGGAGCTGAAGCAGACCTCCCACCAGCGCATCGGGGTCATGTGCCCGGACATCGCCCGGGAAGGCGCCGCGAAGGTGAAGCTCGCCGAGCCCCTCGGCTCGCGCCAGGTGGTCGACGGCGTCAAGAACGTGCCGATCACCGTCCACTGAACTGCCCTATAGGCGCCGACACCCTCCTTGGATCCGCTTCCTCAGGGACCAAGGAGGGTGTCAGCGTTATTCGGGTCGAGCAGGTCTTCACGGGTTGCTACCGAAGGCTGACACCGCCCCGATTTTCTGGGAGGCTCGTCGCCATGACCGCCGACACCATCGATCCCGGCAACGGCATATCGGAGGACGCACAGGGCACTCCGGCCGGGACCGGCCCGCGAGAGGCCTCCCGCCTCGAGACGATCCATCCGCGCCTGCCCGCCGACCTGGTCGAGCGCCTGGTCGGCAAGGTCTCGATCCACGGCGCGGTGGGTGGCCGGACACAGTCCTACAGCCCGCTGACCGGCGAGCTGATCGCGGACTACCCGGCGAGCGCCCCGCAGGACGTGCGCGCGGCGTTCGAGAAGGCGCGGGCCGCGCAGCGGGCCTGGGCGCAGACGCCGCTGGCGCAGCGGACGAAGGTGGCGCGCCGGCTGCACGATCTGCTGTTGGAGCGTTCCGAGCAGCTGCTGGACCTGGTGCAGATCGAGACCGGCAAGGCCCGCAAGCACGCGATGGACGAGGTGCTGTCGGCGGCGGCCGCCACCCGCCACTACGCCCACGCCTCGCGCGGCTACATCCGAACCAAGCGGCGCCGCGGCGTGCTGCCGGTGCTGACCAAGGTCACGGAGACCCGCGTCCCCAAGGGCGCCGTCGGGATCATCACGCCGTGGAACTACCCGCTGGCGCTGTCCGTGTCGGACGTCGTACCGGCTCTGATCGCGGGTAATGCGGTGGTGCACAAGCCGGACACCCAGACCGCCCTCACCGGGCTGCGGCTGCGTGAGCTCGCGGTACAGGCCGGGCTGCCGGAGGACCTGTGGCAGGTGGTGGTCGGCGACGGTCCGGTGGTCGGTGTCGCGGTGGTGGATAACGCGGACTACATAGCGTTCACCGGTTCCACGGCCACAGGCCGGGGAGTGGCGCAGGCCGCGGCGGCACGGCTGGTCGGGTGCTCTCTGGAGCTCGGCGGTAAGAACGCGATGCTGGTCCTGGACGACGCCGACATCGACAAGGCGGTGTCCGGTGCGGTGCGTGGATGCTTCTCCTCCGCCGGCCAGCTCTGTATCTCTATAGAGCGTATATACGTTCACTACACCAAGTACGACGACTTCCTAGCACGCTTCCTCACTGAGGTGCGCGCTATGCGTCTGGGCTCCGGCCTCGACTTCACGGCGGACATGGGGTCGCTCACCAACACCAAGCAGTTGGAGAACGTGACCCTGCATGTCGAGGACGCTAAGGCGAAGGGCGCCAAGGTGCTGTCCGGCGGCCGTCGCCGTGCTGACATAGGACCGCTGTTCTACGAGCCGACAGTGCTCGGGGACGTCAAGGACATCATGCGGGTCCACAGCGAAGAGACGTTCGGGCCGGTGGTGTCGGTCTACTCGTTCAAGAACGAGGGCGAGGTCGTCGCCGAGGCCAACAACACGCGCTACGGCCTGAACGCCTCGGTGTGGACCCGGGACCACAAGCGGGCGCGGGAGATCGCGGGCAAGCTGCACACCGGCACGGTGAACGTCAACGAGGCGTACGCGGCGGCGTGGGGCTCGGTCGCGGCGCCGATGGGCGGGATGGGGCAGTCCGGCATCGGGCGGCGGCACGGCGCCGAGGGCATCCTGCGGTTCACCGAGGCGCAGACCACCGCGCGGCAGCGGCTGCTGCCGATCGCGCCGTGGTTCGGGATGACGGAGCAGCGCTGGAGCGCCCTGATGATGCGCTCGTTGCGGCTGCTCAAGGTGCTGCGGATGAAGTGAGAGTGCGGCGCTGCGGGGATCGCGCGGTGCTGCGTCATTCGGCGTCCTCCTGCGCTGTTGCGCGTCGTTCCGCGCTGTTCGGTTCCGCGTCGTTCCGCAAAACGGGTGACGCGGCGACCGAAAGGTTCCGATTGTCGGTGCCCCGGGCTACCGTGGTGACCCGACGTCACCCAAGGTCACAGATCGACTCCTCTGGGGCGTCATCGCACCACACCGCACGATGGCAGCACACAGAGGGGATGGTGATCCGCGTGACACAACCCGCCACGGCAGCGTTCGTCCCGGCGCCCGCGGCCGTACCCGCGGCACCGACGGGTGCCGCGCAGTTCGGCGCCACGCTGGACGTGATGGCGCAGGCCGCCGTGCACGTCGGCACGGTCAACGAGGAGATCGCCGTCCTGCTGTCCACACTGCTGGCCCAGCTGGAGCCGATCGCCGCGACCTGGAAGGGCGCGGCCTCCTCGGCTTTCCAGCAGCTGCACCAGCGCTGGAACGCCGACGCCCGCAAACTCAACACCGCCCTCGGCGGCATCGCCGAGTCGCTGTCCGGCACCCACCGCCGCTACTCGGCCGCCGAGGAGTCCAACACCACCGCCGTCAACCGCGTCGCCGGCCTGATCGGCTGAGGAGGGCCGCCATGACTTACGGAGGCGAGCTGCTCGTCCACGCCGAGACGCTGTCCGCGGCGTCGCAGAACGTGGTGGCCGCGCACAACGAGCTCAACAGCAGACTGCACGACCTGCGCACCCTGCTGCAGCCGCTGACCCAGACCTGGACCGGCCAGGCGGCCGCGGACTACCAGGAGCGGCAGCGGCAGTGGGACCAGGCCCAGGGCGACCTGAACGAGGTGCTGCAGCAGATCGGGAAGGTGCTGGAGGTCGCGCAGCAGCAGTACGGCGACGCGGAGCGGGCGAACATCGACGTGTGGGCTTGAGCCGGGCTTTGAGCGGGTTGTGAGCCGGACGTGAGCCAGCTGAAACAGGGCTCGGACCCACGTCGGCGGTTCCGCATCCCGAGACCGGCTGGACCGGGCTGCGGACCGCGTGGCAGCATGAACGCATGCTCGCCAACCGCCGATTTTTCTATGGCTACGGACACCGGTCCCTAGCCATCGTCGGCAGCTGAGCAGGAAAAGCCGACGAGCGCCTCGGACCCACCGGTCCGGGGCGCTCGGCTTTTGCGGGGCGCACCGGCGGCGGGAGCGGGGCAGCCACCCAGCCCGAGGAGCGCAGCCATGACCCCCAGCGCCACCGTCACCCCCGCCCACCCTGAGCCGGCCGGACCGGCCGGACCGCAGCCTGGCCTCGCCGAGGCCGCGAGCCCGGACTCCGCCGGCCAACCCACCCCCGCCGGGGTCCTGTCCGGCCGGGCGCAGATCGACGACCTCGACGCCCGCATCCTGGCTCTGATCGCCGAGCGCGTACACACCGCCGCCACCATCCAGGCCTCCCGCATCGCCGAGGGCGGACGCCGCCTGGACCTCAAACGCGAGACGGAGATCATCGCCCGCTACCGCGAGGCCCTGGGCCGCCCCGGCGTGTCCGTCGCCATGGCGGTGCTGGAGCTGTGCCGCGGCAAGGTCTGACCACGCCCGCCGCCACGCCGGCCGGCACTTCCAAGACGCCCCCGCCGACCGCCGACGAAGCTGCCCGCCGCCCGTAACCGCCGCGTCCCTGGGTCGTTGAACCGCACGTATCACCGGCGCGGATCGCAGCGCCCGGCCAGCGCGCCACCACGCTCATGCGCGCGGCCGGCGTCGGCGATGTGGGACACCTCGCCGGTGCCAGTGGTGGACCGCAGGGGACAGCGGGCCGGCCACCAGGAAAAGCGGCGGCTGCCCCGGGGACGCCCGGGGCAGCCGCCGCGTGGAACTGGTGTGGAGCTGGTGTGGACCTGGTCAGGCCTGGCACAGCGGCCGCCGCGCCCCCTTCACGGCTGCCCCGACCGGCGATGACCGGCAACGACCGGCCAGCTTGTCAGCTGGTGTACTTCTCCACGATCTTGCCGAGCTTCGGCAGCGCCTTCTCGATGTTGTCGGCGCCCTTCGGCCGAACCTGCTCGTACGCCTTGCGCAGCGTGGCCCGGTCGGACTGGGCGGCGCGCTCGTCGGTGACCCCGAGCAGCGCGTTCGCCACCTCCGGACCCCGCCCGGCCAGGTAGTCCCCGAACACCCCGCCGCCGGCCGCGACGAAGTCCGCGTGGAACGGCTCGAGCCGCTCCACGAAGTCGTCCACCAGCGTGTCCACAGCATCGTGGATGATGCCGGCCTTGAAAGCGGTGACGACCTTGTAGGCGCCCTTCACCATCAGCCCCGAATCCCGGACCTGCTCATCGATGAGCTGCTCGCAGTCGGCAACGACCTGCGGGCGGTTGGTCGGGTTGAGGAGGCTCTCCTGCAGAGTCTGTCCCATTGTGATGTGTCCTCGAACGCGGTAGAGGGACGACCGCCAAGGGCCGGGAACCATAAGCCCGAACCCGATATGCGGCCGAGTAGTGAGCGCTCAGGTTACCGTAACCCGCCGGGCCGCCAAGAGCCGTTCTCAGACCCGGCGCTCAGATGTCTGACTTCAGGGAATCCCCGCCCCGCCCCTATCGTGTCCCACGTGCCCAATCAGCCCCCTGAACCCCTGACCCCAGCCCAGGCCACCCGCATCCTCCACGAGAACTTCGCCCCCTGGATCCTCGCCCTCAACCTCACCGTCGAGCAGACCACCCCCACCCAGACCACCCTGCGCCTCCCCTGGAGCCCCACCCTCACCCGCGAAGGCGGCACCCTCTGCGGCCAAGCCCTGCTAGCCGCCGCCGACACCGCCACCGTCCTAGCCATCAGCGCCGCCCGCGGCGCCTACTGCCCCATGACCACCGTCCAACAAAACACCACCTTCCAACGCCCCATCCACGAAACCGACGTCCTCCTCACAGCCCACGTCACCAAACTCGGCCGCACCCTGGCCTTCACCGACATCACCATGACCCCCACCCCACCCCCAGGCACACCCCCACCCCCACCAGCAGCACACGCAACAACGGTCTACGCCCTCCTCGGCTAGCCACCCCCCGGCCCACCACCCACCACCCCAAGGAAACCGTGGCGCAAGCGCCACTCCGGACCTGATATCGTTTCCTACGTCCCGAGCCCCCGTAGCTCAGGGGATAGAGCACCGCCCTCCGGAGGCGGGTGCGTAGGTTCGAATCCTACCGGGGGCACCTTCTCTGAACTGCCGTAGCTCCTCTGAGCTGCGGCTTTCCGTTTTCCGCTATCGCGCACGTGTGCGACTGTGTGTCGCCGGAAGCCGCCGTGTGTCGCTGGTCGCGGTCTATCTGCGGTCTGGAAATCGGCGCCTTTTCCCAGGTCGGTCCGGGCAGCAGCGAGCCCCCAGCCGAAGCCGGGGGCCGGTGGTTCGACTGCCCTATCCGGCGGTTGGATCATCGCCGAGAGCGTCTTCGATCGCCTTGTTCGCGATCTTGTCCTTGTCGTCGAGGACCCAGGAGTACGTCGACATCATGATCTCTACGCTGTGCCCGGCACGCTCGGCGATCAGCGCGGGATCGCGGGTGCTGCGCAGGCCGAGGGAGACGCCGGCGTGCCGGAGGTCGTAGGGGACTGCCGCTAGGAGTGAGTCGACCCGATCGGGTGTCAGCGCGAAGGGCCGAGCTTCGCGCCAGACACGGGAGTAGGTCGAAGCGACGATTCGGCCTCCGCGCTCGTTGCCGAAC
>JABFWL010000148.1 GCA_013362315.1 Catenulispora sp. | reverse complement strand
TCGGCCTGCTCTTCCTTGACGTCCCGCAGTTCGGCGCGGATCAGCGCCACCTCCTCGGCCAGGGCCCGGGTCTCGTCCTCCAGCCGGGACGCCTCCCAGCTCAGGTGGATGCACACGAGCAGCAGGAACACCACGGCCAGGAACAGCACCAGGCTGGCGCCGCTGGCCACGCCCAGCCAGCTGGAGACGTTGTCCAGGGACCAGGGGATGAAGCCGAGCGGCAGTGTCACCAGCCCGACGACGAGCCACAGCACCGCGTACTTCTCGCGCAGCTGGCGGCGGCGCAGCAGCTCGAAGATGAGGGCCAGGAGCAGGAGCGCGACGACACCGGTCATTATGGCCAGCTTCATGCGGATCCACTCCCGGTTCTGCTACAAGCAAAAAACAATCGGCTTGCCCCGGGCGGGCGGCGGGTGGGGCCGCGCCCCGGCGCGTCGGTAGTCGGCTGATCCCGATGGGTGAACCCGGGAAGTCTATCGGGTCTCATTCCGGGATCTCGGCGGCGCGGGCCGTCCCGCCAGGGCATAGCGCTCATGAGCGCACGCCTCCCGCCAGTGGGGCGGCCTGCGCCGGAGCTTCGGGCGCGGAGTCGCCGGTCTCGGGAAGCTCGGACGCCGAGCGGGTCACGAACGTCACATCGACGGCCGCGACCACGGTCACGATCAGCGGTCCGGCGATCCCGGCCCAGCCGGCGGCGTCCAGCGGCGCCAGCGGCAGCGCGAACACGGCGGCCATCGCCGCGAGCCCGGCGAGCCAGGACGCGAAGACGACGCGGTGCCGGTTCAGCGCCACCTGGGCGGACTGCAGCACGAAGGCGGTCATCAGGAACGCGGTGCTCAGCGCGAGGGCGGACAGGAAGGTGCGGGACAGCGGCGCGTCGGCGGCGAAGTACGTCTTCAGCAGCCACGGTCCGACCGCGACCACCGCGAGGATGCCGGCCAGGCCCGCGCCGAGGCAGGCGCCGACGAGGAAGCCGGTCTTGCGGCGCACCTCGCGGAAGTCGCCGCGCACGGCGGCGGCGGCGAGAAGCGGCAGGAGCGGGGCCTGGAGCGGGAACAGGCACAACAAGGCCATGCGCGAAAGTCCCATCGAAGAGCTGAGGGACTTGTTGAGCTGCCGGCTCAGCTCGTCACCGCCGGCCAGCCGGGGGCCGATGACAAGCGGGACGGCGTTGATCAGCAGTTGGCTGACGAGGGTGGCGAGGGTGAGGAGGACAAGCTTTTCACGCGGGCTGCCGCCGGCCTCGGCCGCAAGCTCCTCTTGCTCTTCTGGCTCTTCTGGCTCTTCTCGGGCTTCTCGGGCGGCCGACTCGCTCGCACGGCCCGCAGCGCCGGTTCCCGTCGCCCGCCACGAGCGGCGCAGAGCCGGTGAGACCAGCCCGCTCGCCGCCGCCACCAGCGGCGCGAGGGCGAAGACGAACGCATAGCCGAGCACATGTCCGGAGCCCGCGAGCGTCAGCACCAGGCTCGGCACGATCGTGGCCACGCCCTGCACGACCAGCGTTCCGCTGTAGAAGGAGAAGTCCTGGCAGCCCGCCAGCACGCCGCGCACCAGGAACGAGGCCCAGGTCGCGGCCAGCCCGGCCAGCAGGGCCAGGGCCAGCGGCCAGCTGCCGCCGAGCCAGTGCGAGACCAGGACCGGCGCGGCCGCGCCCAGGATCACGACGGTGACCACGGCCAGCCCGGCCGCCTGCCGCAGCTGCCCGCGCACCGCCGCCCCGACCGGCCGGCCGGCGGCGTGCGCCCGGGCCACGGTGCGGGTCATCTCCTGTTCCAGGCCCGCCAGCACGCCGGTGCCGATGGTGCCGACCAGGAAGTAGAAGGCGTAGAGGGCGGCGGTCGCCTCAGTGCTCAAGCCGCGGTTGGCGGTGGCCATCCACAGGGAGGCGGCGACCGTGGTCACCCCGAGCCCCACCGCGAGCAGCGGGCCGGGGGTGGTGAGCCGCCTCAGCAAGGAGCGGACATCGCGGGGGCGCTCACCGCGTGGGTGCTCAACACTGTGCTCAACGCTGTGAGGGGACACGAGATTCGATGGTAGTCGATGCCAATCGCCACAATATACGCTTGTAGATTCCGTAACCGAAAGGTGGGTTATCCACGATGGACGTCGTCGCCGTCTTCACGGCGTATCACCCGGACGAGCGGCTCGGCGCGGCGGTCGAGGCCGCGCTCGGCAGCTGTTCGTCGGTCATCGTGGTGGACAACACACCGGGGTCGGCCGGGGCGGCGGGATCACCGGGGGCGGCCGGGGCGGTGATGGCGGATCCGCGGGTGAAGGTGGTGGCGCACGGGCGGAACGTCGGGTTGGGCGCGGCGCTGAACATCGCGGTGCGGGAGGTGCCGGCCGGAGCCGAGGCGGTGTTGTTGCTGGATCAGGACTCGGAGTTGCCGGCGGACATCGTGCCGGGGCTGGTCGCGGATCTGGCGGATCCGGAGGTCGGCGTCGCGGCCCCCAGCCCGTGGGATCCGAAACATCAGCGTTATTACTGCTCGGACGCCCGCCGGACCGCCACGATCTCCGACGAGGAGGCGGTCATCACCTCGGGCATGCTGGTCCGCCGCGAGGTGCTGGAGAAGACCCCCTTCGACGAGGACATGTTCATCGACTGGGTCGACGTCGCCTTCTGCCTGGCTGTGCGGCGCGCCGGCTGGCGGATCGTGATCGATTGGCGGTTGCGGCTGCCGCATGAGATCGGCGCTTGCGAGGTGCACACCCGCTTCGGACGGACCGCGCACTACAGCCACTACCCGGCGTGGAGGCTGTACTGGATCGGGCGCAATGTGATCATCCTGCACCGGGGACACTTCGCCAGCCGGGCACGGGCTTTCGCATCGAGCGTGGTCTTCCTGGCCGAGCGGCTCGGCAACACGCTGTTGTTCGAGCCCGAGCGCCGGACCCACGTCCCGGCTCTGCTCCGCGGCTTCCGGGACGGGTTCACGCAGCGCGTCGACCCCCGCTATCTCCCGGCGGGGGCCGAGCATCCGGCCGTGCGAA
>JABFWL010000103.1 GCA_013362315.1 Catenulispora sp. | reverse complement strand
GCCTTCGCCGCGTTTCCGCTCCCGGCACCGCCGGCGCCCTTGGTCCCGTCGCCGGACGCGTCCCGGCCACCGGATCGCTCGTTCTTACGCTCGCCCGGCTTTGCGGCGTCGGGCGCGGTGCCCGGCGCTTCCGACTTCGCAGCAGCATCGTCCCCGGCGGCCGCCGGTCCCCGGCCCGCGGCGTCCGCGCTGTTCGCGCCACCTCCGCCGCCGCCCGCACCGGCCCCGGCCGTCGTCCCGACCTGCTCCTTCGTCGCCAAGCGCGGCCCCTCTCACGTGGTGTGGGTGTGCCAAGTGTAACGACCTCTCGATCGCCGTTGTTTCCACTCTCGGCAATACGCCAGGTCACACCAGCGTCAGACCCGCTTCAGAGCGGCCGCGGAGCAGCATCAGACCAGCACGAGACCAGCACGAGACCAGCACGAGACCAGGGCTAAACCAGCACTGGACGAGCATCACACCAGCAGCAGCGCGTGGATCCCGGCCTCCGGCACCGACGCCGCGAACCGCTCCCGGCCGCCCAGGAAGCCCAGCTCCATCAGCATCGCGAGCCCGGCCGGCACCGCGCCGGCGTCCCGCACCAGCTTCGCCGCCGCCACCGCGGTGCCGCCGGTGGCCAGGATGTCGTCCACGATCATCACGCGCTCGCCGGGCTCGAAGGCGTCACGGTGCACCTCTATGGCCGCGGTGGCGTACTCCAGCTCGTAGTCCTCGCGGTAGGTCTCACGCGGCAGCTTCCCGGCCTTGCGCACCGGCACGAAGCCGACACCGGCCGCCAGCGCCACCGGGGCGGCCAGTATGAAGCCGCGGGCCTCCAGCCCCGCCACCCGGGTCGCGCCGGACGCCCGCACCTGCCCGGCCAGCGCCGCGACCACGGCGCCGAACGCCGCCGGGTCTCCGAGCAGCGGGGTGATGTCCTTGAACACCACACCCGGCTTCGGATAGTCGGGGACGTCGAGAATGCGAGTGGCGAGGACCTCGTCGAGTCCGGCCGCCTTTCCGGGCCGGTCCTGAACGAGATCCCCGCCACCGGAGATGTCGGGGAAGCTCACCGAGCGAGCTTACCCCGGGTCAGCTGGGCCGCTGTGCCGCGCTGTGCCGGCTGACTCAGCGCCGCTTCCCGCTGGGCCGGTTCCGCCCCCGGTCGCCGCGCACCGGCTGGTTGCGCGGCCCGCGCGGCCCGTCCCCGCGGGAGCTGCCGGACTCGGCCACGTCGGCGAGTTCGTCGCCGCCGTCGGAGCCGGCGCCGGGACCGGCGTCCAGGAACGACCCCGGCACCCGGTCCTGCACCGGCACCGTCTGCCCGGTCTTCTCCTTCGCCGCCGCCTTGGCCTGCGCGCCGGCCGCCTTGCGCTTGAGCGCGCGCATGTCCGGCTCGCGCTCCTTCAGGTCGGCCAGCAGCGGGGTGGCGATGAAGATCGAGGAGTAGGTGCCGACCGCGATGCCGACCAGCAGCGCCAGCGCCAGGTCCTGCAGCACGCCCGCGCCGCCGACCAGGGTGCCGGCGAACAGCAGCGCGGCCACCGGGATCAGCGCGATCAGCGAGGTGTTCAGCGACCGGATCAGGGTCTGGTTGACCGCCAGGTTGGCGGCCTGGGTGTAGCTCTGGTCGGTCTTGGCGGTGCCCAGGCCCTTGGTGTTCTCCCGGACCTTGTCGAACACCACGACGGTGTCGTAGAGCGAGTAGCCCAGGATGGTCAGGAAGCCGATGACGGTGGCCGGCGAGACCTCGAATCCGACGAGGGCGTAGATGCCGGCGGTGATCACCAGGTCGTGGGCCAGGGCGATGATGCCGGAGATCGCCATCTTCCACTCGTAGAAGACCGCGAGGTAGATCACGACCAGCGCGACGAAGATGACCAGACCCTCGATCGCCTTCTGCGTGATCTCGTGGCCCCAGGAGCCGGAGACCAGCTGCGTGGACACCTTCTGCGGATCGGCGATCCCGGCGTCCTTGGCGATCACCTGGCGGACCTTGTCCTGGTCGGCCTCGGACAGCGGGGTGGTCTTGACCACGATGTGCCGCTGGCCGACGACGGTCGAGGTCTGCACCGTCGGGTCCTTGCTGATCGCCGCGACGTGGTCCTTGACGGTCTGCACGTTCGCGGTGTCGGTGGCGACGCTGAACTCCGAGCCGCCGCGGAAGTCCAGGCTGAACTTCAGCCCGAACACCAGCAGCGAGACCACCGAGACCAGCAGCAGCACGCCGGAGATGGTGTACCAGCGCTTCTGCTTGCCGATGAAGTCGTAGGAGACCTCGCCGCGGTACAGGCGGTTCCCCCAGCTGGAGGCGGACATCAGGCTTCCATCCCTTCCGCAGAGCCCTGACGGCGGGCGGCGGCGCGGCGGTCGACGATCGACTGCCGCAGGCCCGGCGACTTCTTGCCGCCCAGGCGGTTCGGGTCCAGGCCGGACCAGGGGTGGCCGTCGGCGAAGAACCTGCGGCGGGCCAGCAGCGTCACGATCGGCTTGGTGAACATGAACACCACGACGATGTCCAGCAGGGTGGTCAGGCCCAGCGTGAAGGCGAAGCCCTTCACCGTGCCGACCGAGACCTCGTACAGCACGAAGGCGGCCAGGAACGACACGAAGTCCGAGGAGATGATGGTGCGCCGCGCCCGGCCCCAGCCGTGGTCCACGGCGGTGCGCAGGGAGCGGCCCTCGCGGACCTCGTCCCGGAGCCGTTCGAAGTAGATGACGAACGAGTCCGCGGTGATGCCGATGGCGACCACCAGACCCGCGACGCCGGCCAGCGAGAGCCGGAAGCCCATCGCCGGGCCGAGCAGGGTGGCCAGCGCGTAGGTCAGGACCGCGGAGATCATCAGCGAGGCCACGGCCACCACGGCCAGGCCGCGGTAGTAGGCGATCAGGTAGAGCACCACCAGCACCAGGCCGATCGCGCCGGCGATCAGGCCGGCGGTGAGCTGGTTGCCGGCCAGCGAGGCCGAGATCTGCGAGACGTCGCCCTGGTCGAAGGTGATCGGCAGCGCGCCGTACTTCAG
>JABFWL010000308.1 GCA_013362315.1 Catenulispora sp. | reverse complement strand
GCTCACCGACGTCTCCTCCGAGATGCTGGTCGCGGTGGTCGGCTACTACCTGCTGAACGTGCTGCACGAGTCCCCGACCGCGATCGGCTTCCTCGACGGCCTCTACAACGGCATCCCGGCCCTGCTGGCCATCCCCGCCGCCTACCTCGCCGACCGCTGGCAGCGCCGCAAGCTGCTGGCCGGCCTGGGCTACGGCGCCTCCGCGGTCACCAAGCTGGGCTTCCCGATCGTCGGACCTTCGTTCGGGGGCTTGAGCGGGCTGCTGAGCGCGGACCGGTTCGGCAAGGGCCTGCGTTCGGCGCCCCGCGACGCGCTGATCTCCCTGTCGACGCCGCCGGCGATCATGGGACGGTCGTTCGGGGTGCACCGGATGCTCGACAACATCGGGGCGGCCATCGGCCCGCTCATAGCGTCCCTGGTGCTGCTGTTCACGGTGAAGCTCGGCGGCGACCGCAAAGCCTTCAACGCGCTGTTCATCATCGCGTTCTGCATCGCCGCCATCGGCCTGGTCGTGTTCTGCCTCTATGTCACCGATCACCGCGAGCCGCTCCAGGAGCGGTCGGCAGCCTCCCTGCGGGCGGTGCTCGGCTTGTTGAGCCAGCGGTGGTTCCTGCTCATGGCAGCCTCCGTGGCGCTGCTGGGGTTCGCCTGGGTGAGCGACACGTTCGTGTATTTGACGCTGGCGCACCGGATGCACCTGACGGCCTCGGAATACGCGCTGCTGGCGACCGGGACGATGGGCACGTTCGTGGTCGCCGCGGTCCCGGTGGGCCGGCTGGCAGACCGGATCGGACGATGGAAGGTGTTCGTGCTCGGGCACTTGCTGCTCGCCCTGGCGTATCTGAGCTTGTCTGCGAACGTGCCTCACGCCGTCATGCTGCCAGCGGCACTCCTTCTGCCGGGGCTGGCCTACGCGGCCTCTGACGGCGTTCTCATGGCCTATTGCAGCCCCCGTATCCCGGCGGCTCTCCGGACCTCAGGGCTGGCGGTGGTGCAGTCGGTCTCGGCAGTCGCCGGATTCGCGTCCTCGCTGGTGTTCGGAGCGGCGTGGGCACATAGCGATCCCCGCACCGTGATGCGCTGGTTCGCCCTCGCTGTAGCGGTCTCTGTGGCTGTTGCGACTCTCCTGGTGTCGCCGTGGAAGGAGCAGTTCCGTGACTGAGCCCTCGGCTGAATCCTCCACTGAGTCCTCCCAGGACAGCCGCGCCAAGATCCTGATCTCGTCCATCACTGTGCTGCTGCTGGTGGCAGTGCTGGCGGGCCTGTGGGCGTTCCTCGGTCGCTCCAAGACGCGGGCCGGCGTCGCCGGGGGCTTCACCGTGGCGGCCGGGCAGCTGACCTATCGCACCACCGTCCAAGGGCCGGACTTCGGGAAGGTTGTGGAAGTGCCGACAGGCGCTGCACAAGGAGCTGTCCCGACCTTGTCCAGCATCCAGTGCGAACGCTCCTATACAGCCTCCGGAATGCTGCTCTGCCTTCAGTCTGAGGGCGACCTCATCAGCCAGCCCTATGCGGAGATCTACGACAGTTCTCTTAGGCAGATCAAGAAGCTGCAGATAACCGGTACTCCGAACAGAGCGCGGCTGTCCGCGGACGGACGGATGGCGTCCTGGACGACCTTCGTCACCGGCGACTCCTATACGCAGCCTGGGGCTTCGACACGTACCTCGATCCTGGACCTAAAAACGGGGGAGTACGTCGATTCTCTGGAGAACTTCGCTTCCACCGTTGACGGCAAGCCCTACAAGGCTGTCGACATCAATTACTGGGGCGTCACCTTCACCGCCGACGACAACACCTTCTACGCGACCATGGGAAGCAGCAGCAAGACCTGGCTCATGCGGGGCGACCTCAAAGCCCGTACGCTGACCGCTCTGCGCACCAACCTGGAATGCCCGTCCCTGTCACCGGACGGGACGCGGCTGGTGTTCAAGAAGCGGGTTTCCGACGACATCCGCAAGCCCTGGCGTTTCATGGTGCTGAACCTGGCCACTATGCAGGAGACGCCGCTGGCCGAGCCGCGCAGCGTGGACGACCAGGCGGCGTGGCTGGACGCACACACGGTGATGTATGCGGTGCCGCACGACAACGATCCCGGCAGCGACCTGTTCGCGGTCCCGGCCGACGGCAGCGGTGCACCCCGGCTGCTCGCCGCCGACGGGATGTCCCCTTCGGTGACGTCGTGAGGAGCCACGCCATGAGCGGCCCGCATCGGCCGGCCGAGCCTGTTGATCCGACTCCTACCCACCCGCAAGATCGATCCGATAGGTTGCCAAGCATGCGGACCCTTTCGACCTCGACCCCAACCCGCCGGACCATGACACGCATATCCGGCCTCGGCGTGGCCGCCGCGGCGGCCCTGGCGCTGACGGCCTGCGGCGGCGGAGGCTCGGCGAAGGGGAGCACCTCCACGTCGACCACCGGATCGGCCAGCGGCAAGGCGGGCAGCACCGCCCCGGGGTCGAAGTCGTCGGCACCGGCGAGCAGCGCCAGCACCGCCCCGAGCTTCGACCCGGCCGCCGGCCCCATCGTGGACCCGGCACACCTGCCGAAGAACTGCAGCGGCCTGATCACCGACGCCGACATGCAGCTGGCCCTGGGCAACCCGCTCAACGGCGGCGACTACTTCCAGCCGTTCCAGCCCGACGCCGGCCACAAGCAGACCGGCCGCGTGAAGTGCCAGTACGGCGTCGTCCTGGACAACGCCGGCAAGGTCACCGGAAACCAGGTCGAGGTCCAGCTCGCCACCTACGCCGACGCGCCCAGCGCCCAAAGCCGCGCCGCGGCCACGGTCGGCACCCTGGCCGGCGGCGGCGCCCAGTACAGCCCGGTCTCGGTCAGCGGCCACCCGGCGACCTACGTGACCGAGGGCGGCAAGGACGCGGTGCTTGTGATGTACGACGGCAACCGCACCTTCCTGGTCACGGTCCAGGAGGCGCTGGTCAAGGGCGACGACGCCAAGGCGTTCATGCTGAAGATCGTTGACGCCCTCTACCGCCACACGAC
>JABFWL010000363.1 GCA_013362315.1 Catenulispora sp. | reverse complement strand
CTTCGCCTGCACGAAACCGCAGCTCACAGCCTCACCGCACGGCGAAGAGTTGACACCCCAGGGCCGGTGCTGTACCGCTTGCGGCTGACGACGGGACCGAGGGGACCGAACCGCCCACCCCACAGACCGCAGCCGCCGCGCCTAGCAGCCACCCCCCGATGGACTCGCGCCAGTTCCCCGAGGGAACTGAGGCCCCCGCCGGAGGCGCCGGCTCTTCATCAAGCTCTTGACTGGCTTTTGACTTTGACTGAGGCCCAGCCACCTCTCCGACCGCCGCCAAACGAGGACCCACCGGTGCCGGGACCGTGCACACGACGACCGCCAGCCGAAGAACAGACTCTCACCACGAACCCCGGGGCCGCATACACCCGCGCTTCGTAAACATCGCCTTTAACCCACAGCCCAACCGCAACCTGCCTCACCGACCCGCCCACCCACACCGCCGCAGTCGTCGGCACCGACGCCGGCGCATCCCAGGGCACGAATACTCGCGGATTGCGGACATATCGCAGCCTTCGACCGCCCCAGAGCTCCCGCCAGAGCTTTTCGCGTTTCCAGACCGTTCGAAAGTTATCGAAAATTAGCTAGCGATCAAGCACGACCACTGAGTCACCCGAGCCACCCCATACCCCACTCCACCCACAGACCCGCTGCTCAGTTGCCACGAAAGGGGCATGAGCCCCCTCCTGACAGTGGATTTCCTCAAGAGTTTTGCGAAACATTCGTTAACAGAGAACGTTGACAACCTCAGTGAGCATGGCGAAACTCCTTCCTTGGGCCGACGCCGCTCCCACCGTGTCAATGCTCACATCACGCCGGCTAGGTCTCCTTTCCACCTTGGAAGACAGGCGCCTCAGGCGCCAGCGTTACAAGGAGGCACCATGTTCCTGACCGGCTCGCCACGGCGGGCGGTGGCGCTCGGCGCCGCCGCCGCGCTGTCGGCCTCACTGATGGCCGCGGCATCCGCGGCCCCTGCGGCAGGCGCCGCGGCGGTAAGCACAGCAACCCCCATCTATCTCGACACCTCCTACTCGTTCGCCGAACGCGCCGCAGACCTCGTCTCGCGCATGACGCTCCCCGAGAAGGTGGCCCAGCTGCACACCAACAGCGCCCCGGCCATCCCGCGCCTGGGCGTGCAGACCTACACCTACTGGAGCGAGGGCCAGCACGGCATCAACCTGCTCGGCGCGGACTCGAACAACGGAGGCGTGACCGGCGGCCCGCACGCCACCAGCTTCCCGACGAACCTGGCCTCGACGATGTCCTGGGACCCGGCGCTGATCTACCAGGAGACCACGGCGATCTCCGACGAGGTCCGCGGCGAGCTGGACAAGTCCCTGTGGGGCGTCGGCCAGAACAACATCGGGCCGTCCAAGGACGACTACGGTTCCCTCACCTACTGGGCGCCGACCGTCAACCTGGACCGCGACCCGCGCTGGGGCCGCACCGACGAGGGCTTCGGTGAGGACCCCTACCTCGTCGGGAAGATGGCCGGCGCGTTCGTCAACGGCTACCAGGGCCAGACGCCCACCGGCGCGTCGACGAGCCCGTATCTGAAGGTCGCCGCCACCGCGAAGCACTTCGCGCTCAACAACAACGAGAACAACCGGCACGCCGACTCCTCCGACGCCAGCGACAGCGACATCCGCGACTACTACACCAAGCAGTTCCGCAGCCTGGTCGAGGACTCGCACGTGTCCGGCCTGATGACGTCGTACAACGCCATCAACGGCACGCCGTCCCCGGCCAACACCTACACCACCGACGCGCTGGCCCAGCGCACCTGGGGCTTCGGCGGCTACATCACCTCGGACTGCGGCGCGGTCGGCGACGTCACCGACTCCGCCAGCCACGGCTGGGCGCCGCCGGGCTGGACCGCTTCGAAGGTCGGCGGCGCCGCGGTGTGGACGAACAACACCACCGGCACCCAGCTGCCGGCCGACGCGGGCGGCCAGGCCTACGCGCTGCGCGCCGGAACCGACGTCAACTGCACCGGCGGCGACGCGACACTCGGCAACATCGAGGCCGCGATCAAGGCCGGGGTCCTCAGCGAGGGCGTGATCGACCACGCGCTCGTCCAGCTGTTCACCGTGCGCATGCAGACCGGCGAGTTCGACCCGGCGAACAAGGTCCCTTACACGCAGATCACCAAGGCGCAGATCGAGAGCCCGCAGCACCAGGCCCTGGCCGAGCAGGTGGCCGCCAACTCCCTGGTCCTGCTGAAGAACGACAAGCTCCCCGGCTCCTCCGGCACGCTGCTGCCGGCGAATCCGGCGACGCTGAACAACGTCGTGATCGTCGGCAACCTGGCGAACACCGTGACCCTCGGCGGCTACTCCGGTGACCCGACGCTCCAGGTGAACGCGGTGCAGGGCATCACCACGGCGGTCAAGGCGGCCAACCCGAACGCCACCGTCACCTTCGACGCCTGCGGCACCTCCACCACCGCCACCGCGGCCGCGTCCTGCTCGGCGGCGACCCAGGCCGCGATCAAGACCGCGGACCTGGTCGTGGTGTTCGTCGGCACCGACGCGAACACCGCCGGCGAGAGCAGCGACCGCGCCAGCCTGGCCATGCCCGGCAACTACACCTCGCTGATCAGCCAGGTGGCCGCGCTCGGCAACCCGCGCACGGTGCTGTCCATGCAGACCGACGGCCCGGTCGCCATCGAGGACGTCAAGGGCGACTTCCCGGCCATCGTCTACAGCGCCTACAACGGCGAGAGCCAGGGCACCGCGCTGGCCGACGTGCTGCTCGGCAAGCAGAACCCGAGCGGGCACCTGGACTTCACCTGGTACAAGGACGACACGCAGCTGCCGCCGATCAAGAACTACGGCCTGAGCCCGGCGGACACCGGCGGCCTGGGCCGCACCTACCAGTACTTCACCGGCACCCCGACCTACCCCTTCGGCTACGGGCTGAGCTACAGCAGCTTCGCCTACTCGAAGGTCCACGCGACCACCCACGCCGACGCCGACGACAAGGCCACGGTGCGGTTCGACGTCACCAACACCGGCACGCTGCCGGGCGCCACGGTCGCACAGCTCTACGTCTCCTCCCCCGCCGTGGCCGGCGCACAGGTGCCCGCCAAGCAGCTCGAAGGCTTCGCGAAGACCGCTGTGCTCAAGCCGGGCCAGACCCAGCACCTGTCCATCAGCGTGAAGGTGGCCGACCTCGCCGCCTGGGACGCCCAGGCCCACAAGAACGTCCTGCAAAACGGCACCTACACGCTGCAACTCGCCACCGACTCCGCCACCCCGGTCGCCTCCTCCCCACTGCAAGTCACCGGCGCGATCAAGCCGCACATCAAGTACGTGACGGTGCAGCCCGACCGGGTGGTCTTCGTCCCCGGCGACACGCTCGACCTGCGCGCGAAGAACCCGTGGATCGCGGACGACACCGCGCAGGCCGCGCAGCACCAGAGCGCGGACGGCGTCGTCGAGGCCGTCAACACCGACGAGTCCTTCGCCGACCTCGGCACCAAGCACGTCAACTACAGCAGCAGCAACCCGGCCGTGGCCACGGTCAGCCGCAGCGGCGTCGTCACCACGCACGCCGTCGGCACCGCGACGATCCGGGTGAGCGTCGACGGGGTCGCCGGCTCCACGCCGATCTCCGTGCACGAGCCGTTCTCGATGACCGCCCCCGCGGTCGCGGTCCCCGGCGGCAGCTTCACCGTCACCACCACCTCGGCGAACCCGAGCGGCGGCGAGACGCTGCGTAACGCGTCCTTCGGCCTGACCGTGCCCACCGGCTGGACGGCCACGGCGAGCACGCCGGCGGCCTTCGCGACCGTGGCGCCCGGCCAGACCATCACCACCACCTGGACGATCGGCGTCCCGGCGGACGCCACGCCGAGCGCGGACGCCCCGGCCATCACCGCCAAGTTCGCGTTCACCGACGGCACCGGCGCCCACAGCGACAGCACCGGGGCGACGGTCTCGATCCCGTATCCGTCGATCCCCGCCGCCTACAGCAACCCGGGCGTCAGCGACGACACCAACACCACCCCCGGCAACCTCGACGGCGGCGGCGCCAGCTACTCGGCCCAGGCCCTGGCCGCCGCGACGCCGAGCATCACCCCCGGCGGCACCTTCACCCACGACGGGATCACGTTCACCTGGCCCACCCCCGCGCCCGGCACGCCGAACAACATCGTCGCCACCGGGCAGACCATCCCCGTCTCCGGCACCGGGTCGACCCTCGGCATCGTCGGCACGGCGGACTACGGAGCCGCCTCCGGCACCGCGGTCATCACCTACACCGACGGCACCACCCAGTCGTTCAGCCTCGCCTACAGCGACTGGTGGGCCAACTCGGCGGCGTCCGGCGGCGACATCCTGGTGACGCTGCCCCACCTGAACAACGCCAACGGAGCGCTCAACAACCAGGTGAGCCTCTACACGGACACGGTCTCGCTGCTCCCCGGCAAGACCATCAAGTATCTGACACTCCCGAACGTCGGCGCGGCTCTGATCAACCAGACGGCGATGCACATCTTCGCCGTCGCCGTCGGCTGACACTCCTGGCACGCGATGACCGAGGGCCGGGCGCGGTGGCAACCGCGTCCGGCCCCGGCCTTCAATCCCGCTAATCCCGCGCGTCCACAACGCGCTTCGCCGCACCCGGGACGACGGGTGGCTGTGGCGCGAGCCCCACAGCGACATCCCATGTCTTGACCTCGTCAAGGCCCTCATATTCGCCCGCTCCCTTGGCGCCGACACCTGCACACCACTCAGTAAAGTTTCGAAATTCTCACTCCGCATCTAGACAGCGGCGCCGCATGGGCTTTAGATACATCCCATGTCTACCGGCCAGGGCCGCTCGGCCCTCCCCAGCGAGACCATCGCCAGCCTTGAGGCCATCGACGTGCGCTTTCCGACCTCCGCGCACCTCGACGGCTCAGACGCACTGAACCCCGAACCCGACTATTCGGCCGCCTACGTGACGATCCGCACCAGCGGCGGGGCCGCCGGCCACGGCCTGGCCTTCACCGTGGGCCGGGGCAACGACGTCGCGGTCGCCGCCGTGCGGGCGCTGGCGCCGCTGGCGATCGGGCTGCCGGTGGACGAGGTCCTGGCCGATCTGGGCGGCTTCTCCCAGCGGCTCACCGGGGACAGCCAGCTGCGCTGGCTGGGGCCGAACAAGGGCGCGATCCACATGGCCGCGGCGGCGATCGTCAACGCCGTGTGGGACCTGTACGGGCGGCGCGAGGGCAAGCCGGTCTGGCAGCTGTTGTCAGAGCTCTCCCCCGAGCAGCTGGTGGACCTGGTCGACTTCCGCTACCTGCAGGACGCGCTGACCCGGGACGAGGCCCTGGAGATCCTGCGCCGCGCCGAGCCCGGCCGGGCCGAGCGCACGGCCCGGCTGCTGGAGCAGGGCTATCCCGCCTACACCACCACGCCGGGGTGGCTCGGCTACTCCGACGAGAAGCTGGTCCGGCTGTCCAAGGAGGCGGTCGCCGAGGGCTTCCGGCTGATCAAGCTCAAGGTCGGCGCGGATCTCGACGCCGACCTGCGGCGGCTGCGGCTGGCCCGGGAGGCGGTCGGCCCGGACGTGCGGATCGCCGTGGACGCCAACCAGGCCTGGGGCGTGCCCCAGGCGATCGACTGGATGACCCGGCTGGCGCCGTACGACCCGTACTGGATCGAGGAGCCGACCAGCCCGGACGACATCCTCGGCCACGCCGCCATCCGGCGCGCGGTCGCGCCGGTCAAGGTCGCCACCGGAGAGCACGTCCACAACCAGGTGATGTTCAAGCAGATGCTCCAGGCCGGCTCGCTGGACGTGCTGCAGCTGGACGCCAGCCGCACCGCCGGGGTCACCGAGAACGTCGCGATCCTGTTGCTGGCGGCCAAGTTCGGGGTGCCGGTCTGCCCGCACGCCGGCGGGGTCGGGCTGTGCGAGATGGTCCAGCACCTGGCGATGTTCGACTACGTCGCGGTCAGCGGGAGCACCGAGGACCGCGTCATCGAGTACGTCGACCATCTGCACGAGCACTTCACCGACCCGGTGCGGATCCGGGACGGCCACTACCTGGCCCCCACAGCCGCCGGCCTGAGCGCCGAGATCCTTCCGGCCTCGGTCGTCGAGCACAGCTATCCCGACGGCCCGGTCTGGAGCGGGACGGCTGCATGAACGGTACGGCTGCGTGACCGCCTGCGGGAACACCTCGCATGAGGCGCCTCACAGGAACGACCCGGCCGCGCCGAACGGCGAGTCGTCGCCGGAACCGCCGGACTCCACGGGCGTGGACGCCGCCAGTGGGCGACAGCGCCTGGCACGTGCTCATCCATCAATGAAGAGGAAGGCAGCACCATGAGATTCAGGCTCCTCGCCGCGTGCACCGCCGCGGCCCTGTCCGTCACCGCGATCGCCGCCTGCTCCAGCAGCAAGGGCGGTGGCAAAAGCGGCGGTGCCCCGGTCATAGGCGTGGACTATCCGCGCTCTGACACCGACTTCTGGAACTCCTACATCCAGTACACGCCGCAGTCCGCCAGCCAGCTGGGCGTCTCGTTGAAGACCAGCAACTCCCAGAACGACGTGGCCAAGCTCGCCGCGAACGCGCAGGCGTTCATCGCCGAGGGGGTCAAGGGCGTGGTGATGGCGCCGCAGGACACCGCGGCCATCGCGCCCACGCTGAGCCAGCTCGCCGCGAAGAAGATCCCGGTGGTCTCGGTCGACACCCGGCCGGACTCGGGGAACGTCTACATGGTGGTGCGCGCCGACAACCGGGCGTACGGCACCAAGGCCTGCCAGTTCCTCGGCACCAAGCTCTCCGGCAAGGGCGCGGTGGTGATGCTGGAGGGTGACCTGGCCTCGATCAACGGCCGCGACCGGACCGAGGCGTTCAACGACTGCATGAAGCAGAGCTTCCCCGGCATCACCGTGTACGGGGAGGCCGCCAACTGGGACGCGGCCACCGCGGCGCAGAAGCTGCAGACCGACCTCACGGCGCACCCGGACGTCCAGGGCGTCTACATGGAGTCGAGCTTCGCCCTGGCCGGCACCCTGCAAGTGCTCCAGCAGAAGGGGCTGGCGGTGCCGCCGACCGATCCCAAGCACGTGTTCGTGGTCTCGAACGACGGGATCCCGGAGGAGCTGAAGGACATCGCGGCGGGCAAGATCGACGCGACCGTCTCCCAGCCTGCCGACCTGTACGCGAAGTACGCCCTGTTCTACGCGCAGGCCGCGGTGCAGGGCAAGAGCTTCAACCCCGGCCCGACCGACCACCAGAGCACCATCATCCAGGTCCGGCCCGGCCTGCTGGAGGACCAGCTCGCGGCCCCGCTGGTCACCTCCGACGGTGCGACCTACGGCGGCGTCTCGAGCCTGAAGAGCACCGACACCTCGCTGTGGGGCAACCACCTCGGCTCGTGAGTAAGGCGGACGAGAGCATCATGAGCACCGTCGTGCCCGTCGCCCAGGCGACGGGCATCACCAAACGCTACGGCTCGACGGTCGCGCTGCGCGCGGCGCACATCACCGTCGAGCCGGGGCAGACGCACGCCCTGGTCGGCCGCAACGGCGCCGGGAAGTCGACGCTGGTCTCGGTGCTGACCGGGCTGCAGGCCCCCGACGAGGGCGAGATCGCCTTCGGCGGGGCGCCCGCGCCGCGGTTGGCGGACCGGGACGCCTGGCGGCGGCAGGTGGTGTGCGTCTATCAGAAGTCGACGATCATTGCGCAGCTCACGGTCGCCGAGAACCTGTTCCTCAACCGGCATGCCCGCAGCCGGGGCCTGATCGCCTGGCGCACGCTGCGCCGGCAGGCCGCCGATCTGCTCGCGGCCTGGTCCGTCGACGTGACCGCGGACACCGTGGCCGCGGAGCTGAGCGTGGAGCAGCGGCAGTTCGTGGAGATCGCGCGGGCGTTGTCGTTCGGGGCGCGGTTCGTCATCCTGGACGAGCCCACGGCCCAGTTGGACGGCGCGGCGATCAGCCGGCTGTTCGAGCGGATCAGAGAGCTGCAACAGCAGGGCGTCACGTTCCTGTTCATCAGCCACCACCTGGAGGAGATCTACGAGATCTGCGACACGGTGACGGTGTTCCGGGACGCCCAGCACATCCTCACCGCGCCGGTGGCCGAGCTGCCCCGCGCCGATCTGGTCGCCGCCATGACCGGGGAGGCCGCCTCGGCCGAGCGCGGCGTGCATCCACGCAGCATCGAGCAGAGCGCCGAGGAAGCCGGCGGCAAACCGGCACTGTCGGTGTCCGGCCTGTCCGGTCCGTCAGCCGGCATCGGAGGCGACACCGGCTATGACGACGTGTCGTTGACCGTGCGAGCCGGAGAGATCGTCGGGTTGGCGGGGGCCGCGAGCAGCGGCCGGACCGAGGTGGCCGAGACGGTGGTGGGACTGCGTGCGGCCGGCTCGGGCGAGGTGCTGATCGCCGGCCGGCGGGTGCGGCCCGGCAGCGTCCCGGCGGCGCTCGCGGCCGGGGTGGGCTTCGTCCCGCAGGACCGCCACCACCAGGGCTACGTGCCGGGCATGTCCGTCGCGGACAACGGCACGCTCACCGTCCCGGACCGGCTGGGCCGCTCGGGGTTCCTCAGCCACCGGCGGCGCGACACGCTGGCCGCGACGCAGATCGAGAACCTGGCGGTGAAGACCTCGGGGCCCGACCAGCCGGTGTCCGGGCTCTCCGGCGGCAACCAGCAGAAGGTGGTGATGGCGAGGGCACTGGCCAACGATCCGCGGCTGCTGGTGCTGATCAACCCGACCGCCGGGGTGGACGTGCGGTCCAAGGAGTTCCTGCTCGACAAGGTCGAGCAGACCGCGGCCGCCGGGACCGGCGTGCTCATCGCGTCCGACGAGCTCGACGACCTGCGAGTGTGCGACCGGGTGCTGGTGATGTTCGCCGGCCGGATCGTCGCGGAGATGGAGCGCGGGTGGCACGACCACGCGCTGGTGGCCGCCATGGAAGGAATGGAAGCCGATGTCTGAGACCACCACCGCTGCCACGTCCGAGGGGAAGGGCCTGCTGGCCGCGACGCCCGCGCGGCGCATCGCGTTCGCGAAGCTGCGGGACTTCGCCCTGGTGCCCGCGATCATCGTCATCGCGATCATCGGGCAGATCGTGAACCCGGTGTTCCTGCAGAAGGACAACCTGATCAACGTCCTGCAGACCATGTCCGAGATCGCCGTCCTGGTGCTGGCCGAGACGCTGGTGCTGATCGTCAAGCGGATGGACCTGTCGCTGGAGTCGACCATGGGGCTGGCGCCGGGCCTGGCCGCGTGGCTCACGGTGCCGAAGAGCGGCCACGGCCTCGGGGCGCTGCCGGGCGGATGGGCGGTGCCGGTGACGCTGGCCGTGGGTCTGGCGGTCGGCGCCGTCAACGCCCTGCTCATCATCCGGTTCGGGCTCAACGGGTTCATCGTCACGCTGGGCATGCTGATCGTCCTGCGCGGCCTGCTGACCGGCGTCTCCGGCGGCCAGACCTTCTTCAACCTGCCGTCGTCGATGCTGTATCTGGGGACCACCGAGTGGTTCGGCGTCCCGGTGTCGGTGTGGGTGACGCTGGTGCTGTTCGCGATCGGCATCGTCGTGCTGGGCTGGACCGGCTTCGGCCGCTCGCTGTATGCCATCGGCGGCAACATCGACGCGGCCAAGGCCGCCGGTATCCGGACCGACCGGGTGCTGTGGACCGTGCTGGTGACGGCCGGCGGGCTGGCCGCGCTCAGCGGATTGATGCTGTCGGGCCGGCTGGCCTCTGTGGCTTCGGCGCAGGGGAACGGGGACATCTTCACCGTCTTCGCCGCGGCGGTGATCGGCGGCATCAGCCTCAACGGCGGCAAGGGCAGCATGTTCGGCGCCTTCACCGGCGTGCTCCTGCTGTTCCTGATCCAGAACGTGCTGACCCTCGGCGGCGTGCCGGCCCAGTGGATCGGGGCGCTGAACGGGTCGATCATCCTGGTGGCGCTGGTGATCTCGCGGATCACCGGAGGCAAAGTCCAGGATTAGCGTTCGTCTGGCAGGTCTGTTCGGCCGCCGAATCGCCGAGGCGCAGGCCCGGCGCGTTCGGCGGCCGTTTTGCCGGGCGCGGGCGCTCAGCCCGACGCCCGCAGCACCAGCCTGGTGGGGAGTATCGCAGGGCTCGGCTTCGGGCGGCCGGCGATGCGGGACAGCAGCATGTCCACCATCGTGGCCGCCATCGCCTCCACCGGCTGGCTGACGCTGGACAGCGGCGGCTCGGTGAGCAGGGCCACGTCCAGGTCGTCGTAGCCGACCACCGCGACGTCCTCCGGGACCCGGCGTTCGTGGCGGCGCAGGGCGCGCAGCGCGCCGGCGGCCATCAGGTCGCTGGCGCAGAACACCGCGTCCAGGTCCGGGTGATCGGCGAGCAGGGCGAGCATGGCCTGCTCGCCGGAGGACTGGCTGAAGTCGCCGAAGGCGACGCGGTGGTCGGCCATGCGAGCCGCGATGAGCTCCTGGCGGAAGCCGTCGAGGCGGTCGACGCCGGCGACCATGTCGCGCGGGCCGGCGATGGTGGCGATGCGGTGGCGGCCGATGGCCACCAGGTGGCGAACCGCGAGGCGGGCGCCGTGGACGTTGTCGACGTCCACGTAGGGCAGCTTGACGTCGCCCAGGGGGCGGGCCATCTGGACCACCGGCAGGCCGGAGTCGTAGAGGATGCGCGGGAGCGGGTCGCCCTCGTGCAGGGACATCAGGAACACCCCGTCCACGTGGCCGCCGAGCAGGTAGCCGGTGAGCCTTTTGCGCTCGTGGTCGGCGCGGACCATCATCAGGACCAGTTGAACGTCGCGCACTGACAGGGCCACGCCGAGCGAGCGCACCATGGCGGCCAGGAGCGGGTCGGTGAAGACCTTCATCTCCGCCTCGCTGACCACCAGGGCCACCGAGCCGGTGCGGCGGGTCACCAGGGAGCGGGCGGCCCGGTTGGGCACGTATCCCAGCCGGGCCACCGCCGCCTCGACCGCGGCGCGCACGTCCTCGGAGACCTTCGGTGAGCCGTTGACGACCCGGGAGACGGTGGCCCTGGAGACGCCCGCCTCGGCGGCCACCGTCTCCAGGGTGGGTGCCGACGCCGTCTCCGGCGCCGGCCGCGCCCCCGGTTTCGGGGCTCCCCCGTCCTTGCCTGTCATGTGATGAAGTGCTCCCTTGCCCGTTGCGGCGTCAGCCCTGGACGGCGTTGGCCGCGATGACCCCGGCGTACCAGTTCCCGCTGGCCTTCACCGTACGCCGCTGGGTCGCGTAGTCGACATGCACCACCCCGAAGCGCCGGGAGTACCCGTAGGACCACTCGAA
>JABFWL010000724.1 GCA_013362315.1 Catenulispora sp. | reverse complement strand
GCATCCCGCTCGGCCCGATCCTGGGCGGCTGGCTGCTGGACCACTTCTGGTGGGGCTCGGTGTTCCTGATCAACCTGCCGGTCGTGGTGCTGGCCCTGCTCGCGGTGCTGTGGCTGGTGCCGGAGTCGCGGGCCGAGCAGAAGCCGCGCATCGACGTGCCCGGGCTGCTGGCCTGCGCGATCGGCCTGGCCGCGGTGACCTACGGCCTGATCAAGGCCGGCGACTCCGGCTGGGGCTCGGCCCAGGCGCTGCTGCCGCTGGCCGGTGGGCTGGCGTCGCTGGCCGGATTCATCCAGTTGCAGCGCCGCCCCGAGCAGACCCTGATCGACCTGGAGCTGTTCCGGACGCGCGGCTTCACCTGGGGCACGATCCTGGCCACCATCGTCAGCTTCGCCCTGTTCGGCCTGATGTTCACGCTGCCGCAGTTCTACCAGGCGGTCGAGGGCGCCAACGCGCTCGGCACCGGCCTGCGGCTGCTGCCGCTGATCGCCGGCCTGATCCTGGGCGTCCGGGCCGGGCAGCCGTTCCTGCCGAAGGTCGGCCCCGGCCCGCTGATCGGCAGCGGCTTCGCCCTGCTGGCCGTGGCCCTGGTGATCGGCACCACCACCGGCGTCCACACCGGCTACGGGTTCGTCGCCTTCTGGCTCGCGCTCGGCGGCACCGGCGTCGGCCTGGCGATGCCGATCGCGATGAACGCCGCCCTGGACCAGCTCAGCCCGGAGCGCGCCGGCGTCGGCTCCGGCCTGCTGATGACCATCCGGCAGGTCGGCGGCACGATCGCGGTCGCGATCCTGGGCACCGTGCTGAACAGCAGCTACCGCACCGAGGTCGGCAAGGCCACGGCCGCGCTGCCGACCGAGGTCGCCGGCGCCGTGGCCCGCAGCGCCGGCGGCGGCGTGGCGGTGGCCCAGAAGCTGCACTCCCCGGCGCTGCTGGAGTCGGTCCGCTCGGCCCTGGTCCACGCCACCGGCCTGACCTTGTGGGTGAGCGCCGGCTTCGCCGTGGCCGGCGTCCTGGCCGCCACGCAGCTGCGGCGCAGCCCGGTTCCCGCCGCCGCGGGACAGGCCCCAGAATCGGATGGTGATCTCCTCCATGCCGCCGACAGCATCGACGCCGACTAACCGCACCGCACTCACCCCGGCCCCGATAGGGCTGCGGGAGCGCAAGAAGGCGCAGACGCGGGCCGCGATCCAGCGGCACGCGCTGCACCTTTTCCAGCGGGACGGCTACCACGCCACCACCATGGAGCAGATCGCCGCCGCGGCCGAGGTCTCGCCGAGCACCCTCTACCGCTACTTCCCGACCAAGGAGGACCTGGTCCTCCAGGACGACTACGACCCGGTGACCGCCGCGGCCTTCCGCGCCCAGCCCGCCGACCTGCCGGTGCTGGAGGCCTTCCGCGCGGCGGTGGAGCAGGTGCTGGCGATGACCGATCCGCGAGACCGCGAGGAGACCATCCTGCGCGCCCGCCTGAGCTTCGCGATCCCGGAGGTCCGGGCCCGCACGCTGGACCACATGCTCAGCACCGCCGACATGATCGCCGAGCTGTTCGCCGAACGGCTCGGCCGGCCGGTCGACGACCTGGGCATCCGGGTCCTGGCCGGCAGCATCATCGGCGCCATGCTGGGCGCCCAGCAGGTCTGGATCGCCGACCCCGACGCGGATCTGCTGACGGTGACGGTGGACGCGCTGCAGTGCCTGATCGACGGACCCGCCGCCCTCACCCGGCAGACTCCCCCGGCGGCCGGAGCCTGACAACCGGTAGCCTTCAGGACGTGGACATAGAACCGGTTCCGTGCCGCTGCATAGTGTGTCAGGACTCCGCGAACGAAGCCGCGTGGGACCCGCGCGACCGCGAGATCGCGCAGAACGTCCGGCAGACCGGCTGGCACACCATGGGGGTCACCGGCGACGACACGCCCGACTGGGCCTACACCATCGGCCTGTGGCACTCCACCGGCGGCCCCGACATCTGCATGTCGGGGCTGCCGGTCGAGAACGCCATGCGCCTGGTGACCGGCATCGCCCTCCAGGTCACCCGCGATCACCGGCCCCTGGCCCCGGAGAAGCGCCGGGCGGGCGTCATCGAGGGCTACGACGTCGCCATCCGCCCGGTACACCCGACCTGGTATCCAGCGATGTTCGGCGCCGGCATGGACTTCATCCGCACCCCGCCGTGGCCGCTGGTGCAGGCCGTCTGGCCGGACCGCCAGGGCCTCTTCCCCTGGGAGGATGGCGCGGACCCGGAACAGCGGGACAAGCAGCCGTTCCTTTGGCTGGCTCGCAACGAGCACCCGGAGAGCATCTGGGTGGCTTCGTCACTGAGCCTCTAGGCGCCGCTTGACCTCTCTAGACGAACACCTGGTTGCTCCATCCGGGCCCTTATTGGGTTGTCACCCTCCGGCCCGGTTGGAAGCATCACCGCCATGACCCCGCCGCCGCACACGCCAAGCATCACCATGGTCCGCGGCGACATCACCGAGCAACCGGTGGACGCGATCGTGAACGCGGCCAACTCCTCCCTCCTCGGCGGCGGCGGAGTCGACGGCGCCATCCACCGCAAGGGCGGCCCCGCCATCCTCGCCGACTGCCGCACCCTCCGCGCCACCCAATACGGCCGCGGCCTCCCCACCGGCCAAGCAGTCGCCACAACCGCCGGCCGCCTCCCCGCCCACTGGGTCATCCACACCGTCGGCCCGGTCTACTCCCCCACCGAGGACCGCTCAGCCCTCCTCGCCGCCTGCCACACCAACTCCCTGCGCGTCGCCGACACCTTGGACGCGACCACCGTCGCCTTTCCAGCCATCTCCACCGGCATCTACCGCTGGCCGGTCGCCGACGCGGCAGCGATCGCCATCGCCGCCGTACTGAGCGCGCCGACCCGCGTCCAGGAAGTCAGATTCGTCCTCTACGACGAGCGGGCTTACGAGACCTTCGCCAGGGCATGGCAGGAGTGGCAAGCGTGAGCGCTCGGCCCGGCCGGTCGCCCGACCGCTGCCGCTCATGCCTGGCCGCTCATT
>JABFWL010000154.1 GCA_013362315.1 Catenulispora sp. | reverse complement strand
CTGATCGAGCGGCTGGTGCACCTCGACGTACTCGCCGTGCGGCAGCCGCTTGATCACACCGGTCTCCCGGCCGTGCAACACCAGCTCTGCGTCGCGCAGTTGCAGGCCCAGACAGATGCGGCGGGTGACGACGAAGACGACCGCCGGGAGGACGAACACCGCCACGCGGACCGTCCAGGTGACCGTATTGATCGACAGATGGAGACGGGTGGCCACGATGTCGTTGCCGCCGCCCGCCAGCAGGATCAGATAGAGGCTGATCCAGGCGGCGCCGATCGCCGTGCGGACCGGGCGGTTGCGCGGGCGGTCCAGCAGGTGGTGCTCGCGTCTGTCGCCGGTCACCCGTGCCTCCAGGAACGGGTAGATCCCGATGAAGACGAGGAGCAGCGGGAAGACCACGACCGGTATCAGCACGCCGAGCACCAGCGTGTGACCCCACAGGGTGATCTCCCAGCCCGGCATCACCCGGACCAGTCCCTCCGCGAAGCCCAGATACCAGTCGGGCTGGGCGCCCGTGGACACCTGGTCGGGGCGGAAGGGGCCGTACACCCAGACCGGGTTGATCGTCGCCACCGCCGCGACCAGCGTCAGCGCGCCGAAGACCAGGAAGAAGAAGCCGCCCGCCTTCGCCAGGTACACCGGCATGAACGGCGTGCCCACGACGTTGCGTTCGGTCCGTCCCGGCCCCGCGAACTGCGTGTGCTTGTGGTACACGACGAGAATCAGGTGCGCGACGACGAGCGCCGCCATGATGCCGGGGATCAGCAGGATGTGCAGCGAGTAGAAGCGGGCCACGATGTCGTGGCCGGGGAACTCGCCGCCGAACAGGAACATCGACAGATACGTTCCGACGACCGGCACCGACAGCAGGGCGCCGTTGACGAAGCGCAGGCCCGTGCCCGACAGCAGGTCGTCCGGCAGCGAGTAGCCGAACAGGCCCTCGAACAGGCCGAGGAACAGCAGCAGCCAGCCGAACAGCCAGTTGATCTCACGGGGCTTGCGGAACGAACCCGTGAAGAAGTGCCGCATCATGTGCGTCAGCATCCCGGCGACGAACACCAGCGCCGCCCAGTGGTGCAACTGCCGGATCAGCAGTCCGCCGCGCACGTCGAAGCTGATGTGCAGCGTGGAGGCGTACGCCTCGGACATCCGCACGCCGTTGAGCGGGACGTAACTGCCGTGGTACGTCACCTCGTTCATCGACGGATGGAAGAAGAGAGTGAGGTACACGCCGGTCAGGACCAGTACGACGAAGCTGTACAGGCAGATCTCGCCGAGCAGGAACGACCAGTGGTCAGGGAACACCTTGCGCAGGTACTTCCTGCCCAGCGAGTGGATGCCGAGTCGTCCGTCGAGCCAGTCGGCGACGCGCTCGCCCCGGCCCGCTGTCTCGGTGGCGGTCACTCGTCCTCCTCGTCGTCGTCCTTGTGCACATGCGTGAGCTTGTCGGGGTTGGTGACGATGTAGACGCCGTCCACCCGGTCGCCCCCGGGCGTGAGGTCCATGACCATCACGGCGTACGGCGAGTCGCCCTGGAACAGCACCGCGGCGTCGTCGCCGTTGACCCGGCGGTAGCGCAGGTCGAACTGCTGGGGGCCGCGCCGCGCCGCGTACGAGGTGATCAGGCGGACCGCCTTGTCCCGGCCGTGCACCGGGCGCAGCCCCGCCTGCCTGCGGTTGCCGCCGCCGTCCGTCCACACCGTGACGTCCGGCGCCAGGATCTCCATCAGCTCGGCGATGTCCCCGCCCAGCGCGGCCCGCACGAACCGCTCGGTCGCCTCCTGCCGGACGCGTGGGTGCGCCCGGTAGCGCGGCCGGCGGGCGAGGACATGGTCCCGCGCGCGATGCGCCAGCTGCCGTACGGCTGCCGGGCTGCGGTCGATGATGTCGGCGATCTCGGTGCGGGCGTAGCCGAACACCTCGCCCAGGACGAACACCGCGCGTTCGAGTGGGGTCAGCGCCTCCAGGACCACCAGCATCGCCAGGGACACGGACTCGCCCCGCAGCACCGGGTCGTCGGCGTCCGCGTCGTCGGCGACCAGGGGCTCGGGCAGCCACGGGCCGACATATGTCTCGCGGCGGCGGGCGATCACGGCCTGCCGCCGCAAGGCCTGGTTGACGGCGCTCCGGACCAGATAGGCGCGCGGGTTGGTGATCCCGCCGACGCCTCGGCCCGACCACGCCAGCCAGGTTTCCTGGAGCACGTCCTCGGTGTCGGCGACGCTGCCCAGCATGGTGTAGACGAGGCTGAACATCAGCTCCCGATGGTTCATGAAGACATCGGTCGCCTCGTCGGCGACTGGACTTCCGGTGCTGTGCGTCATGTGTGGGCCTCCCCGGTGCGGCGCTCACTACTTCGAGGGCCGGGAGGGGGCCGAATGTGACATGGAGCGGGCGTAATGTGACCTACATCTCAT
The DNA here is from genome assembly GCA_013362315.1 of Catenulispora sp. Classification (GTDB taxonomy): domain Bacteria; phylum Actinomycetota; class Actinomycetes; order Streptomycetales; family Catenulisporaceae; genus Catenulispora. Next base: position 606 of record JABFWL010000154.1, on the reverse strand, counting down.
CATCTGGTCGCCGCGCATCGGTACAGCCGGCCGAGCGCTCACGCCTCGTGGAAGACGATGCCCAGCGCATGCCGCCGGCCGGAGCGGACGGTGCTCACGCCGTGCCGCATCGCTCCGGCCGACCAGCCGCGCTTGGTGCGCACCGGCCGGTCCCGGGTGGTGAAGACCAGCCCATGCCCCTGCCGGAGGGCGGTCGCGGTGCCCCGGGACTGGGCCCGCGGCCGCTGCTCGACCATCAGGAACTCGCCGCCGGTGTAGTCGCTGCCGTACTCGTCGAGGCCGACGACCACCTGGAGCGGGAAGATCATGTCGCCGAACACGTCACGGTGCAGGGCGTTCCAGTCGCCCTCGGTGTAGCGCAGCAGGATCTGCGCCGAGCGGTTCTGCCCGGCCGCGTGACAGGCCTCCAGCCACTCGTCGAGGGCGTCCGGCCACGGTGCCGGACGGTCAAGGCGGGCCGCCCAGTCCCGCGCGATCGGCAGCAGCCGCGGGTAGAGGGCGGCCCGCAGGGCTGCCACGGGGGCCGGCAGGTCGTGGGTGAAGTACCGGTACTCGCCGGAACCGAAGCGGTGCCGTGCCATGTCGACCGTGGTCCTGAACAGCTCC
>JABFWL010000598.1 GCA_013362315.1 Catenulispora sp. | reverse complement strand
TTGTCAGCCTGCTCGGCGAACAGGTCGTAGAAGCTGGTCTCCCTGGGGGTCAGACGCAGTTTCACAGGAAGTCTCCGGGTCTTCAGTTGCCGTTAATCCAGGCAGAGGCTGATCGTTCAGGCTTGTTCGCCGCAAAGATGCTAGGTGCTCAACCTACCGAGCGCACAACTGAGTCACTAGCGCACCAGCCATCACCGCGACTGTGTCCCGCTCTGCGTGGATTTGCCCAACCCCGGTGAGTGATCTACGTCATCCCCGCCGACGTCGCGGCTGCGGGAGAGCTGCCGCCGGTTGCCCTACGGCGCGGAGTCGCCGGCGCCCGGCCGCCGGCTCGCCGTCCCCGGGACCGCCGCGCCTGCGGTGCGGCCCGTCGGCCCGTTCTTGCCGGGTGGCAGACCCAGCGCCTGGTCGATGACCGCCCAGTCCAGGCGGGTGCCAGCGGTCGGATGCGCGGCCACGGCTTGCAGCAGGTCCCCGTAGAGGGTGATCTCGTCCAGGGCGGTGGAGTCGAAAGCGGAGGGCAGTGCGCCGTAGCGGCCGTACGCCGAGCCAGAGCCCTGCTGGTTGAGCTTCATGGCTGAAATCACCGCCCGTCCCGGTCGTCGCGGCCCTTGGGTCCCCGACGGTGGAGCCTATTGCGGGACCGCGCAGCCGGATATGGCCCAACGGGACTATTTGTGAGTGCCCGTGGGGCTAGACGGGTGAGTGGGGGCGGTTGGTGCGGTGGGTTTGGCCGGGTGCAGCGCGCTCTGCGCGACGCTCGGCACCGTCACGTCGACCGGCGTCCCGAAGCCGAACAGCTCGGTCGCGGAAGTGACGTTCACGACAGTGTCCGGCGATGCGGGCACCTTGTAGCCGAACTGCGCGACGAAGCGCCGCAGCCGGCCCTGCGCGTCCAGGTAGGCGTCGAACGGCACCTTCGGGCTCAGCGCCCGCGCGGCGTTGGTCAGCGCCTGCTTCGCCGCGGCACCGGCCACCCCCGCCGCCTGCTGAAGATCCAGCGTCCCCTGATAGTGCGCGACCGGCACTCCGCGCACCTCGTCCTGCCCGACGTACTTCGCACCCGGGTCGGTGCCGGCCAGCATCGCGAACACCAGCTCCGGGTCGATGGCCCCGGCGGAGACCACGCCGCCATCCGGCGACTTGGCGATCTCCACCTCCTGCCACCCCTTGGCAGTCGTGGCGGCGGTCGGGGGCGCGGCGGTCGTGCGGATGTAGAGCGCCGAAGGCGTCAGCACCTCCTCCGCGCCGCTGTCGGGCGCGTTGGGCACCGCCAGGTCGATCCGGCCCCTGCCGCTGGCGAAGTCGAACGACCCGGTGCCGTGCATGGTCGCGCTCTTGGCCGGCACCGCCGGGTTCTTACCCCGCGCCGGGATCGCCGGTGTGGACATCGTCAGCAACGTGTCCACCTGAGCACTGCCCGCGTTGCCGGTGGCGGCCCCCGTCGCGTTGACCGCGGCGACCGGAGTGGCATGCAGGTTCACCGCCTGGGCGCTGCTGCCGGCCGAGAACATGTTCAGGGCGCCCGCGGCGATCACGGCCAGCCCGCTGACCGAGGACACTCCGATGGCGATGCGGCGGCGGTTCACGGCTTCCCCCTGGCTGGGTGCGCTGGGCATGCGGTTCTCGGCTGCCCAACGAGGCCCGGCGGGGCGGGTTACGCAAGGTCAGGCCCCCGCCACCGGAATGGGCGACACCCCGATGCCCGCCGCGCTACCCCCGCGCCGCGTACTCCCGCAGCGCCTCCGCGGTCTCCTCGTCCGCCGGGAAGAACGTCTCGAGCGTGAGCTCGGCCAGCGTCAGGTCGACCGCGGAGCCGAACACCGCGGTGGTGGTGAAGAAGCTCAGGACGCCGCCGTCCCGCCGGAACCGGAACGGCACGACCACCCCGGCGTAGATGTCCGGCTCCGGTTCGGGTTCCGGGTGCGGATACGCCACGCATTCCTTCAGCAGCTTGGTGAGCTCGGCGTCGCCGGAGGCCGCGGCCCGGCGGCTCAGGGCGCGCAGCAGCCGGTCCCGCGCCTCGCCGTGGTTGACCAGATGCGGCGCCAGCCCTCGCGGATGCAGCGTGATCCGGACGGTGTTCCCGCCGTCGGCCAACAGCTCGGGGGCAACCATGTCGGTGAAAATACCGACCGTCTTGTTGGCCTCGATGATGTTGCTGTGCTGGTCCAGCATCAGCGCCGGGTAGGGCAGGTGCCCGGTGAGCACGATGTCGATCGCGCGCCGGGCGGCGGCCATCTCCGGGCTGGCCAGCGGCCGCGCCTTGAACTCGGGCGCGTAGCCGGCCGCGACCAGCAGTTTGTTGCGGTCGCGCATCGGGATCTCCAGCTCGTCGGCCAGCCGCAGCACCATGTCGCGGCTGGGCTTGGCACGGCCGGTCTCCATGAAGCTGAGGTGCCGCGTGGAGACCCCGCTGGCCGAGGACAGGTCGAGCTGGCTGACGTTGCGGGTGCGCCGCCACGCCTTCAGCATCGTGCCGAAGTCGGCCGCGGAAGCGGCGGCCGTAGATGCGGACGAGGTCGGAGCCGCTTTCGCGGACGTACGCGGCGCGGCGATGGTCGCGGTGCTCATGGCCACCAATGTACGAAACCGGCGGCCACTGTTCGCCGCCGTTCGATCGCCGCGCGCGCTCGGTGATTGCCCCGCGCGCCGGAACAGACGATGCTGGGGGCATGGCGGCCAGGGGGGATGCGCGGCCGGCGGCCTCGACGACGGTGCTGCACGGCCGCGGACCGGAGCTCGACACCATCAGGACCCTTATCGACGCGGCGCGCGCCGGCTCCGGCGGTGTGCTGGTGGTCGAGGGTGAGCCGGGCGCGGGCAAGAGCGCGCTGCTGGAAGCGGCCGCGGCGCACGCGGCCGGATTCCAGGTGCTGCGCGCCCGCGGCATCCAGTCCGAGGCGGAGTTGGCCTTCGCCGGCCTGACCGAGCTGCTGGCCCCGCTGGCCGAGCTCGCCGAGGGCCTGAGCCCGGAGCAGCACCGGACGCTGCGCACGGCGCTCGACGCCCGCGGCACCGCCCCGGCC
>JABFWL010000149.1 GCA_013362315.1 Catenulispora sp. | reverse complement strand
CCGAGCGCCTCGGCTCGGCCACCGTGCTGCTCGGCCACACCCGCGACGACCAGGCCGAGACCGTGCTGCTCGGACTGGCCCGGGGCTCCGGCGCGCGCAGCCTGGCCGGGATGCCGGCCCGCAACGGCCGCTACGCCCGACCGTTCCTGGAGCTGCCGCGCGCCACCACGGTGGCCGCCGCCCGGGCCGAGGGCTTCGAGCCCTGGGACGACCCGCACAACACCGACCCGGCCTACACCCGCTCCCGGGTCCGGCACGCCGCGCTGCCGGCGCTGTCCGCCGCCCTCGGGCCGGGGATACCGGAGGCGCTGGCCCGGACCGCGAAGATGCTGCGCGAGGACACCGAGGCGCTGGACGCCTGGGCCGCGCGGGAGTTCGGCCGGCTGCTGGAGCCCTTCGGCGACTGTGATCTGTCCCACTACCTCGACGTCGCCGAGCTGACCGCGCTGCCCACCGCGGTGCGCCGCCGGGTGCTGCGGCTGGCCGCGCTACGGGCCGGCTGTCCCGGCTCTGACCTGGCCGCGGTGCACATCGAGGAGCTGGACCGGCTGCTGGTCGACTGGCGCGGCCAGGGGCCGTTGCACCTGCCCAGCGCGGTGGCGGTGGCGCGGCGGTATGGAAAGCTGGCCTTCGACAGATCCGGAGCGCTGCGCCGCGGGGCACCGGAGCGCGATCACGCGGGCGAGGGCGAGGCGGGCGGCGACCCCGACCGAGCCGCGGCCGCGCATCTGATGCCGGCTTAGCGACTTCGAGGGACGCCAGCGTGGACGACAAGGACATGGGCCAGGACCTGGAGAAGGTCCTCATCTCGGCCGAGGAGATCCGGGCCAAGCTGGCCGAGCTCGCCCGCGCGATCGAGGCCGACTACGCCGGCCAGGAGGTGCTGCTGGTCGGCGTGCTCAACGGCGCGCTGGTGGTGATGGCCGACCTGATCCGCGAGCTGCACATCGACTCCGAGATGGACTGGATGGCGATCTCCTCCTACGGCGCCGGCACCAAGTCCTCCGGCGTGGTGCGGATCCTCAAGGACCTGGGCGCCGACATCCAGAACCGGCACGTGCTGGTGGTCGAGGACATCATCGACTCCGGGCTGACCCTGTCCTGGCTGCTGTCCAACCTGCGCTCGCGCGGTCCGGCCTCGCTGGAGGTGGTGACCCTGCTGCGCAAGCCGGACGCCGCCAAGGTCGAGATCGACGTCAAGTACGTCGGCTTCGACATCCCCAACGAGTTCGTCGTCGGCTACGGCCTGGACTACGCGCAGCGCTACCGGGGCCTGCCCTTCATCGGCACCCTTGCTGCGCACGTATACAGTTCGTAGGCAGTAGGTCAACTCGGCCGATCTGAGTTGCGTCGGCAGCGCCGACATAGTTCGGATGGGCCAGGTCAGCCGATCTGAGCTGCGTCGGCAGCGCCGACACGGTTCAAGCACAGTGGAATGACACTCCGGTAAACCACGTTGGGACCAGTGGTGGTTCATTCGCAACGTCGCGCGGGAACGCAGTGACCGCGTACGGTCGTTAGGCAACAAGAACCACCACACCCCCGCCGTGAACCGCTAGCACGAGTCGTAGAGGATCGATGGACGTCAAGCGTTACTTCCGAGGCCCGGTGATCTGGGTCGTCCTGGCCGTCGTGGCGGTCCTCGCGGTCATGCAGCTGGTCTCCTCGGCCGGCGGCCCGAAGTCCGTCGACACCTCCGTGGTGCTGGACGCCATCCAGAAGAACCAGGTCGTATCGGCCAAGGTGATCGGCGGCTCCGGCTCCAGCGTCGAGGTCAAGCTGGACCCGAGCAGCACGATCGCGCAGGCTCAGGGCAGCGACAACCTCAAGGCCACCTACCTGAACGACCAGCAGGGCGACCGCATCGCGAAGCTTCTGGAGGACTCCCAGACGGCCGGTCACCTGTCCAAGGGCTACAACGTCTCCCTGGCCAAGCAGAACGCCTTCGTCGGCATCCTGATCACGCTGCTGCCGTTCGTGCTGATCGCCCTGGTCTTCCTGTTCCTGATGAACCAGATGCAGGGCGGCGGCTCCCGGGTGATGAACTTCGGGAAGTCCAAGGCCAAGCTGGTCAGCAAGGACACCCCGAAGACCACCTTCGCCGACGTGGCCGGCGTGGACGAGGCCGTCGAGGAGCTCCAGGAGGTCAAGGAGTTCCTGGAGGCCCCGGCCAAGTTCCAGGCCATCGGCGCCAAGATCCCCAAGGGCGTGCTGCTCTACGGCCCGCCCGGAACCGGCAAGACGCTGCTGGCCCGCGCGGTGGCCGGCGAGGCCGGCGTGCCGTTCTTCTCGATCTCCGGCTCGGACTTCGTCGAGATGTTCGTCGGTGTCGGCGCCTCCCGCGTCCGCGACCTGTTCGAGCAGGCCAAGGCCAACGCCCCGGCGATCGTGTTCGTGGACGAGATCGACGCCGTCGGCCGGCACCGCGGCGCGGGCCTCGGCGGCGGCCACGACGAGCGCGAGCAGACCCTGAACCAGCTGCTGGTCGAGATGGACGGCTTCGACGTCAAGGGCGGCGTGATCCTGATCGCCGCCACCAACCGCCCGGACATCCTGGACCCGGCGCTGCTGCGCCCGGGCCGCTTCGACCGGCAGATCGCGGTCGAGGCCCCGGACCTCAACGGCCGCAAGCACATCCTCGAGGTGCACGCCAAGGGCAAGCCGCTCACGCCCGAGGTGGACCTGGACTCCCTGGCCAAGCGCACCCCCGGCTTCACCGGCGCGGACCTGGCGAACGTGCTGAACGAGGCGGCGCTGCTGACCGCCCGCGCGGACCGCAAGCTCATCGACAACAACGCGCTGGACGAGGCGGTGGACCGGGTGGTCGCCGGCCCGCAGAAGCGCACCCGGCTGATGAGCGACAAGGAGAAGAAGGTCACCGCCTACCACGAGGGCGGCCACGCCCTGGTGGCGCACGCCATGCCGAACCTGGACCCGGTGCACAAGGTGACGATCCTGTCCCGCGGCCGCGCCCTGGGCTACACCATGGTGCTGCCGGAGGAGGACAAGTACTCCACCACGCGCAACGAGA
>JABFWL010000251.1 GCA_013362315.1 Catenulispora sp. | reverse complement strand
GCTCCGGCACCGGCTCCGGCACCGGCTACGGCACCGACTCCCCGCACGGCTGCGGCCCGGACGCCGACTGCGGCTCCCGGCCGCCCGGGCGCGTCCAGCCCGTCCCGTTCCAGCTCACGCCTTCAGCCGACTAGGCCGACCCGCTCCAGGTTCCGTGCCGCAACATCGATCCGCAGCACATCAGGGAATCTGAGCTCTTCCCAGAACGCCACCGGGTCATCCACCCCGATCCGCGCCGCCACCCACAAAGTCAGAGCCATGCCATGCGTGGCGACGACAACAGTCCGACCGTCTCCATGCTCCCGTAGCGCCGCGTCAAAACGCTCCACCACCCGCGCCCTCGGTTCCCACCCGACGTGCTCCACCCCGCCGACGTACTCCCGCCGCAGCCGCCGGAACTCGCCGCCGAACGGCTCGACCCGCTCCACTTCGTCGAAACGGGCGTCGCGGCGTACCTCACCGGCCGGAGCCAGGGTCTGCACGGCCTTCGTCTCGCTGCTCGCCACGAGCAGCGCTTCAGGCACCTCCGCCGCGATCCACGCCGCCACGGTCGCCGCCGCTTCCCGTCCGTCGGCGCTCAGCGGCCAATCGCGGGCTGGAATGTCGCGGCTGAAGTCAGGCATTGCGTGACGGACCAGGATGAGCGACTGGTTCGGTTGTCGTCGTTCCGCTTTTAGCTTTGGCTGCTCCGTCTTTAGCTGTAGCCGTTCCATTTCCAGCTCCGCTTGGGCCAGTTATCTGTCGCTTCCGTCGCCATAGCTCACCCCTCCCGCTAACCCTCGACTCCCATCCTCTCGACCTCCATCCCGGCCACGACCGTCGCATCGGCCAGAATCTCGATCGCCACGATCCGGCCTCGGGCGATGGTGAACTCGAACGCCACCTTGACCTCCCCGCCGGGCGCCCACACGAGCCCGGCCGCACCGTCGATCCACGCCGGCTGCGCGGCCTGTGCCCGTCCCGAGAACTGCTCGGCCACGTCGCCGGCTCCCCGCACCTCGGCCGGCGCGCCGATCACGGCCGCGGCGGGGTCCGCGCGCAGCACCACGTCCGGGTCGAGCAGCCGCAGCAGACCGGCGAAGTCGCCGCTGCGCGAAGCGGCGAGGAAGGCCTCGACCACCTCCCACTGCCGGACCCGATCGGCCTCGGTCTCCTCGCCGAGGCCCCGGACGCGCCGGCGTGCGCGGCTGGCCAGCTGGCGGACGGCCGCGGTGTTCTTGCCGACGATCGGCGCGATCTCGTCGAAGGGCACGGCGAACAGGTCGTGGAGGACGAAGGCGAGACGTTCGGCGGGGCTGAGCGTGTCCATCACGACCAGCAACGCCATGCCCACCGAGTCCGCCAGCTCCGCTGCCAGCTCCGGATCGGCGAGAACGTCCCGCTCCGCGGCCTCCGTCGCCGCCGCCTCGGCAGCCGCCGCAGCGGCCGGACCTTCCAGGTCTTGCTCGCCGTGATGACGCCGGGCCCGGAGCATGTCCAGGCATACGCGCCCGGTCACTGTCGTCAGCCAGCCCGCCAGGTTCTCCACGTCGGCCACGTCCGTACGACTCAGCCGCAGATACGCCTCCTGCACGGCGTCGTCCGCCTCAGCCAGCGAGCCCAGCATCCGGTACGCCACCGCCGTCAGATGCGGGCGCTGCGTCTGGAAGAACTGCGCGAGCTGCTCGGCGTCGTCGATCATGGCCCACCATCCTGCTACGGATCCCGGAACGGTCATCGCTGTCTCCACCCTGACGCCCCGCGGCGTGCGGATGTGACAGCGGCGCGCGGAGCAGCAGCCCCGCCGCGAGCGCCGCCAGCACGCTCAGGCCGGCCGTCGCCGCGAAGCCCCAGCGGCTGTCGGTGTGGTCGACGAGTTCGGCGACGCCCAGCATCACCACCACCGTCGCCGCCAGGCCCGCACCGTTCGCCAGCCCGAACGCCCGCCCCGCGCGCCGCTCGTCCACGCTGGTCATGACCAGCGAGCGCGACGCGATCCGGGCCGTGCCGTAGGTGAACGCGCCGACCGCCACGCACAGGCCCAGCACCACCGGTCCGAACAGCGGCTGCACGACCAGGGTCACGTTGCACACCAGGAAGCCGAACACGGCGATCGGCAGGTCGGCGAACCGGCGGCCCACGGCCTTGTAGAACGCCGTCGCGGCCAGGAAACCCAGGCTGCCGATCGCGTCGACGATCCCGAACAGCGCCGCGCCGCGTCCCCACTCCCCCATGACCAGCTTCGGCAGCAGCGCGTTGAACACCGTCACCACCACGCTGCCCTGCGCGTAGAGGACGATCAGGCGTCCCAGCGGGATCTGGCGGGCCGCCGATCGGGCCGCCGACGCCGACTGGGCTGCGTCCTCCAGTGACCGCGCCGCCTCCTGCGGCGACAGAGCTGTCATCGGACCCGCCGCAACGGACTTCGACTCCGGAGCTGAAAACGGGGAACCGCTGGTCGCCGGCCGTCCCACCGCGATCACCAGGGCCGCCGACACCAGGAACGTCCCGGCGTTGAACACCAGCAGCGGCTCGGCTCCCCACCGCTGCACCAGCAGCCCGCCGACGGTCGCAGACAGCAGCATCCCGCCCTGCGTCGCCATCTCGTAGTCGGCGTTGAACCGCCGCACCCGCTCCGGCCGCACCCGCTCCTTGATCAGCGCGTTGCTCACCGGAAAGAACAGCGCCGCGACCACCGCAAGCGCGAAGTTCGCGGTGTACACCCCCGGCGCCTTCGCCCCGCCCAGCGCCAGCCACACCGGCAGCGCCGAGGCCAGCACCGCCGACGTCAGGTCGCAGCCGATCCACAGCCGCCGCCGGTCATACCGGTCGGCGAGCCGCCCGAACACCGGCGACAGGGCGGCCTGCGGTGCGGCGACAGCGATGAACAGCAGCCCCACCGCCAGCATCGTCCGGCCGGAGCGGATCATCAGCAGCGCCCCGGCGATGAGCTGCACGTTGTTGCCCAGCGCGGTGACGAAGGCGGCGGGGACGAGCAGCCGCTCGGCCCGCCGCGTGGCACGTTCGGATTCCATGCGCCCAGTGTCGGCAGCTATCACTGACA
>JABFWL010000192.1 GCA_013362315.1 Catenulispora sp. | reverse complement strand
AGGACGAGCCCTGCCGACGTGACCGAGGGGACCGAACCGAAAACCCAGGGGAAGGTATGTGGGTTTGCGGGGGACGAGGTGGGGACTTCGTCGTGACGGCGGCGGTCAGGTGGGCGCAGGCGCGGCGCGGCTCAGCGACCCGGCTGGCGGTCGAGTGGGCGGAGGCGCGGCGAGGCTTCGTCGTCTCGGCGGCGGTCGGGTGGGCGGAGGCAGGCGCGGCGGGGCTTCGCGAATCAGCTGGCGGTCAGGTGGGCGCAGGCGCGGCGGCGCCCCTACTGCGAAGCCTGCTCTGAAAGCCGCATGGCCAGTAGCATTCCCGGCCATTCGCCGACGTTGAACTCCTGGACGGGGGTGAAGCCGTAGCTTTCGTAGACCTTGACGAGGTTGCCGTCTTCGCCGGCCCAGCAGTCGACGCGGAGCAGGTCGATGCCTTTTTCGGCCGCCTCGTGCTTGGCTCGGTCGATCAGGGTGCGGCCGATGCCGCGGCCGGAGTGGGCGCGGGAGGCAATGAGGAAGTTGACGTAGAGCTCGCGCTCCTCGGCTGCTGGGACGTAGACCTGGCAGTCCTCGGTGATCACCATGGCGCCGAGAGGGGTGCCGTCGTCGTCCTCCAGGATTCGCAGGCCGCCGGTTTCCACGCGCTTCACGAACTGTTCCTCGCGCTTGGGGTCGCCGGTCCATGCCGCGGTGCCCCATTGCTGGGTGTTGCCGCGGGCGTTCATCCAGGCCACGGCCTCGTCGCCGAAGGCCAGCAGCAGGGGGACGTCGGTTCTGTCGCCTGATCGGATTCGCATGGAGCCTTCCTAGCAAAGAGTTCACGTGAACGCGCGTCGGATGAATCCGGTGTTCACCGTTGCAGAGGGTGAGGGCTGTACAACTCCAGTGCATGAGAATCTATCTCGCGTCCAAGCGGCGCCTGGCGGTATCGGCGGTCGTGCTGGCCGTGGGGATCGCAGTCCTGCTGCCGGCCACCGCGCTGGCGGCCGGCCGGCATCACGGGGGACCGACCACCTGGTCACTGAGCGGCGCACCGGTGCCGGCCACCCTCGCCGGCGGGCCGTGGACGCTCGGGCAGGCGCCGGCCACCTACGGGGATCCGACCGCGGGCTACTGCGACGCGGCCGGTGCCGTCACGCGCAACCCCGGCACGGAGCTGTTCCAGCCGGCCTACTTCCCGAACGTCAGCGGGCATGGCCGGCATCTGCGGGGCTTCTTCGACTACCGGCCGAAGGACACTGATGAGGCGGTCGTCGCCGCCGAGTCCGACGACGGCGGCCGCACCTGGCGCTACCAGGGCCAGGCGCTGGAGTCCAACGCGGGGCAGTGCCCGTCGCCCGCGCTCAACGACGACGGCCAGGGCCACCCGACGGTGCTGCACATCGACGGCAAGGACTTCCTCTACACGCTGACCCGGCCCACCGCCGACACCGCCGGCTCGCAGCTGCTGGTGCACCGCATCGACGCGGACAGCGCCCACCCGCTGGCGAAGCTGCCGAAGGCGCAGCCGGTCGGCACCGGCGCGGGCACCACGCTGACCGGTCCGGTGACCCTGCCCGCGGCCACCGTCCCGGCCGCCGACACCTCGGCGTTCGAGATCCCCGGCACGATCCGCGTGCAGACCGCCGCCGGTCTGGTCGACGTGCGCTGCACCGGCGCGACTGCTACGGCCTTCACCGGCTGCGTCGGCGGCACCGGTGCTGCTACGGCGGGCTCGGCGGTCAGCGCCTACGCGGCCGTCCCGGACGGCGTGGCGGCGACCACCGGCCTCCTCTCCCCGGACGGCATCCTCGGTGTGCTGCCCGGCAAGGACGACGACACCGTCACCGTGTTGTATGTGAAGAAGCAGAAGGACTACTTCACCAGCGTCACGCAGCCCGGTGCTTGCAACGTCCCGTACAGCACGCTGGCCAAGATCGGCGAGGGCAAGAACAAGGCGCCGCTGTATGGCAACAACGAGGACCTGGCGACCGTCCGCACCGCCACCACCCACGACGGTATCCACTTCACCGACAACGGCCCGGTGACCGGCCTCGGCGACAACACGGACGCCGGCGCGACCGCGACCCGGTTCATCAGCCCCTCCGGCACTGTGGTGAAGAACCCTGACGGCACGCTCGGACTGTTCTACGGCGCGGGCAACTGCTACGACGGCGACAGCGACGGCTTCCACTACATCGGCTACGCCACCAGCAAGGACGGCGTGAACTGGAAGATCGTCAACGGTTTCACCAACCCGCTGCTGTCCGTGGACACCACGTTCCCGAAGACCTCGCCGGAGCTGTACTACAGCGGCCGCATCTACGGTCCTCAGGTGGTGCTCGGTAAGGACGGCAAGACCGCGACCATGGTGTTCGCCGGCTACCGCACCCCCAAGCCGCTGCCGAAGCCGGGGACGGTGCTGGGCACCGACCCGAATTCGCTCTACACCGTCTCGGGCAGCGACCTGGCGACCTATCGGACGATTCTGACCGTCCAGCTCACCACTAAGTAAGGATGCTGGGATAGCGGCCCGGAGGCTTCTCCGGGCCGCTTCGTGTTCCCGGTAACCCCTTGGCGATTAAGCGAATCCGCCTGTTACGGTGGCGGTCCTTGCGCGGCAGGCGACAGACTTCGGGGGGCTCGACATGGAACCGGACGATGAGGGAACGGTGCTGCTGTCCGGCATCGTCGGCTCGACCGCCTACGGCCTGGCCGGCCCCGGCTCGGACGTCGACCGCCTCGGCATGTTCGCCCTGCCCACGCTCTCGCTGCTCGGGCTGCACACTCCTCGCGAGAGCCGAGTGAGCACGCACCCGGACGTGACCTTCCATGAGGCCGCCAAGCTGGCGCGGCTGGCCCTCGGCGGCAACCCCACCGCCTCCGAACTCCTCTGGCTTCCGGACGACCTCTACGAGGTCCGCACCCCGCTCGGCGACGAGGCCATCGCGCTGCGCAGCGCCTTCCTGTCAGCGCCACGCGTCAAGGCCGCGTATCTCGGCTACGCCACCCAGCAGTTCCGTAAGCTGCTGACCCGCGAGCCGGCGACAACCAGCGCCAAGGTCGCCAAGCACGCCCGCCACCTGATGCGCCTCGTCGAGCAGGGCTACGAGCTCTATACCACCAGCCACGTGACCATCCGCCTGTCCGATCCGGAGCCCTTGCGCGCCTTCGGCGAGCAGGTGGCAGCCGACCCCGAAGCCGCGCGGCCGTTCATGGCCGCCGCCGAAGATCGGTTCGCCGACGCCCGCACGGTGCTGCCCGTCGAGCCTGACACGAAGGCGGTCGAGGACTGGCTGCTGCGCGTGCGGCGGACTTTTTGGGAGTGAGGGCTACCCGCCTACGGAATCGGGTCGTCCAACACTGCGTCACTGCGCCACCGCTGCATCTCCGCAGCCGCGTCCTCGGCCCGGCGCGCCCGCGCCGCGTCACCCGGCCATGCCACTGCGGCCATCGTCGCCACGGACATTGAGCCCGGCACCGACCCGGCACCGGATACCGCGGCGCCGGCAGCACCCGAACCGTCCGCGGCGCCCGCACTGTCCCCAGCGCCTCCCCGCCCCGCCGCTGCACCGACCACCCCGCGCACCAGCGCATCGGCGGTCCCCGCCATCATCGACGCCCGCACCTGCGGCATCATCTGCTCCAGCGAGCCGGCGCGCTCCAACTCCACGGCCCACACCACCTCCGGCGCCGACATCTCGGCCAGCCGCACATACGCCGTCAGCCGGGCCGCCTCGCCGACCGTCGTCCCCGCGGACCGGATCACCGCTCGAACCCAGTCCACGTCCCCGGCCGGCGCGGCATCGACCATGGCCAGGAACGGCGCGTCCCCGCGCAGCGTCACCATCCGGTGCAGCGCCTGCCCCACCGCCTGCGGCTCCTCCAGCAGCGCGAGGAACGCCTGGCGCCGGACCGCGCCGCCGGCGTACTCGTGCAAACGGATGGCGTCGAGGATCTCCGGTTCGGTGCCGTGTTCCTCCAGCAGCCGCGCCAGAACGCTGTCCGGGGTGAAGGGGTTGGCGGCCAGCCGGACCCGGAGCGGGGCGTCGCCGAGCGAGCCGAAGACGTGCTCGACCAGTTCCCGGCACAGCGGCGCGTGCGCCGTCATCCCCAGGATCAGCTCGGCGCGTTCACGCAGCGCGGTGAGCTCGGCGTCGGTGGGATTGGTGCGGATGGTGGCACCGGAGGCCAGGAACGCCCGCGCGGCCAGCGGCGGCGCCAGCGCCAGCATGACGTTCGCCGCCCGCCATCGCTGCCCGGCCACGGCAGTGGCGGCCGGTTCGCGACGCGCCGGGTTCGGGCGCCGCCGCGCGCCGAGTCCCGGGCCGCGCTTCTCCTCCGGATCGGGCCGCCCCTTCACCAGCGAGGAGACCGTTCCTCGGGAACGCTCTATGTCGGTGATCATCCGTGCCCAGTACTGCGGTCCGGCGCCGTCGCCGCGCAGTATGGCCCGCATCACCGCCGCCCCGGCTGCGGCCAGGTCCGGATCCGGCTCCATCAGCAGTGACACCGGCACCGCCGCCGGACGAACCTTCCGGACCAGGTCGGGGGGCCGGATGGTGCCGAGCCGCGAGCCGACCAGCGCCAGATCCCGCAGATATCCGAACTCTGTCGCGCTCCCCGCGCGGGTGGTGCGGAAGTACGCGGCGAAGCGCTCGTAGTCGTCGATCGTCGGGTGCGAGGGGAACGGCGGAAGCCGGTCGGCCAGACCCCGGCGCCGGTCATCAGGCCAGCTCATGGCTTCTCCCCAGGCACCGCACCCACCATGCGCGCCCCTGCACCGACTGCACTCGCTGAGTCCACCGCGCCCATCGAGCCCACCGCCTCGACCAGCTCCACAAACCCCTGATAACCCAGCTCCCCGGCGGCCATCCTCCGCCGTACCAGCGCCAGATCGGCGCGACCGCGCGCGGCCGCCGCGGAGACCGACAGGGATGCGGCGCCGGACGTGTCTCGGGCTCCGGCGCCGGACACGTCGCAGAGGCCTGCGCCCACGGCGGTTCCAGGCAGAGCGGTTCCAGGCAGGGCGCTCCCAGCCCGACTGATTCCAGCCCGGATGGTTGCAGCCCCGGTGATACTGGGCCCGGCGCGCGCGGCGCTGTCGTCGGCCCCGATCGTCATCGCCCGCGTCTCAACCTCCCCAGTGCGAATTGCCTGATCCGACAGCACCCATGATGCCCCACACCGGCCGGCACGCGGGGCTCAGCGGCCGCCTTGTCAGGCCTTGTCAGTCTTGCCAGTCTTGTCAGCCTCCGCCGACGAGCGTGAGTGCCTGGTCGGCGATCTCGATCTCCTCGTCGGTGGGCACCACCAGGACCGCGGTCTGGGCCCAGTAGGGCGAGATGTAGCGTTCTTCCTTCGACTCGGCCGCATTGCGCTTCGGGCTGATCGCGATGCCGAGGTGTTCCAGCCCTGCGACGGCGCCCGCCCGCACCACCGGCGAGTTCTCGCCGACGCCGGCGGTGAACACCAGCGCGTCGATGCGGCCCAGCACCGCCAGATACGCCCCGATGTACTTGCGGATGCGGTAGCAGTACACGTCCAGGGCGAGCGTCGCGCCCTCGTCACCGGCGTCCGCCCCGCGGGTGATGTCCCGCATGTCGTTGCTCCCGCCGAGCGCCAGCATGCCGCTGGCCTTGTTCAGCACCCGGTCGGTCTCCTCGGCGTCCTGGCTGGTCCGGCGGGCGATGTAGGCGCTGACCGCCGGATCCAGGTCTCCGGAGCGGGTGCCCATGACCAGGCCTTCCAGCGGCGTCATGCCCATCGAGGTGTCGACGCTCCGGCCTTGCCGCACCGCGCAGGCGCTCGCGCCGTTGCCCAGGTGCAGCACGATGACGTTCACCTCCTCGGGACGCCGGCCGAGCAGTTCGGCGGCACGCCGGGAGACGTACTGGTGGGAGGTGCCGTGGAAGCCGTAGCGGCGCACCCCGAGGTCGTCGCGCCATTCCGCCGGGACCGCGTACGTGTAGGCCGGTACAGGCAACGTCTGGTGGAAGGCGGTGTCGAATACCGCGACCTGCGGCGTGTCGGGAAACGCCTTACGGGCCGCCTCGATGAGCGTCAGGTTGGCGGGGTTGTGCAGCGGCGCCAGCGGAATCAGCTCCTTGATCGTCGCGCAGACCTCGTCGTCGATGCGGGTGGGGCCGCGGAACCGGTCGCCGCCGTGCACGACGCGGTGGCCGACGGCGGCCAGCGCCGAGCGGTCCAGATGCCCTTCGAGCTCGCCCAGCACCACATCCATCCCGGCGGCGTGGTCGGAGACGGAGCCGGCGGACTCGCCGATCCGTTCGACCGCGCCGACGGCCAAGCGGCGGCGGTCGGCCATATCGAGCAGCTGGTACTTGATCGAGGAGGAACCGGAGTTCAAAACGAGGACCTGGTTCACGACCTGCTCTTTTCTCTGCCGCTTTCCGTGCTTACGGTGCTTCCCGTGCTCCTGCCGGCCGAGCGTCCCGGCTCCTGGCTCTGGGCCTGCACCGCCGTGATGACGATCGTGTTGACGATGTCCTGCACCAGCGCGCCGCGCGAGAGGTCGTTCACCGGCTTGCGCAGCCCCTGCAGCACCGGTCCGACGGCGATCGCGCCGGCGCTGCGCTGCACCGCCTTGTACAGGTTGTTGCCGGTGTTGAGGTCCGGGACGATGAACACCGTCGCCCGGCCGGCCACCGCGCTCCCGGGCAGTTTGAGCGCCGCGACGTCCGGATCGGCGGCGGCGTCGTACTGGATCGGTCCCTCCAGCGGCAGGTCAGGATCCTTGGCGCGGGCCAGCTTCGCCGCCTCGCGGACTTTCTCGACGTCTTCGCCGGATCCTGATTCGCCGCTGGAGTACGACAGCATCGCCACTCGCGGCCGCACACCGAACGCCTGGGCGGTGCGGGCCGAGGAGACGGCGATGTCGGCGAGCTGCGCGGCGTCCGGATCGGGGATGACGGCGCAGTCGCCGTAGACCAGGACCCGGTCGGCCAGCAACATGAAGAAGACACTGGAGACGACGGAGACACCCGGCTCAGTGCGGATGATCTCGAAGGCCGGCCGGATGGTGTGGGCGGTGGTGTGGGCGGCGCCGGACACCATGCCGTCGGCACGTCCGGTGTGGACCATCATGGTGCCGAAGTAGGAGACGTCCTGGACCAGGTCGCGGGCGCGGTCCAGAGTTATGCCCTTGTGCGCGCGCAGCCGCGTGTACTCCTGCCCGAACTCCTCAACGAGCTCCGGATCCGACGGACTCACCACCCGAACCGCGGAGAGGTCGAGTCCGAGGGCGTTGGCCCGCGTCCGGACCTTCTCCTCCTCACCGAGCACGATGAGGTCGGCGGCGCCGCGGCGGACGACGACGTCGGCGGCGCGCAGGATCCGGTCGTCGGTGCCCTCTGGCAGGACGATGCGGCGGCGCTGCGAGCGGGCGCGCTCCAGTAGTTGGGCCTGGAACATCAGGGGTGTGACGACCACGGACCGCGTCACCTGGAGCCGGTCCAGCAACACCGTGGTGTCGACACCGCGGGCGAAGGCGCCCAGAGCGGTCTCAACCTTGCCGGGGTGGTCCGCGGTGATCTCGCCCCGAACCGCGGCCAGTTGCAACGCCGTGGGAAGGGTGTCGCGGGACGTCGCGATGATCGGCAGCGGAGAGTGCACGCCGTCCAGGAGCCGGGCCACGCTGTCCGGAAGCGTGAAGCCGCCGGTGAGGAAGACCCCTGACAGGGCCGGAAAGTTCGAGGCCTCATGCGCCGCCAGCAGACCGGGGACCAGGCCCGCGGTGCGGTCGCCCGGGGCGATGACCGCGACGCCTTCGGTGAGCCGGTCCAGGACGTTCGGCAGCGACATCGCCGCGACGACCAGGGTGGCCGCCTCGCGGTCGAGCAGGGCCGGATCGCCGCTGATCTGGACGCCGTCGGCAGAGCGGACGAGGTCGCGGATCGTGGGGGCGGTGAGGCCGGGCACTTCCGGGATGGTGAAGACAAGCGGTGTGGGACCGCCGGACGACGCAGATCCGGTGCCGGTGTCGGTGCCGGTGTCGGGGTCGGTGTCGGAGTCACCCGCGCCGACCGCATCCCCCAGGGCCGGGCTGAAGACCGCGACGACCTCGCGCTGCACCGCCTCCTGCGCGCCGGCCGGCACCCGGTTGACGACGACCGCCAGCTCGGTGGCGTGCAGCCGGATCAGCTCCTGCCGGGACACCCGCACCGCCGCGGCCACGTCCTGCGGCGTCCGGTCCACGCCGCCGACCATGCCGCCGACCACCAGCAGCACCGGCAGGCCGAGGTTGGCCGCGACGGTCGCGTTGAAGCCGAACTCGGTGCTGGTGGCGGCGTCGGTGTAGTCGGTGCCGACGACCACCACCGCCTCGCAGCGGGCCGCCAGGGCGCGGTAGCGGTCCAGGATGGTCTCGACGGCGCGGGCCGGATCGAGGTGGACGGCGTCGTAGGTGGTGCCGACACAGTCCTCGTAAGGCTCGGCGACGCGATAGCGGGTGCGGATCAGGTCCACGACCTCGTCGACCGCTCCCCCGCCGCGGACCACCGGACGGAACACCCCGAGCTTGCGGACCCGCCGGGACATGGCCTCGGCCACGCCGAGCGCCACGACGGTCTTGCCGCTGGCGGCGTCCGTCGAAGTGATGTACAAGCCCTGCGCCGCTGCCTGCTGTGCCGCCTGCTCCGCCGCCTTCTCCACGGTGCGATCATGCCAGCGCCGAAGATCGACCGCAGCCCGGCCGTGCCCGTGGTCGGTCACCAGTTAGGCGCAACCCACCCGACGCCCGGCAAGCACATCGCCACGGCCCGACCTAGCCTGGCCGGGTGACGAAGTTCAAGGGACAGGCACAGACAAAGGGACAGTCGCAGAGCAAGGGACAGGCCAAGGGACCGCTGTCCGCCAAAGGGCTCGCCGCGATCAACGCCTATTGGCGCGCCGCCAACTACCTGTCGGTCGGGCAGATCTACCTGCTGGACAACCCGCTGATGCAGCGGCCGCTGACCTTGGACGACGTCAAACCCCGGCTGCTGGGCCACTGGGGCACGACACCGGGCCTGAATTTCATCTACGCCCACATGAACCGCGTGATCAAGGCGCGGGATCTGGACGCGATCTACATCGCCGGGCCGGGACACGGCGGCCCGGGAGTGCTGGCGAATGTGTATTTGGAGGGAACGTACACCGAGTTCTATCCGGGGATCACGCAAGACGAGGACGGGATGCGCAAGCTGTTCCGGCAGTTCTCGTTTCCCGGCGGGGTGCCCTCGCACGTGGCACCGGAGACGCCGGGCTCCATCCACGAGGGCGGCGAGCTCGGCTACTCCCTGGTCCACGCCTACGGCGCCGCGTTCGACAATCCGGATCTGCTGGTCTGCGCCGTGGTCGGCGACGGTGAGGCCGAGACCGGGCCGCTGGCCGGGTCGTGGCACTCGAACAAGTTCGTGAACCCGGTGCGGGACGGCACAGTGCTGCCGATCCTGCACCTGAACGGCTACAAGATCGCCAATCCGACGGTTCTGTCTCGTATCCCGCAGAGCGAGCTGGAACAGCTGATGCGGGGCTACGGGTACGAGCCGTTCACCGTCGTCAGCGAGGAGGGTGACGATCCGCTCGAAGCCCACCAGGCGATGGCCGCGACGCTGGACGCGATACTCGACCGGATCGCTGAGATCCGCAGCGCCGCCGTGAACGGGAAGGACGCAGGGATGCGGCCAGCGTGGCCGATGCTCATCCTGCGCACCCCGAAGGGCTGGACCGGGCCGAAGACGGTCGACGGCAAGCGGGTCGAGGACTCGTGGCGGTCGCATCAGGTCCCGATCGCCGAGGTACACACCAACCCCGCGCATCTGAAGGTGCTGCAGGAATGGATGACCTCTTATAAGCCGGACGAACTCTTCGACAAAAACGGTGCCCTGAAGGCGGAGCTGGCAGAGCTTGCACCGACCGGCATTCGGCGCATGGGATCGAACCCGCATGCCAACGGCGGAACGCTGCTGCGCGAGCTGCGGATGCCGGATTTCCGCGAGTACGCGGTCAATCCGGCCGGGCACGGGGTGGAGCGTGCGGAGGGGACGAAGATCCTCGGCACCTTCCTGCGCGACATCATGGACGGCAACGCGGACGTCGCGAACTTCCGGGTGTTCGGGCCGGACGAAACAGCTTCCAACCGGCTGCAGGCGATCTTCGAAGCGACCGGGCGGATGTGGTACGCCGAGACCCTGCCGTGGGACGACGAGAGCCTGTCGGTCGAGGGGCGCGACCTGGAGCCGCTGAGCGAGCACATGTGCCAGGGCTGGCTGGAGGGCTACCTGCTCACCGGACGGCACGGGCTGTTCTCCTGCTACGAGGCGTTCATCCACATCGTGGACAGCATGTTCAACCAGCACGCGAAGTGGCTGAAGACGACGCGGAAGATCCCCTGGCGGGCGCCGATCGCCTCGCTGAACTACCTGCTGACGTCGCACGTGTGGCGCCAGGACCACAACGGGTTCTCGCACCAGGATCCCGGCTTCATCGACCACGTGGTGAACAAGAAGGATGACGTCATCCGCGTTTACCTGCCGCCGGATGTGAACACCCTGCTTTCGGTGGCGGACCACTGCCTGCGATCCCGGGACTACGTGAACGTGATCGTCGCCGGCAAGCAACCGCAGTTGCAGTACCTCTCGATGGAGGAGGCCGTCACGCACTGCACGCGCGGCATCGGGATCTGGAGCTGGGCGTCGACCGACCAGGACGGCGAGCCGGACGTGGTGATGGCCTGCGCCGGCGACGTGCCGACGATGGAGACGCTGGCCGCGGTGGACATCCTGCGGAAGAACTTCCCGGACCTGAAGATCCGGGTGGTGAACGTGGTGGACCTGATGCGGCTGCAGGACGCCCTGGAGCACCCGCACGGGCTGACGGAGACGGAGTTCGACGCGCTGTTCACGACGTCGAAGCCGGTGATCTTCGCCTACCACGGCTATCCGTGGCTGATCCACCGGCTGACCTACCGCCGGAACAACCACGACAACCTGCACGTCCGCGGCTACAAGGAGGAGGGCACCACGACGACGCCCTTCGACATGGCGATGCTGAACGACATCGACCGCTTCCACCTGGCCATCGACGCCATCGATCGGGTGCCGGGGCTGGCCGAGCGCGCAGGGCACGTGCGGCAGGCGCTGCAAGACGCGCGGCTGAAGGCGCGGCAGTACACCCGGGAGTTCGGCGAAGATGATCCGGTGATCTCGGAGTGGGTCTGGCCGTACTAAGCAGGCGGGGCTCCGCAGACCGGCGAAGCCGCAGACAGCCTCATGAGCCACTAGTGAATCAGAGACCTACACCGGCGCTGTGGAAACGGCGGCCATAGTTCACCCGTTCTCCTGGTTTGAGCTGCCGATGACTTC
>JABFWL010000451.1 GCA_013362315.1 Catenulispora sp. | reverse complement strand
AGTCATCCGCGCACCGTGACGAAGGAGCCGTCATGCCCGAGAACCCACCCGAGAACCCACCCGAGAACCCGCCCGAGAACCCCCTCGCCACCCCCACCCGCCGCGCCGTGGTCGTCGGCGCCGGAGCCGCCGCGCTCACCGCCGGCGCGGCGCAAGCGGCGAGAGCCGCAGCCTCCTCCCCCGCCTCCGTCCCGGTCATCGGCGCCTACGACGTGGTCGTCGTCGGCTCCGGTGCCTCCGGCATGACCGCCGCGCTCACCGCCGCCAAACGCGGTCTGCGCACCGTCGTGGTGGAGAAGGCCCCCACCTTCGGGGGCTCGGCGGCCCGCAGCGGCGCCGGGGTGTGGATCCCGAACAATCCGGTGATCCTGGCCGCCGGCGTGCCGGACACGCCGGCGCTGGCGGCGCAGTACCTGGCCGCCGTCGTCGGTCCGGAGGTGCCGGCCGCGCGGCAGAACGCGTTCCTGGCCAACGGGCCGAGGATGATCGCGTTCGTGCTGGCCAACAGCCCCCTGCGGTTCCGGTTCATGGCCGGCTACTCCGACTACTATCCGGAGCTGCCCGGCGGCATGCCGAACGGCCGTTCCATCGAGCCGGACCAGCTGGACGGGAACATCCTCGGTGCGGAGCTGGCCAACCTGAACCCCTCCTACCTGGCCGTGCCCGCCGGGATGGTCGTGTTCAGCGCGGACTACAAGTGGCTGAACATCGCCGCGGTGAACGCACACGGCGCCGACGTGGCCGCGACCTGCCTGGCGCGCGGCACCGCGGCGGCCCTGGCCGGGCAGAAGCCGCTGACGATGGGCCAGTCGCTGGCGGCCGGACTGCGCGCCGGGCTGCAGCAGGCGAACGTACCGGTACTGCTGAACACCGCGCTGACCGACCTCTCCATGTCCGGCGGCCGGGCGGCCGGCGTCTACGTCACCGCCGACGGCAGCCCGGGGCTGATCACCGCCGCGCGCGGGGTGATCATCGGCTCCGGCGGCTTCGAGCACAACCTGGCGATGCGCGCCCAGTACCAGCAGGCACCGATCGGGCGGTGGAGCGTCGGCGCGAAGGAGAACACCGGCGACGGCATCCTGGCCGGCCAGCGCGCCGGCGCCGCGCTCGGCCTGCTCGACGACGCCTGGTGGGGCCCGGCCATCCCGATCCCCGGCACGCCGTACTTCTGCCTGGCCGAGCGCACCCTGCCCGGCGGCCTGATGGTGAACCAGGCCGGCCGGCGCTTCGTGAACGAGGCGGCGCCGTACAGCGACGTGGTGCACGTGATGTACGCGAAGAACCCGTCGGCGCCGGACATCCCAGCCTGGCTGATCGTCGACCAGAACTACCGCAACCGCTACCTGTTCCGCGACATCTTCCCGACGCTGCCCTTCCCCGACGCCTGGTACCAGAACGGCTCGGTCTACAAGGCCTGGACCCTGTCCGATCTGGCAGGCCAGATCGGCGTCCCCGCCCAAGCCCTCATCAACTCGGTCACCCGCTTCAACGAAGAGGCCTGGGTCGGCAAGGACGGCGGCTTCCACCGTGGCGACAGCGCCTACGACCACTACTACACCGACCCCGCCGTCATCCCGAACTCCTGCCTCGGCGTGCTGTGGGAGGCACCCTTCTACGCGCTGCGCATCGTCCCGGGCGACCTCGGCACCAAGGGCGGCATCCAGACCGACGAGCGCGCCCGCGCCCTGCGCCCGGACGGCACCGTGATCCCCGGCCTGTACGCGGCGGGCAACGCCTCGGTGGCGGTGATGGGGCACAGCTACGCCGGAGCCGGATCGACGATCGGCCCGGCGATGACCTTCGGATACGTGGCCGCGAACGACATCGCGGATCACCCGTAGTCGCGGCAGTGCCCGGGCGGTGACTACCCTTGCAGCAGGCCGAGCAGCGCCGCCTTGTCCGGTTTCCCGCTGACGGCCACCGGGACCTCGGACAGGTGGGTGATGGTCTCCGGCACGCTGAGCTCGCCGAGTTCGGCGCGGACCGCTTGGCGCAGGCCGGCGTGGTCCAGGGTGTGTCCCGGGCGCAGGACCACGAAGGCGTGCACCGCCTCGCCGCGGCGGTCGCTCGGGGCGCCGACCACGTAGGCCTGGTCCACGTCCTCGTGTGCGACCAGGACGCGCTCGATCGGGCCGGCGTACACCGGCAGGGCGTCCACGATGATGATGTCGCGGGCGCGTCCGGTGAGACACAGGTACCCGCCCTCCAGCCTCCCGAGGTCGCGGGTGCGCAGCCAGCCGTCCGGCGTCAGGGTCTCGGCGGTCAATTCGGGCTCGTCGTAGTATCCGGACATCTGTTGGGGCGTGCGCACGAAGACCTCGCCGTCCCGGATGTCCACCTCCACGGAAGGCAGCGGCCGTCCAACGGAGGCGAGTACGCCGCGGGCGATCTCCGACGGAGTGAGCAGGGTGATCCCGCAGGCCTCGGTCAGTCCGTATGCGGAGTAGACCACCGGTCCGAGCAGTTCGACCGCTTCGGCCAGCCGGTGTGCCGGCAGCGGCGAGCCGGCAACCATGATCGCCTCCACGGTGGACATGTCGCACTCCTTCGTTCGCAGCGCGTCCAGCATCTGATACAGGCGCGGCACGTTCATGATGGTCGCGGTGGCACGCAGCTGCTCGAACACGCCTGGGAACAGCGGGCCTGCACCAGGCTCGGGCAGGCGCGGGATCACAAGGGTGCCGCCGGAAAGCACGGACAGCGCCAAGTGGTCCTGTACCACCGCGCTGGAGAGCGTGCCGAAGAGCAGATACCGACTGGTGCGCCGGGCGAGTTCGGCGGTGTCGGCGCACCAGTTCTCAGCGACCCACGTCCAATGCGACGACAGCGCCTTGTAGGTGTGCACGCAGCCCTTCGGCAGGCCGGTGCTGCCGCTGGTGTACACCACCCGCGCCACGTCGTCCGGCCGGGCCTGCACCACGGGGTCGGCCGCCGCACCGCGCAGCAGTTCGGCCACCCGGTCGGCGGTAAGCACGGTGTCCACGCCGCGCGTGAGCACGTGCCGGCGCTGGGGCGCCGAGTAGCCGGGGTGCACGCCGATCACCCGGCAGCCCAGCGTGAAACCCGCGAGGTACGCGGCCACTGATTCGACGGTGACGCCCAGATCCATGGCCACTCCGCTGCCCGGGCCGATGCCGCTCGAGCGCAGCCCGCGGGCGATGGTGCCGATCATGCGGAGCAGTTCGGCGCCGGTCACGCAGTGGTCGCCGTGTTCCACGGCGACGTGTTCCGGCCGCGTCGCCAGTGCCTGGAGAACCGAGTCCGGGAATGCCATGCGTGCTTGCCTCCTGACGATGAGAACGCTTGAGGTTCGGCGATGAAGCTCGGTCGGCCTTCCGTTAGGAAGAGGCCTGAGCGCCCGTGGCGGGCACCGTGGGCTCCACGGCGGCCTCCAAGGCGCCTTTTGCCGCGGGAAGACGGACCGTGAAGGTCGCGCCCATGCCGGGCCGGCTTTCCGCCCGGATGGTGCCGGCGTGGTCCGCGGCGATCTCGCGGGCCAGCGCCAGACCGAGGCCGAACCGGTGCGGCCCCTGGTGGCCGCTCTGCGCGAACCGCTCGAAGATCCGCTCGCTGTCGTCCTGGGCGAAGCCGGATCCGTCGTCGGCGACCTCGAGTTCGACCAGACCGCGGTCGGCCGGGCGAACCCGCAGGCTGATGTGGCCGCCGCGTTCGGTGTGGCTGATGGCGTTGTCCAGCAGGATCGCGATCATCCGGCGTAGCGGCGAGGCCGCCCCCTTGACTGGGAAGGCGCAGGCCGCGTCCGCGGTGGCCCGGCCCGCTCCGATCTCCACCTCGAGGATGCGGTCCGCGAGCCGCGGGCGTTCGGCCTCCGCCGCTTCCAGGGCCAGTGCGGCCAGATAGACGATGCGGGAGCGTTCCGGGTCGTCGTGCAGCGCGGCCGAGACGAGCAGGTCCTCGGCCAGCTCGTTCAGCTCCCCCGCCGCGCGGACCAGGGCGCCGAGCTCCTCGGCCAGCGGCTCCGGCACCTGGTCGGCGGGTCGGCGCAGCAGCAGCTGGGCCCGGGTGTGCAGGCGGGTGAGCGGCGTGCGCAGTTCGTGGCTGGCATCGGCGACGAACCGTCGCTGCCTGGCCAGCGCGTCGCCGAGCGGCGCGATGGACCGCCGGCCGACCTCGACGCCCACGATGGTCGCGGCCGCGACGCCGAACAGTCCCACCAGGATCAGGGCCCGTACCAGGTGGTCGACGTCGGCTTGCTGATACCAGGTGTCCATGACGGCTTGGCGCACGGTGTCGCCGTGCCGCACGGTGAGCACCTCATAGACCGTGCCGTCGGCGGTCCACCTGGTCTGCCTGGGCGGCGCGCCGTCGCGGGCGGAGGCCACGGCCGAGGCGAGCGGAAGGCCTTTCGGCGCCGCCACGCCGCTGGACGTCCGACCGTCCACGATCACGAACAGCCACAGGCAGGGCGTGTTCTCCGCCGGGTTTCCGTAGGCGAGCTTGAACGCGAGTTGGTTGCGGACCTGGTTGTGCTCTTCGGTCAGCACGACGCGGTAGATGCTGAAGCCCAGCAGCCCGAGCGCGGCCAGGAAGCTCGCGGCGATCCGGCAGGCCAGGACCGCGGCGGCGCGAGTGAGCATCCGCCGCTCCGGCGGGACCGGGGTACGTCGTCGGCCGAGCGGCGGCATTCTCATCCACCTTGCCGTCCTTCGGGGCCCGCTTCTCACAGCGGTCCGATCCGGTAGCCGAGGCCGTAGACGGTCCGCACGATCTGCCGGCCGAGCTTGCGTCTGAGGTAGTAGACGTAGGTGTCGACGACCGACTCCGCCGCCGTGTCCGGGAACACCCGGGCCCGCAGCTGGGCCCGGGTGTACACGGCCCTCGGCCGGACGGCGAGGGTGAACAGCAGCTCGAACTCGCGCGGTGAGAGCGGAACGCGGCTGCCGTCCAGGAGCGCGACGTCGTGGGCCTGCCGGTCCAGGTAGCCCGCACCCAGCGGGAGCAGGTCGGCCCCGTCGGCCACCCGCCGGTCCAGCGCCCGGATCCGGGCGAGCAGTTCGTCCAGGTCGAACGGCTTGGCCAGGTAGTCGTCCGCGCCGCCGTCGAGTCCGCGCACCCGCTCGGCGTGCGCGCCGAGCGCGGTCAGGATCAGCACGCGCGCGGCCACCGAGCGCCGCCGCAGGCGGGCGAGCAGGTCCAGTCCGTCCATATCGGGCAGCCGCCGGTCGATGACCATCACCCGGTACGGCCGGCCCAGTCCGAGGTGCAGGCCGCGCTGGCCGTCGTGGGCGATGTCCACGATGTAACTTTCGGCGGCTATCAGCGGTTCGAGCAACGCGGCGAGCTCCACATCGTCCTCGACGAGGAGCAGCCGCCGAGTTTCGTCGGCGCCCGGCTCGGTCATCGGGGTGCATTATGGCACATCCTCTCAGGGTTCTTCCTTAGTGTCCGGGCCGGGCTTCCGGCGCTAGCCGGTGGCCGCGACGGCGCCGAACGGGGTCGGCTCCTGGCCCGGCTCCTGCTCTGGTTCCGGGTCTGGCATCGGCACCCGCCGGTCCAGCCAGGACAGCATCGGCGCGGCCATGAGCGTGGTGATGAGCGCGACCAGGACCAGTGCGGTGAACAGCGCGCTGTTGACGATCCCGGCCGCCAGCCCCACGTTCAGCGCGATCAGCTGCATCAGGCCGCGGGCGTTCATCAGCGTGCCCAGGCGCAGCGCGACCGGTCGCTCCTGGCCGGCCAGCCGGGCCGCCGCCCAGCAGGCCGTGAACTTGCCCAGCACCGCCAGCAGCACCGCGACGGCCGAGAAGACCAGCAACGGCCGGTTCGTCAGCAGACCGAACCGGGTGTTGAGGCCGGAGTAGACGAAGAAGAGCGGGAGGAAGACGATCCGGTTGGGTGTGCTGATCGTGACGACGGCGTGTTCGGCGGCGGCGTTGGCGGGCATCGCCATGCCCACGCAGAAGGCGCCGAAGACCGCGTACAGGCCGATCTCGTCGGTGAACCAGGCCGCCGCGAACAGCACGGCCGCCACAATCAGCATGCGTACCTCGTCCTGCGGGCCGTGGGGGCCGAGGACGCGGGTCAGCAGCGGTCTGACGAGGTACAGGACCGCGAGCGCGAACGCCGCCGCTCCGCCCACGGCGAGCAGGATCGGACGGGGCCGCCCCGTCGCCGCGGCCAGCACGCCCGCGAGCAGGCACCAGGCGACCACGTCGTCAATGGCGCCGCTGGCCAGGGCCAGGGAGCCGTAGCGGGTGCCGGTCAGGCCGCGTTCGCTGATGATGCGGGCCAGCATCGGAAACGCGGTGATGGCCAGGGTCACGCCCACGAAGGCGTAGGTCACCCCGGGTGCGACGGAGGGCACGAAGACGTCCACCCGGCCGTGGGCCCCGAAGGCCAGCAGCGCTCCCAGGGCGAGCGGCACGACGGTGCCGGCGGCGGAGACGGCCGCGGCCGAGCGCGCGAGTCCGCGGCCGAGGTGCGTCCGGAACTCGTGGCCGACCTGGAACATGAAGGCCACCAGGCCGATCTGCCCGGCGACGTACAGCAGCGGCCGGACAGCGGTGGGGAACAGCTCGTTCTCGGCGCCCGAGGCGACGGCGCCCAGCAGCGAGGGGCCGAGTAGCACGCCGGCGATCATCTCGCCGACGACCGGCGGCTGGCCGATCCGCCCGACGGCCCAGGACACCAGGCGGCACACCAGCAGGATCACGACGACGGCGACGAAGAAGCGCGGGGACAGGACGCTGGGGCTCATCGGCTGCCTTCCTCGGTGGCGAGGTGGGTGGCGAAGTGGGTGGTGCACAGGCGCAGCCGCCGGGCGTGCCAGACCATGTAGGTGCCCAGGACCAGTTGGACGAGGCTGCGCCACACGTCCTCCCAGCGGTCGCGCAGGCGCTGCCGGGCGAGGCGGAGCGCGGGCGGGCGCGGGGTGTCCAGGCCGGTGTTCGGGCTGGCGTCCGGACCGGCGCCCAGCGGCAGCAGCAGGCACGGTCCCCGGTTGGGCAGCGATCGGGTGTGGCCGGCCGCGGAGGCCAGTGCGTAGCGGCGCAGCACACGGCGGGCCGCCACCCGCATGGTCAGCGGGGCGACGGCGCGGGCCGGGCAGGGCCGGTTCGCGCCGATCCCGAACGGAATGTGGTTCAGGTGCCCGGGATGGTCGCGCAGCCAGCGGTCCGGATCGAACGCGTCGGCGTCGGGCGCGCCGGAGTGCTGGAAGGCGGGATAGTTGAACAGCAGCACCGAGCCGGCCGGGATGGCGGCCTCGCCGAGGGCGATGTCGGCCGAGGTGATCCGGTGGGCGACGCCGAACAGCGGATAGACCCGCAGGGTTTCGTCGATCACCCGGTCGATCAGTCCGGTGTCCTCGGGTTCCTCGCGCAGGCGGCGTTGCAGGTCGGGCCGGGCGGCGAGGGCGAGCAGCAGGTGCGCTGTCGCCTCGGACATCTGGACGACGGCCGTGTTGAAGTACGTGCCCTGCAGGTAGTAGACCTGCTCTGCGGCGTCGAGCGCCGCGGGCAGGCGGGGCGGGGCGGCTCCGGAGGCGAGCTTGGCCCGCAGGTAGCCGGTGAGCCGCTCGCGCCGGCGCATGTGTCGCAAGCTGGTGCACTTCAGAGCGCTCGCGACGTCGTCGGCGTTGGCGACGATCAGGTCCCTGGCTTCGTCCGGGCAGGGCTCGCCGAAGACCACCTCGTAGTAGACCGCGGCCCACAGCGGCATCATCGCGTCGCGCAGCCGCACTTCCCGGACGCGGCCGGGACGCTCGGCGGCGGCGAGCCGGTCGAGCTCGCGGTCGGCGCAGCGGGTGACGAGCTCGGCCCATTCGTCCCGGCGCAGTCTGGCCAGCGTGCTGCGGGTGGTGCGGGCGACGTCGTCGTAGCGCGGCCCCGGTTCCAGATGTTCCTGGTGGACCTGTGGGCCCGGGGCCAGCCAGTACCAGAACAGATCGGACAGGGCGGCGCCGCGGCTGCGGCCGTCGGCCGCGGGGTCGGCGTAGAGCCGTTTGAAGTCTTCGACGCCGACGCGCTCGCCCGGCACCGCGATCCCCTCGTCGCCGTTGACGAGGGCGAATACGCGCACTCTGAGTGCCACGACCACTGTCGGCAGCCAGTATGGCAGGCTCGCCGCGACGGCGACGGCCGCCAGTGCCGCGACCCACTCCCAGGCGGCCGCCGTCATCGGACGCCGCCTGTCGGGGCCGGCCGGACCAGGTCGGGTGTCAGGTCCTGCAGGCCGCGGGCTCCGCACAGCGCGATGGTGTGATCGAGCTCTGCGCGCAGCAGTTCGAGCACTCGCAGCGCGCCCTGTTCGCCCGCCGCGGCCAGGCCCCACACCAGGGGCCGGCCGATGCCGACCGCCGTGGCGCCGAGCGCGAGCGCCTTGACCACGTCGGTGCCGCGCCGCACCCCGCCGTCGAGCAGCACCGGGATCCTCCGTCCGACCGCCGCGGCCACCTCGGGCAGCAGCTCGATCGTGGCCGGGACGGTGTCGAGCTGGCGGCCGCCGTGATTGGACAGCAGCAGGCCGTCCACGCCCCGCTCCACCGCGATCCGCGCGTCCTCGGGATGCAGCACGCCCTTGAGCAGCACCGGCAGCTTGGTGTGGGCCCGCAACCGGTCGACGTCGTCCCAGTCCAGCTTGGCCGACATGCCGATCTGGCGCACCACGCCGGGCTCCTCATCGCGCAGGCCGCGCATGTTCTCGCAGGCCAGGCCGGGCGGCAGGTCGTGGAAGCCGTTGCGCACGCTGCGCTCGTGCACGCCGCGCACCGGCGAGTCCACGGTGATGACCAGGGCGGTGCAGCCGGCCGCGGCGGCCCGGCGGACCAGGACGAGAGTGTCCTGCAGATCAGGCTGCAGATACACCTGGAACCACAGGGCCGGGTCGCGGTCGGGGGCGGCCGCGCGGGCGGCCGCCGCGACCTCGCCGACGGCGACGGTGCTGGCCATGCTGGCGATCAGGATCGCTTCGGCACGGGCGGCCGCGCGGCCGGTGGCCAGCTCGCCCTCGGCACACACCAGCCGGTGGAAGGCGGTCGGCGAGACCACCACCGGCATCGAGGCGCGGGTACCGAGGACGGTGAGGGCCAGGTCGCGCTCGGCGCTGCCGCGGAGTACCCGGGGCAGCAGGTTGAGCCGGGCGAAGCCGGCCTCGTTGGCGCGCACGGTCGCCTCGTCGCCCGCGCCGCCGGCGACGTAGTCGTAGTAGACCGGGTCGAGCTTGCGGCGGGCCTCGGCCTGGAAGTCCCGGACCGTCAGCAGGTCTTCGCGGACGGCCGGGGACGCTGTGGACTCTGTGTGCTCTGCGGACTCTGCGGGCTCTGCGGGCTCCGGTGGGTCCGGGGGCGCTGTGGGCTCTGTGGGCCGGGGGATCGTCGCGTGCGGCGGCGTGCTCACCAGGCCACCGCCTTCTCCAGGAAGGCGATGAGCGGACCGCGGTGGGTGCGCTCGTCGTCCCACTCGTTCTCCAGGTTCTCGGCGAGGTGGTGCTCGGCCACGACCTCGCCGTCGCGGTGGACGCGCACGACCGGGTGCAGGTAGGCGGCGTCGTGCGCCTGTCCGGCGTCGTTCTGCGCGGCGCGGCGTTGCGTGATGTCGAAGGGGTCGACGCGGTCGTGGTCGGGGCCGTACTCCAAGGTCACGGCGATCATCAGGGAGGCGGCGGGCAGCCCGTTGGCGGGTGCGCCGAGGCCGCCGTCCAGGGCGTAGCCGACCGGCACCTCCTCCAGGTAGTACGCGTCGCCTTCCTGCGGGACCAGGAGTACGTCCGCCATCACGCCGAACTGCTGCCAGAGCGCGGAGCTGCGGTTGACCCGGGCGAGCACCGCATCGGCCAGCGACGTCGGCTCGGGCGGCAGGACCCGGTGCGGCCAGGGCGCGCCGTAGCCGCGCTGCTCCAGGATCCGGGCGAGGGCTCGCACGGTGTAGCGGAAGCCGTGGATGAACCCGGAGGTGGCCTTCTTGAAGTCGCGCTGCTGCATCAGCGTGCCGGCGAAGTACAGGCCCGGTACGTTCACCGACTCGTACGCGCTGGTCAGGTCGGCGAACCGGTCGGAGATCACGAGCTCGGGCCGGCACTCGTCGGCGAAGGGGGCGGTGTCGAGCCGGAAGCCGGTGCAGCACAGGATCCGGTCGTAATACAGCTCCTTGACGACCTCGTCGGCGCGGACGAAGGAGAAGGCGACTCGGAAGCCGCCTTCGGGCAGCGGGACGATGCTCTGGACCGAGCCGTCCAGGATCGCGTTCTGCGACTTGAGCTGGTAGGTGTCGAGGAAGTTGTTGTTGACCGCGCGCAGGTGGCCGACATAGTGGCTCTGCCAGGCCAGCCGGACCGAGTGCGGGCCGGCGACGTGGATGACCGCGGCCTTCTCGATGAGGTTGTCGGCGGTCTCGAAGGCGGAGTTGCCCTTGCCCAGGATCAGCACCCGCTGATCGGTGAACCCGTCCGGGTCGACCGGCATCGTCGCGTACTGCTCGGCGTGCTCGACGCCGGGAAACGAGGGGATGTAGGAAGCGCTGACGCCGGTGGCGACGATGACGACGCCGGCCCGGTAGCTGGTGCCGTCAGCGGCCGTCACGCTGAACGGGCCGTCCGGCTCGGGCCGCTCGATGCGTACCACGCGGGTGTTGTAGTGCACGCGCAGGTCCAGCGTCGCGGCGTAGTCCGCCAAGTAGCGGCAGAAGTCGTCGGCGGGCGGGAAGTAGCGCTCGGTGTAGCGGGTGAACAGAAGGTCGGGATCGGGGCTGAGCAGCGAGTTCCAGTCCATCCGGAGGTTGAGCTCCGGGTCGTCGGTGCCGGTGTGCCGCTTGTTGTTGGAGATCATGGTGCGGTGGCGCGGGAACGTGGCGAAGAAGGAGCCGGGCGCCGGGCCGGCCTCCAGCACCGCGTAGTCGCGGCCCGCCTCCTGCAGATGGCTGGCGAGTTGCAGGCCGGCGGGGCCCGCACCGATGACGAGGTGGCTGTGGTCGACCGCCGTGGCTTCGGTCATGCTGACCTCCGGGAGGGGTGTGCCGAGGCCGGTGGGGCCTCGTTCCGCTGCCGAGCATCGCGCGGGAAAATCAGAGCTTTCTCAGAGCCTTGATTTCAGCCGGGTCAGGCGTGCTGACGCGCAGCGACGACTCCCGCACCGACCCGCCGGTCAAGGGGCGGTGCGGGGTTTGGCTGTGAGGCAGCTCGGCAGAGGCTGTCCCGGGTCAGTCCGCGCGCTGCTGCGGCGCCGGCTGCTGGGGTGCCGGCGGGAGTACCGAGGCCGGAAGCTGGAAGACCGGCGACGCGGCCGCGTCCCCGAGGGGGTGCCGGATCACGCTCCAGATCATCTGGCAGCACATGGCGACCGCGGCCGCCCCCAGGAGCCACAGGACGTCGAAGCCCGTGCGCTGGAGCCGCCCGAGGTGCAGGCCGGCACCGAAGGC
>JABFWL010000145.1 GCA_013362315.1 Catenulispora sp. | reverse complement strand
TGTCGTCAAAGAGGCTGCTCATCGCTCTCCGAGTCTAGGGTGCCCCACTGACAGCCCGCCGCCGCCCTGAGAACATCGCCGGAATCCTCGGGCTCCGCGGGCCTCCCCGGCCGGGGAATCCCCGAATGTCCAAGACCGGCCGCCAGGCGCCCTCTCGCCTTGCGCGACCATGCCATCACTTTCCGCGACAACCCTCATCGATCCGGTGGCAACCCTCATCGCTCGCATCACCCCACGTCGGACCAGTGTCGCCGCTCCCCCCACTCGGGCACGGCTCACAAGACGTCGCAAACCCTCCCGGATCGACGACTGCGTGCGGCCCCCTGACCAAAGGTCACGAAAATGTATCGGGCATATCGAACATCAACCTTCACAGGGGCCACACGAGTTGGCTACCGTTCCGGCAGGCCGCACGACCCCCACCGGCGAACGTCGCCGGGCCGCGCGGCCTCCGCCGAGTCCGGGGCGCCGCCGCGCATCCGGAGCCGGGGACCCACACCGACCTTGGGGTGAATCGGTCCCACTCCCTCCAGGGGCACGGACCGTAGGGCAACCCTTCCGAACCACCCGCCCGAACCCGACAGCTAACTCGGTAGGCGGAGCATGGAAGGAGTCGCCTCCCTTGGCGTCGCACCGCAAGTCGCGCCCCGCGGGTACGCGCGTAGCAGGCATACGCACCCCCGCCCTCGCCACGGCCGCCCTCACCTCGGTGGCCCTGCTGTCCCAGTCGGCGAACGCCGCCCCCGCCGCCGACGGCAAGCCCAGCCTCGAAGAGGTCGAGAAGAAGGTCGACGACCTCTACCGCCAGGCGGAGTCGGCCACCGAGAAGTACAACGCGGCCAAAGAGAAGACCACGAAGCAGCGCAAGAACGTCGACACCCTCCTCGACGACGTCGCCAAGCGCACGCAGAAGCTCAACGAAGAGCGGGACCGCCTCGGATCCTTCGCCGCGGCCCAGTACCGGACCGGAGCCGCCGCACCCGACACGGCGACCTTCCTGCTCGCGGACTCCCCGCAGGACTACTTCGACCAGACGCAGCTGATGGGGCGGCTGACCTCCCGCCAGAAGAGCGCGGTCGACGACTACTTCACCGAGCAGTCCGCGACGATGAAGAAGCGTCAGGAGGCCTCCAAGAGCCTCGAGACGCTCACCACGACACAGAGCGACCTGCAGACCGCCAAGTCAACGGTGCAGAAGAAGCTCTCCGACGCGCGCGAGCTGCTGTCGAAGCTGACGGCCGAGGAGAAGGCGCGCCTCGCGGCGATCCAGAAGCAGAAGGAGGCGGAGGCCGCACGCAAGGCCGCGGAGCTGGCGAAGCAGCAGGCGGCGGAGGAGAAGGCCAAGGAAGAGGCCGCGGCCCAGGACAGCGGCTCCTCCTCGGGCTCGGCATCCGCCTCGGGCTCGGGATCCACCTCCGCCGACGACTCCTCGTACGCCACCAAGGCGGAGAAGGCGCTCGCCTTCGCCCGCGCGCAGATCGGCAAGCCGTACGTCTGGGGCGCCACCGGTCCCGGCTCCTACGACTGCTCCGGCCTCACCCAGGCCGCCTGGAAGGCCGCGGGCGTCTCACTCCCGCGCACCACCTACGACCAGGTCAACGCCGGCACCACGGTCTCCCTCGGCGACGCCCAGCCCGGCGACCTGATCTTCTTCTACGACGACATCAGCCACGTCGGCATCTACATCGGCAACGGCATGATGATCCACGCCCCGAAGCCCGGCGCGTACGTCCGCGAGGAGTCGATCTACTACGCCGGCTCGTCGATCATCCACAGCGTGGTGCGGCCCGCCTGAGTCACGCGCGGGGCACTCCCCCGCGCGTATTTTCCCCGGCACGCGCGCGTGCCCCCCGGGCAACACCGCTCGCGCTCCCTAGCATCGGCCCCATGTCCGGCCCTACCTCCTTCCGCGCCTGGTGGGCGCAGCGTCCGCCGGCGGCCGGAGCCGCCGTGCTGGCGACCGGCATCCTGTCGGTCGGGCTGCATCTGACGGCGCACGAGGTGCTGTCGCGCATCTCCCTGGTTCTGGCCTGTGCGGCCTGGCTGGGGCTGGCGGCGGACTTCGCGGTGCGTCTGGTGCGGGAGCGGGAGCGGTGGTGGGCGGACGCCCGCAGGCCGCAGTCGCTCACCGCCGTCGCGGCGACCACCGTGCTGGGGACCCGGTTCACGCTCGCCGGCCGGCCGGCCCTGGCCGAGGCCCTGCTCTCCCTGGCGGCCGTTCTGTGGCCGCTGCTGCTCGTCGAGGTCGTACGGCACTGGCAGCGCCGTATGCCGGGTTCGGTGTTCCTGTGCTGCGTGGCCACTCAGGGGCTCGCGGTGCTCGGCGCCACACTCGCCGGGACCGAGGCGGCGGCCTGGCTCGCGCACACGGCCCTCGTGCTGTTCGGCCTCGGGCTCGTCCTCTACGGCTTCGCCCTGTCCCGTTTCGACCTGCGGCAGGTGACGGAGGGGCAGGGGGACCACTGGGTGGCGGGCGGCGCGCTCGCCATCTCGGCGCTCGCCGGGGCCGAGCTCCTCGCCGCGGACGGTGCGCGCCTCTACCTGTGGAACGACGACGACCGCGGCGTCCTGCGCTTCGCCACCTCGGCCCTGCTCGTGCTCGACCTGGCCTGGTACGCCGCGCTGCTCGTCGCCGAGGCGGCCCGGCCTCGGCTGGGCTACGACGCGCGCCGCTGGGCGACCGTGTTCCCGCTCGGGATGACGGCCGCGGCGGTCCTGTCCGCCGCCACGGCCCTGGACGCCCCGTGGCTGAGGGGGCCCGGGCAGGTGCTGCTGTGGATCGCGGTGGCGGTGTGGGTGGCCGTCGCCGCGGGCGCCGCGGCGGACGTCCGCGCGAGCCTCAGGTCCACAGCACCGCGATGAAGATGTTCGCCGTGGTGAGCAGGCCGACCAGAGCGAACAGGCCCTTGTCCACCTTCTCGTCGTCCCGCTTGACGTAGACCAGGCCGAGGATGACGACCAGGATCGCCAGCTTGATGCCGATCTTGATGTTGTTGACGTGATGGTCGTCGGCCTGGTTGAGGCCGACCAGGACCGCGCCGGTGACCAGCATC
>JABFWL010000636.1 GCA_013362315.1 Catenulispora sp. | reverse complement strand
GGTGCAGCCGCCGGACGTGTCGCTGGGCACGGTGATCGCCGACGGGACGGACTCGGCGCTGACGTTCCCGTGGCTGTTCTATCCGGCGGGCGTGCTGCTGATCCTGACGGTGATGGCGGTGGCGTTCGTCGGCGACGGATTGCGGGACGCGATGGACGACGCGGCCGGGACGGCTTCGGCTTCTGGTTCTGGTTCTGCCTCGGGTTCTGGTTCTCCTTCGGTTTCTGGTTCTGCTTCGGGTGCGACGGGGGGCGACGCATGAGCGACGCGGTTCTGGAGGTCACCGACCTGCGGGTGTCGTTCCCGGCGGAGAAGAAGGCGCGGCTGGAGGCCGTACGAGGCCTGAGTTACCAGGTGCGCCGCGGGGAGACGCTGGCCATCGTCGGCGAGTCCGGCTCCGGCAAGTCGGTGTCGGCGCTGGCGGCGATCGGGCTGCTGCCGAGCAACGCCCACGTGACCGGGTCCATCCGGTTCAACGGCCGGGAGCTGCTGGGCCTGGACGACAAGGCGATGTCGAAGATCCGCGGCGCCGGGATCTCCATGGTGTTCCAGGACCCGCTGTCGGCGCTGACGCCGGTGTACCGGGTCGGGGAGGCGATCGCCTCGGCGATCCGCGTGCACCGGGACATGCCGCAGCAGGCTGCGATACGCCGCGCGGTGGAGCTGCTGGAGCTGGTGGGGATCCCGGATCCGGCGCGGCGGGCGCAGGCCTTCCCGCACGAGTTCTCCGGCGGGATGCGGCAGCGGGTGATGATCGCGATGGCGATCGCCAACGACCCGGACGTGATCATCGCCGACGAGCCGACGACCGCGCTGGACGTGACGGTGCAGGCGCAGATCCTCGAGGTGCTGGCCACCGCCAAGGCGGCGACGGGCGCGGCGATCGTGCTGATCACCCACGACCTCGGCGTGGTCGCCGGCTTCGCCGACCGGGCGACGGTGATGTACGCCGGACGCCCGGTGGAGACCGCCGCGGTCGAGGAGCTGTTCGCCGCGCCGCGGATGCCGTACACGGCCGGGCTGCTGGCGTCGCTGCCGCGCCTGGACGCCGGACGCGGGGCACGGCTGCGGTCGATACCCGGCGCGCCGCCCTCGCCGACGGAGCTGGGATCCGGGTGCCCATTCGCCCCACGCTGCGAGTTCGTGGTGCAGCGGTGCCGGGAGACGGAGCCGGAGTTGGTGGAGCTCGGGTCGGGGCGTGCTGCGGCGTGTCATCGCACGCTGGAGGGCTTGGATCTTCTGAGCCTTCTGCCGGGCTCGGACGAGGCGCACGGCGCCGAGATCGAGGGCTCGACGGAGATCGTCGATCCGAAGCAGGAACCAGAACCGGAACTGAAAACGGGACCGGAGCTAAAAACGGAACCAGCACTGAAGCCAGGTTCAGAGCCGGCACCGGAATCAAAAGCGGAGCCGGGGTCTGAGCCGGCGACAATGCCTGAACCGACCTCGGAACCGGCTCCCCCGCCGAAACCGGCGCCTGAGCCGGTCCTCGTCGTCCGCGACCTGGTGAAGCACCATCCCTTGACTAAGGGCTCGATCTTCCGCCGCCGGATCGGCACGGTGCGCGCGGTGGACGGCATCAGCTTGGACATCGTCGAAGGCAGCACCCTGGCCCTGGTCGGCGAGTCGGGCTGCGGCAAGACCACCACGGTGATGGAAGTGCTGCGTCTGCGCACGCCACAGGCCGGAAGCATCAGGGTCCTGGGTAGCGATCTGGCGGAGCTGAACCGCGGGGGCGGTGTCCGGCGACGGGCGGCACAGGTGCGGGGCGGTATCG
The DNA here is from genome assembly GCA_013362315.1 of Catenulispora sp. Lineage (GTDB taxonomy): Bacteria > Actinomycetota > Actinomycetes > Streptomycetales > Catenulisporaceae > Catenulispora. The sequence continues at coordinate 9,628 of JABFWL010000636.1, read as the reverse complement.
CCGCGGTGTTTCAGGATCCGCTGGCCTCGCTGGATCCGCGGCTGCCGGTCGGTGACGTACTGGCCGAACCGCTGCGGACGCACCATCGGGACCACGGCCCGCACCGGATCCGGCAGCTGCTGGAGATGGTCGGGCTGGAGGCCGGGCACGCGAACCGGTTCCCGCGCGAGTTCTCCGGCGGGCAGCGGCAGCGCATCGCGATCGCGCGGGCGCTGGCGCTGGAGCCGCGGCTGATGGTGCTGGACGAGCCGGTGTCGGCGCTGGACGTCTCGGTGCGCGCCGGGATCCTGAACCTGCTGGCCGAGCTGCAGGCGGAGCTGGGGATGGCGTATCTGTTCGTGTCGCACGACCTGGCGGTGGTGCGGCACGTCGCCGACCGGGTGGCCGTGCTCAACCTGGGGCGGGTCGTGGAGTACGGGGACGCCGACCCGGTGTTCGAAGATCCGCAGCATCCGTATACCAGAGCTCTGCTGTCGGCGGTGCCGGTGCCGGATCCGGTGGTGGAACGGCGGCGTGCCCGGATCGTGCTGCCCGGCGACCCGCCGAGCCCGGTGGTGCTCGACGGCGACGCCGACGCGCTGCGCGGCTGCCGGTTCCGCGGCCGATGTCCGCTGTACGCGGCTCTGGAGGCGGACGCGGACCGGCGGCGCTGCGAGGTGGATGATCCGGCGCTGGAGCCGGCCGGCTCGCGAGCCGGCCGCACGGCGGCGTGCCATCACCTGGACATCCAGGCACCGGCCCCGGTCGCGGAACGCGCCCCGGCCTGACCCCAAAGCTGCCCGGACCGGCTCAGCCCTGGTCCGGGCTCCGGCCTCCAGCTCCGATCACTACTTCCAGCGGAGCTCCCACCTGCTTTTTTCGACCTGCACCCCACACCCTCACAAAGGAGATCAGCACTGTGACAACCTCCAGGTCCAGAACCCACCTCGCGGCACTGGCCGCGGCGACCGCTCTGGCGCTCGGGCTGAGCGCCTGCGGCTCCTCCTCGTCCAAGGGCGGCAGCTCTGGCAATCCCGGCTCGCCCGGCTCGACATCGAAGAACATCAACACCCAGGCCGGCAACGACATCAACCCGCAGCCGCGCGACAAGATCGCCGACGGCGGCCAGCTGAAGTGGCCGGAGACCGAGATCCCGGAGCAGCTCAACACCAACGAGGTGGACGGCACCGACGGCTCGGACTTCGACATCATGGCGGCGGTGCTGGAGCAGCCCTTCTACGCCGACGCGCAGGGCGTGCCGCACAACAACAAGAACCTGGTGGCGTCCTACCAGGTGGCGTCCTCGCCCCAGCAGGTCGTCACGCTGGAGCTGAACCCGCAGGCGGTGTGGTCCGACGGCACGCCGGTGTCCGAGGCCGACTTCGAGGCGCAGTGGAAGGCGCTGAACGGCAGCAACCCGGCGTTCCAGATCGCCGGCACCGCCGGCTACGACCAGATCTCGGACGTCAAGGCGGGCAAGGACGCCAAGGAGGTGGTGATCACCTTCAAGAACCCGTTCAGCGAATGGCAGGCGCTGTTCTCTCCGCTGTACCCGGCGGCGACCGACAGCGATCCGAAGAAGTTCGAGAACGACTTCAAGAACGCCATCCCGACCAGTGACGGGCCGTTCCGGCTGGACTCCATCGACCAGACCGCCAAAACCCTGACACTGGTGCGCAACGAGAAGTGGTGGGGCGACAAGGCCAAGCTCGACAAGATCATCTTCCAGGCCATCGACGCCGACGCCCAGACCGACGCCCTGGCCAACAAGGAAGTCGACCTGCAGTACGGCATCGGCTCGCACGTGTCGTACTACGCCCGCGTGAAGACCCTGCCGGGGGTGACGGTGCACAAGGCCGCAGGTCCGGTGTGGGCGAACCTGACGTTCAACGCCGCCGGCTCCGGTCCGCTGTCCGACGTGCTGGTTCGCAACGCCCTGACCATCGGCATCAACCGCAAGCAGATCGACACCGCGCTGGTCGGGCCGCTGGGGGTGAGCACCGACCCGCTGAACAACCACGTCCTGCTCACCAACCAGAAGGGCTACCAGGACAACTCCGGCGACCTGGGCAAGTCCGACCCGGCACGGGCCAAGTCGCTGCTGGACCAGGCCGGCTGGACCAGCGACGACGGCGGCAAGACGCGTAAGAAGAACGGCAAGCTGCTGGACCTGCGCTTCACCATCTCCTCCAGCAACGACGCCTCCAAGCAGCTGGCCGAGATCGTCCAGAGCCAGCTGGCGGACATCGGCGTGAAGATCGACATCACACCGGTCCCTGGCGGCGACTACTACACCAAGTACGTCGACACCGGCGACTTCGACATAGCCCCGGTCACGATGGGCGGCAACGCCTACCCGATCAGCACGGCCGAACCGGTGTTCGCGAACCCGACGACCGGCACCGACGGCAAGCTGAACATCCAGCAGAACTACGGCCGCGTCGGCAGCAAGGAGATCGACGGCCTGCTCAACCAGGCGCTGAGCTCCCTGGACCGGGACCAGGCGATCAAGTTCGCGAACCAGGCGGACGCCGCGATCTGGAAGCTGGACGCGATCGTGCCGCTGTATCAGCGGCCGCAGATCGTCGCGACGAACTCGAAGCTGGCGAACTACGGCGCGCCGGGAGTTCAGGACACGGTGTACGAGAACCTGGGCTTCGTGAGCGGGAGCTAGAAACGGGAGTCAGCTGCCGGAACTAGAAACGGGAGCTACAAGCTGGATCTAAAAACGGCAGTCAGTTCCTGGAACTAAAAACGGGAGTCAACACCCGGAACTAAAAACGGGGCCGACCGGTGTTGCCTGAGGCGGGCCGGTCGGCCCACGCCAGGTCACGGCGCCACGCGCGCCTCGCCGCCACGGTCCGCGTGGGTGGCGGTGAGGGACGGGAGGATCGGATTGTGGATGTGACCGTGGTCGGGGCCGGAGTCGTCGGCGCCTCGGTGGCGTATCACCTGGCGCGCGCCGGGGTCGCCGTCACGGTGCTGGAGCGGGCTTCCGGTCCGGCGGCCGGGGTGACCGGCGGATCGTTCGCGTGGGTCGGGAACAGCGGCGGCGAGTGGCCGGACGGGGCGGAGGACCTGCGAGCGTACGTCCATGACGACTTCCGGCGTCTGGAGGCGGAGGTCGCGGGGTTCGCTGTGCGATGGACAGGGTCTCTGTCTTTTTCGGCTGGCTCAGGTGCCGCACCGGGGCCGGGGCAGGCTCTGGTCGGCGCGTCCGAGATCGCGGAACTAGAACCGGGATGGCGTGAGCCGCCAGAGCAAGCGGTGTATACGCCGACCGACGGTGGCGTCGATCCGGTGGCAGTCGTTGCGTCGCTGCTAGAAGCGGCACGTGGACATGGCGCCGAGGTGGTCTACGGTGCCGCAGGTGGGCAGTTCTTGCCGGGGGCGCTGACGGTGCTCGCCGCCGGGACGGACACCGGGGCACTGTGTCGGCGGGCAGGCGTCAACCTGGAGGTCGGGACGTCGCCGGCTTGTCTGCTGCGGGTCGCGGCGCCGCCCGGCGTGGTGAAGACGATCGTGGCCGGTCCCCGTTTCGAGGTACGGGAAGTGCGTGATGGCGAGTTGCTGATGACGATTCCGTATGTCGTCGGCCAGTCGGCGGATGAAGTCGGCCAGAACGCCGAGCTGGCGGTGCAGCGGCTGCGGTCCACGTTCGACGGCGCGGCAGAGTGCCGGTTGCTCGGCTATCGGGTGTCCTCGCGACCGATGCCCGCACATGGGCCGGTCGTGGGGTACGTGAAGCCTGACCGCTCGCTGTACGTCGCGGTCATGCATGCCGCGGTCACGCTCGCGCCCACCGTCGGCCGGCTCATCGCCGAGGAGATCGTCAGCGGAGAGCCGAGGGAGGAGCTGGCCCGGTGCCGGCCAGGCCTTCCGAAGTTCGCCTAGGCAGGCATCACAAAGCGCATGTCGGCAGGCCGCGCATCCGCCGTCGGTCCGGCTGCGGCGAGCACCACGTCCAGCACCAGCTCGGGGTCGGCGGCATAGCTGTGCGCGAACCAGGCCATGTTGGCTTCCACGACAGCCCAGTGTTCGTCGCCGCTGTCCGGATCGGAGATCAGGCCGATGTCCAGTACTACCGCCGAAGGTAGAAACGGAGCAGCACCCGTAGCCGCATCTTTGGCGAAAGCGAGCGCCGCCTCCGAGGCGCGGGCCGGGTCCAGGCGGCCGAAGCGCGCGTAGCGGCTGGCGGCGTGGACAGCGCCGTCGAGGAGGAACAGCCGGTGTTCCTCAGCGAAGGTGACGACTTCCGAGACCTGCACCGGCGTGTCCGGGGGCAATGCCGGGAGCCGGCTGCCGTCGGCGAAGACGCCTGCCTCGAACGACTTGTCGCTCGGCGGCTTGGCGAAGAAGGGACGGCGCAGGTGGCGGGCTTCGGCGGCGGTCGTGAGCTCGATACGGCGGCCGGTGAGCTCCGGCGGCAATGACTGGAGGAAGTCGTCCGGCGGGGTGAGCAGGGCGATGTCGAGTGCTGATGCGGCGCGCGCCCCGAAGATGGGGCCGCCGTAGTAGGCCGCGCGTTCGCCGGGCCGCGGCTGCGGGGACGCCGAGTCGATGACGCGCACCGCCATGCCTCGGGCGCGCGCCGCGTCGGCGAGCAGTTCGGCGGTGGAAGTGGACTGCGGCGATAAGGCGAGGACGTCGAGCGGCGCAGGCGAAGACGGAGGCGGAGACACGGACGCGGACACGGACACGGACACGGACGCCGACACCGACGCGGGCACGGACAGAGATTCGGACGCCGACACCGACGCAGACGCAGACGCAGACACCGACGCGGTCGGGGACGCGGAGCCGGACGTAGATACCGACGCGGACGCGGACGGGGACGCAGCCGCGAACAGAGACGCAGAAGCAGAAGCGGATGGAGACACAAACCCAGGCACGGGCACTGATGATTGCGCCTTTCGAGGGGTCGGCGCACGCTTATTCCAGCGGCGCCTGCGGCTGCCCGGTACACAATGATCGGATGCAGAGCGCCACACCGAACCCGGTTCCCGGACCTGAGCTGCCGCCTGCGTCGGCGTTGACCGTGCTGGATCTGCCGGTACGGGATGAGGGCCACTATGAGTACCAACGGGCTGAGGGCGTTGAGTGGGACGATGTCTTCGCCAGCCATGCGCGCTTCAGCCAGTGCCTGTTGACGGGGGTGACGCTGGCCGGGGGTGAGTGGGGCAAGACCACGTTCGCCGATGTGCGGTTCGAGGATTCGCGGCTGCTGGGGCCGGATTTGTCGGCCTCGCATTGGCGTGACAGCGAGTTGCGGCGGGGGATCGCGTCGGGGGTGCAGTGGTACGACGCGGATGTGCGGCGTGTGCACTTCGAGCAGGTGAAGCTGGATGCGGTGAACTTCCGGGGCGCTGCGCTGGTCGATGTGGTGTTCACCGACTGCTTGTTGCGCGAGGTGGACTTCGGCGGGGCGAAGCTGACGCGGGTGCGCTTCCCCGGCTGCACGTTCCAGGACGCCGACTTCAGCCGCGCCAAGCTCAAGGACGTCGATCTGCGGGGCGCGCGCCTGCATTTCAAGGGCGGCCTGGACGCGCTGCGCGGCGCGACGATCGACGGCGCGCAGCTGGTGGAGCTGGCGCCGGCGCTCGCCGCGCACCTGGGGCTGCGGATCGGGTGAGGGCGCTGCGCCGATCAGGCTGCTGCGCCGACCCCAGGTCGCTGTGCCGACTCCCTGCTTCCGGATGCCTCGTGCCCTCCACGGTGGCTGCTATATGGAGCACGTAAAAACCTCGGCGTGGCGTTGTCACGCCGTCACCCGAACGGCCCAGCAGCCCACCCTGAAGCCGCTAGGCCCTCACCCGGAAGTAGAACGGCGTGAGCTCGCTGAACCCGACACGTTCGTAGATCCGAGCGGCTCCTTCATTCTCATGCTCGACCTGCAAGTACATCCGCTCGGCATCGTTGACCGCCGCCCAATCCGCCAGCGCTCCGAGGACCGTGCTGGCCGCGCCCTTGCCCCGGGCGGCCGGCAGGGTGGCCATGTTGTAGATCCCGGCCCAGCCCGTTTCGACGACCGCACGGCCGACCCCGACCGGCTCGTCGCCGAGCAGAACACTGGCATACGCGGCGCGTTCCTCGACTCGCTGCACCAGCTTCCACCGGGCCTCGGCGTCGCCGCCCACGACCGACTGGAGCACGTCGAACCACTCGCGCGTCAGCCGCTCCTCCAGCCGGACCTGCAGCGCACCGCCGCGTGGAGCCCGCGCCAGCACGTCAGCCGTCTGCGCGATCTGGAAGGACACCGAGGCTTGGCGCTCGTACCCTCGTGCCTCCAGCAGCCGGTCCAGCGGCTCCGCGAACACTCCCGGCGTCATCTGCACCAGCGTCGGCACCCCGCGCGCCGCGCAGTACGCCTCCGCCGCCTCGATGCGCTCCTCCAGCTCGGCCGGCGATGTGCCGCCGTGCGGCAGCACCGACGCCACCCACCACGAGCAGCCCGGCGCGTGCCGCAGCCACCAGCCGCCGAACCGCTCGGTGTGCTCGGCGGGCACCGCCCGCGCCACCCGCTCCTGGAGACCGGCTTCCAGCCCGGTCGTCTCCTCCGCCACGCCTACTCCCCTGTTCCTGCCCATCCCTGCCGGGCCCTGCCGTCCTGCGCGTCCGGCGCGGCGCCCCTGAGCGGCCTCACGTGAAGCCACCATAGTGGCCGCGCCAGCCGGTTCCGGGGCCGGCCGTTTCCAGGTCGGCGTCCGCGGCGGGACAATGGCGGCGGGACAACGCCGGCCGGACGATGACGACAACGGCACGGCAACCACCGAGGCAAAGGAGCCCGCATCATGGCCCGCAAGGCGCCGACCACCGATCCCGGCGACGAGAACCTGGACGTCGGCCGCGCCAAGGACTGGGCGGCGGGGATCCCGGGGGTCGCGGTGGCGATGCGGGACTCGGTGCAGCAGATGGGGGTGGCGCGGTCGGCGCGGACACTGCTGCGGCTGAACCAGAAGCGCGGGTTCGACTGCCCGGGGTGCGCGTGGCCGGAGGAGGACAAGCGGCACATCGCGGAGTTCTGCGAGAACGGCGCGAAGGCGGTGGCGGAGGAGGCGACGCTGCGGCGGATCACGCCGGAGTTCTTCGCCGAGCACTCGGTCGCTCAGCTCGGTGAGCGCAGCGGGTACTGGCTCGGGCAGCAGGGCCGGCTCACCACCCCGATGCTGCTGGACGCCGGCGCGACCCACTACCGGCCGGTGAGCTGGGACGATGCGTTCGGAGTGATCGCCGAAGAGCTGCGTGGCCTGGACTGCCCCGACGAGGCCGTCTTCTACACCTCGGGCCGTACCTCCAACGAGGCGGCGTTCCTATACCAGGCGTTCGTGCGGGCGTTCGGGACCAACAACCTGCCGGACTGCTCGAACATGTGCCACGAGTCGTCGGGATCGGCGCTGACCGAGACGCTGGGCGTCGGCAAGGGCTCGGTGTCGCTGGCCGACCTCGGCAAGGCCGACCTGATCCTGGTCGTCGGGCAGAACCCGGGCACCAACCACCCGCGCATGCTGTCGGCGCTGGAGAAGGCCAAGCGCGGCGGCGCGCGGATCACGGCGGTGAACCCGCTGCCGGAGGCCGGTCTGCTGCGCTTCAAGAACCCGCAGGAGGTCTCCGGGGTGGTGGGCCGCGGCACGCCGCTGGCCGACCGGTTCCTGCAGATCAAGGTCGGCGGCGACCTGGCGCTGTTCCGGGCGTTCGGCAAGCTGCTGCTGGAAGCCGAGGACGCCGCGCCCGGCACCGTGCTGGACCGCGAGTTCATCGACACATACTCACACGGGTTCGAGGAGTACGCGCAGGCCGCCCGCGCCACCGGCTGGCCGGAGATCCTGGCCGCGACCGGCCTGACCCGCGAGGAGATCCAGGCCGCGTTCGAGGAGGTGCGGGCCGCCGAGCGGCTGATCGTGTGCTGGGCGATGGGCCTGACTCAGCACAAGCACGCGGTGCCGACGATCCGCGAGATCGTGAACGTGCTGCTGCTCGGCGGGCACGTGGGCCGGCCCGGCGCCGGGGTGTGCCCGGTGCGCGGCCACTCGAACGTGCAGGGCGACCGCACCATGGGCATCTGGGAGAAGCCCAAGGCGGCGTTCCTCGACGCGATGGAGGCCGAGTTCGGGGTGCCGATGCCGCGCGAGCACGGGTTCGACACCGTCGACGCGATCCGCGCGATGCGCGACGGCCGGATCAAGGTGTTCTTCGCGATGGGCGGCAACTTCGTCGCGGCCACCCCCGACACCGAGGTCACCGAGGCCGCGCTGCGCACCACCGCGCTGACCGTGCAGGTCTCGACGAAGCTGAACCGCTCGCACACGGTCCCCGGCCGCCGCGCCCTGATCCTGCCGACGCTGGGTCGCACCGAGGTGGACCGGCAGCTCGGCGGCGAGCAGTTCGTGACCGTCGAGGACTCGATGGGCCTGGTCCACGCCTCGCGGGGGCGTCTGGCGCCGGCCAGCGAGGCGCTGCTGTCGGAGGTCGCGATCGTGGCCCGCCTGGCCCGCGCCGTGCTCGGCGCCGAGCACCCGGTGCCGTGGGAGGAGCTGGCCGCGGACTACGACCGGATCCGCGACCGGATCCAGCGGGTGGTCCCGGGCTTCGACGACTTCAACGTCCGGGTCCGCCGCGGCTCCGGCTTCGCCCTGCCGCACGCGCCGCGCGACTCCCGCACCTTCCCGACCGCCACCGGGAAGGCGAACTTCACCGCCAACGCCTTCGAGGCGCCGCAGGTGCCGCCGGGCCGGCTGCTGCTGCAGACGGTGCGCTCGCACGACCAGTACAACACCACCATCTACGGCCTCGACGACCGCTATCGCGGGATCCACGCCGGGCGGCGGGTGGTGTTCGTGCACCCGGACGATCTGAAGGAGCTGGGGATCGCCGACGCGGCGATGGTGGATCTGGTGTCGGAGTGGACCGACGGCAGCGAGCGGCGCGCGCCGGGCTTCCGGGTGGTGGCTTACGACACGGCGCGCGGCTGCGCGGCGGCGTACTTCCCGGAGACGAACGTGTTGGTGCCGCTGGATTCGACCGCTGATATCAGCAACACGCCGACGTCGAAGGCGATCGTGGTCCGGCTGGAGCCGGCCGCCTGAGCGCTGATGTCAGGGCCTGAGCTGATGCCGACGGCCTGACTGCTTCAGCGGCCTGAGCGCTGGAGCCGGCGCTCGGCTACCGGGGGCGGTGACAGCAAAGCCCCGCCTCCCGGGCCTGGGAGTCGGGGCGGGCGCGATCGCCGCCCGACGGCCGAGGAGGGCTCGGCGAGGGCGGCGCGGGGGCGGCTGTCAGATCTGGCCCCGGAGCTTGGCCAGCGCCTCGGCGAGGATCTGGTCGCCGTCCTCGGCGGAGCGGCGCTCGCGGACGTAGGCCAGGTGGGTCTTGTAGGGCTCGGTGCGCGAGCGGGCCGGCGGGTTGTCCTTGTCCGGGCCGGCGGGGAACCCGCAGCGGGGGCAGTCCCAGGTGTCCGGGATCTGCGCGTCGCTGGCGAAGGACGGCTTGGTCTCGTGCTTGTTCACGCACCAGAAGGAGACGAAAACCCGAGGGGCGCTCTCGCCGCGCTCGGCCTCCCCCATCGGTCCCGCCCCGACGCGGCTGCCTCGGATCGCGTTTCCACTTGCCACTGTCTGGTCTCCCTTGGGTTCCGATCTACACGCCCCGCGCC
>JABFWL010000606.1 GCA_013362315.1 Catenulispora sp. | reverse complement strand
CAACCGGGCCACCCTGAAGAAGGCCGGCTTCCTGACCCGCGACGCGCGCGCCACCGAGCGCAAGAAGGCCGGTCTGAAGAAGGCCCGTAAGGCCCCGCAGTACAGCAAGCGCTAAACAGCGCCGGGCGCGAGTTCCCGCTCAACGTCTGGCGGGAAGTCGCGCCACGCGCCGCAACGAACGCCCCGGGAGGTTCCACTTCCCGGGGCGTTCGTACGATGTTTCCGGCGGGCATACAGTCCCCCAGGGTTCCACACCCCTCCTGCCCCCTCGAGGAGAGCGCGCACATGACCAGGCTTTTCGGCACTGACGGCGTACGCGGCATGGCCAATCGGGACGTGACCGCGGAGTTGGCGCTGGATCTGTCGGTGGCCGCCGCGCACGTCCTGGGCGAGGTCGGAGCCTTCGAGGGGCACCGCCCCAAGGCGGTGGTCGGCCGCGACCCGCGGGCCTCCGGGGAGTTCCTGGAGGGCGCCGTCGTCGCCGGCCTGGCCTCGGCCGGGGTCGACGTGCTGCGCCTGGGCGTGCTGCCCACCCCGGCGGTGGCGTACCTGACCGACGTCCTCGGCGCGGACCTGGGCGTGGTGCTGTCCGCCTCGCACAACCCGGCGCCGGACAACGGCATCAAGTTCCTGGCGCGCGGCGGCGTGAAGCTGGACGACGCCCTGGAGGACGCCATCGAGGCCCGGATGAACGAGCGGTGGACCCGCCCGGTCGGCGGCGGCATCGGCCGGGTCAGCGACTACCCCGAGGGCGGCGAGCGCTACATCGAGCACCTGCTGGCCACCCTGCCCAACCGCCTCGACGGCCTGAAGGTGGTCGTGGACGAGGCCAACGGCGCGGCGTTCCGGGTCTCGCCGGAGGCACTGCGCCGGGCCGGCGCCGAGGTGATCGCCACCCACGTGGCGCCGGACGGCCTGAACATCAACGACGGCTGCGGCTCCACGCACCTGGACCAGCTCAAGGCCGCGGTGGTGGCGCACGGCGCGGACGCCGGCATCGCCCACGACGGCGACGCCGACCGCTGCCTGGCCGTGGACGCCGCCGGCGAGGAAGTGGACGGGGACCAGATCCTCGCGGTGCTGGCGCTGGCGATGCGCGAGACCGGGGCGCTGGTCGGCGACACCGTGGTCGGCACCGTGATGGCGAACTTCGGCTTCAAGCAGGCGATGCTCCGCGAGGGTCTGACCTTCGTCGAGACCGCGGTCGGCGACCGGTACGTGCTGGAGGCGATGCGGGCCGGCGGCTTCGTGCTGGGCGGCGAGCAGTCCGGGCACGTGATCCTCACCGACCACGCCACCACCGGCGACGGGACGCTGACCGCGCTCCATCTGCTGGCCCGGGTGGCGGCCACCGGCCGGCCGCTGGCCGAGCTGGCGGCGGTGATGCACAAGCTGCCGCAGGTGATGATCAACGTCAAGAACGTCGACAAGGCGCGTGCGTCCTCCAGCGCGGAGCTGGCACAGGCGGTGAAGGAGGCCGAGGTGGAGCTGGGCGACACCGGCCGGGTGCTGCTGCGCCCGAGCGGCACCGAGCCGCTGGTGCGGGTGATGGTGGAGGCGGAGGACGGCGAGCTGGCGCGGCGGCTGGCCGAGCGGCTGGCCGACGTGGTGAAGACCACGCTGGGCTGAGCTGGGCGGGCGGACCGGGCTTACTGACCCAGGTCGGCGAACGGCAGCGGGCAGCAGGCCCGCCGGGCGCAGGTCATCAGGTCGTCGCAGCCGGCGTCCAGGGCCTGCCGCAGCGTGCTGCGGATGGCCTGAAGGTCGTCGATCCGCTGCTCGACCTCGGCCAGCTTGAGCCGGGCGCGTTCTTGCAGGCCCGCGTCCCGGGGGCCGTGCCGGTGCCGGGCGGTGTCCAGCAGTTCGGCGACCTCCTCCAGGGTGAATCCGAGCCGCTGGGCGGTCTTGATCACCTTCAGGACGGTGACGGTCTCCGGCGGGTACAGCCGGTGTCCGCCCAGCGTGCGGTCCGGGTCGGCGAGCAGGCCGCGCCGCTCGTAGTACCGCAGCGTCTGCAGGTTCACCCCGGCGGCCTCGGCGACCTGCCCGCTGCGCAGCCCGCTCACCGCGCGGCGGCCGACGCGCGCGCGGCCAAAGCGTCCAGGACCTCGACGTGCCGGCCGGGCACCTCGATATCCAGCGTCAGCTCTCCGCCGGACGCCGCCAGCTGGAAAGTGAAGAACGAGCAGCAGGTCGTCTCGGCCGCCGCGAGTTCTGCCGCCCTTCCCGCGACCCCCGGCTCGGCGCGCAGGGCCAGCCGGACGCGGTCCGGCCCGACCCGCTCCACCCCGGTCACCGCCTCAGCGAACAGCGCGTCGAACTGCGCTACCCGTAACGGCTGCTCCACCGTGGGCAGCGTGCATACCTGCGGCACCCACCCGGCATCGGGCCCGGTCTCCTCGACCTCGATCGTCTCCATGCCCCGACGATAAACCTGTACCTGGGTACCGGATGCAAGCCCGCGCCACCTGAAATACCGCCCTGCCGCCCAGGGCATCTGGGGGCATCCGGGCGGCTTCCCAACGGACGTGATTCAGCTCATCTTCTTCGGCTGACCCGTCGTCTCCAGCACGTTCATCCACAGCTGACCGTACGGATCCACCACACTCCGGCTCGCCGTGGCCAGTGTGATCGGCAGGTGCACCATCCGTCCGTGCCACTGCCCCACCACCATCGAGGTGAACCCCGCCATCCCGGCGTGCGTGGCCGCCTGCGCCAGCCGCGTGCAGTACACGGCGTCGGCGGCGTTGGCCGGCACCGAACGGATCTCGTAGCCGGGGTCCACGTACCGCACCGACAGCGGCGCGTCGCCGAACCAGTCCATGATGCGCCGCTTCAGCAGCCCGCCGATGTCGTTCAGCCTCGCGTTGCCCGAGGCGTCGGTCTGGTCCGTGGCCGGGAAGTGCTCCTGGCCCGCCCCCTCGGCGACGACCACCACGGCGTGTCCCTGCTGCTCCACCTTCTTCTTCAGACACGACAGGAAGACGTCTATGTCGAAGGGGACCTCGGGGATCAGCGTGAAGTCCACGTCGTGGCTGGCCAGCGTGGCGTGCGCGGCGATGAAGCCGCTGTGCCGGCCCATCAGCTTCACCAGGCCGACGCCGTTCTCCGTGGAGAACGCCTCCACATGCGCGGCCCGTATGGCCTCCGCGGCCTGCGTGAACGCGGTCTGGAAGCCGAAGGAGCGGTCGATCCACGGGATGTCGTTGTCGATCGTCTTCGGGATGCCGACCACGGCTATCCGCTCGCCCCGCCGCAGCGCCTCGTCGGCCAGCTTCTGCGCGCCGCGCAGGCTGCCGTCGCCGCCGATCACGAACAGGATGTTCACGCCGAGCCGGGCCAGGGTGTCCACCGCCAGCTCGGGGTCCTGGTTGCCGCGCGACGTGCCGAGGATCGTGCCGCCCCGGTTGCTGATGTCGGCGACCGCCTGCTCGGTGAGCTGAAGCGGCTCGGAGCCGTCGGTCAGGCCCTTGAAGCCGTTGCGGAAGCCGAGGACGCGGCGCACGCCGTAGGCCCGCCCCAGGTGCAGCACCAGGCCGCGGATCACGTTGTTCAGCCCCGGGCACAGGCCGCCGCAGGTGACGATGCCGGCGGTGACCTCGCCGGGCTCGAAGAACAGCTTCTCGCGCGGACCACCGGGGTTGAACGCCGGCAGCCCCGCCACGTCCACACCGCGCTTCTTAGCGATCCCCTGCACCACGTCCAGCAGCACCCGGTCGGTCTCGGTGATGTAGTGCATGGTCTCTTGACGCTCGCCGAGCAGTTCCTTCAGCGGCGTGTCGACCGTGCGCTCGCCCAGGCGCGTGATGGCCAGATCATCGGAGGTGATGGTGAGAAGATCGGCCGTGTTCATGGATTCACCGTAACAAGATTCCCGGGGGCCGACCCAGGCCGGTCCACCATCCGGCCCGCGCCGGACAGCGCCCCTGACGCTGCCCCTGACGCCGCCCCGAACACCGCCTCCGACGCCGTCCCGAACCCGGCATCCGATGCCGTCCGGGAGCAGGCCGGCGTACTCCCGGCGGCCTACGCCGTCATCCTCACGGCCTACACAGGACCCCCACTTCAAGCTGAAGCGCCGCAGGCCCCCGGTTCTCTACCGTTGGCACCATGACCACAGCCACGACACCGACGGCCGACGCGGCCGTCCCGGCGGCCGGCCCCGGCGGCGCCGTGATCGAGGCGTCCGGCCTCACCAAGCGCTATGCCGGCGCGAGCCGAGGGACGGTGACCGCGCTCGACGGCCTGACCCTGTCGGTCCCGGCCGGCGTCATCGGCCTGGTCGGAGCGAACGGGGCGGGCAAGTCCACGCTGATCAAGATCCTGCTGGGGCTGCTCGCGCCCAGCTCCGGCTCGGCCGCGGTGCTCGGCTACGACGTGGTCGACCAGGCCCAGCGGATCAGGACCCTGGTCGGCTACATGCCCGAGCACGACTGCCTGCCGCCGGACGTGACCGCCACCGAGTTCGTCACGCACATGGGCCGGATGGGCGGGCTGCCGCCGACCGCGGCCAAGGAGCGGGCCGCCGAGTCGCTGCGGCACGTCGGCCTGCACGAGGAGCGCTACCGCCTGATCGGCACCTACTCCACCGGCATGAAGCAGCGCGTGAAGCTGGCCCAGGCGCTGGTCGGGGACCCGCGGCTGATGCTGCTGGACGAGCCGACCAACGGCCTGGACCCGGCCGGCCGGGAGGCGATGCTGGACCTGATCGAGCGGATCGGCGCCGAGTTCGGCATCTCCATCCTGGTGGCCTCGCACCTGCTGGGCGAGATCGAGCAGATCTGCGACTCGCTGGTCGCGATCGACGCCGGCAAGCTGCTGCGTGCCGCCTCGATGTCGGCGTTCACCAAGGCCAGCGCGGTCCTGGCGGTCGAGGTCGACGAGGGCTCGGCGCAGCTCGGCGCGGCGCTGAAGGCGGCCGGGCTCGAGCCGCGCCGCGACGGCCGGGCGCTGCTGGTCCGGCTCGGCACGAGCGAGGAGGAGTCGGACCGGGTGTACGACGCGATCCGCGACGCGGTGGCCGACCTCGGTCTGCCGCTGAACCGGCTGGAGCGGCGGCGGCACCGCGTGGAGGAGCTGTTCGCCGACGAGGCGTTCGACGAGTTCGAGCGGGCTTACGGGGCGGCTGGGGGCGCCGCCGAAAGCTCCGTCTCCGCCCCGGCCGCCGACAGCACAAGCGGCGACCCCGACCGCTCCACCGAATCCACCGACTCCGACCCCGGCACCACCGGAAGCGAGACCGCTGATGACCACTGACACCGCCACCGCCGGCCCCGGCTCCGGGGCCGCCAACCCGTCCGGTGTCATCCACGACATCGGCTACCGCACCTACGACGGCGAGCGCATCGGCCGTCTGGGCATCGTCCGCGCCCTGTACTGGCACAGCCTGCGCTCGGCCTGGGGCCTCGGCCGCGGGTCGAAGGCGAAGATCGTGCCGTTCCTGGCCCTGGTCATCATGTGCCTGCCGGCCGTCGCGAACGCCTTCTCGGTCTCCCGGACCGGGATCCGCGCGATCGCCTACGACGAGTACATGTTCTCCTTCCAGCTGGTGCTGGTCCTGTACCTGGCGGCGGTCACCCCGGAGCTGATCTCCCGCGACCTGCGCAACCGCACGCTCCCGCTGTACTTCTCGCGCCAGCTGCGCCGCACCGACTACCCGCTGGCCAAGGTCAGCGCTCTGATCACGGCGATGCTCGGCCTGACCGCGATCCCGGAGCTGCTGCTCTACATCGGCACCATCGGCTCGCGGCACGGCGCCTCCGAGGTCTGGCACGAGACCCGGGCGTTCTTCCCCGGCCTGCTGCTGGCCGTCGTCTACTCGGTGTCCTTCGCGATCCTGGCCACGCTGCTGGCCTGCTACACCGGCCGCCGGGCGTTCGCCACCGGCGCCGTCGCGGTGTTCTTCTTCGGCACCTGGGTCGTCTCCTCGGCGCTGGTCCACCTGACCGGGTTCCGTCCGCACTACCACCACGGCCCCGACGGCACCGGCTACTTCGTGAAGCCCGGCGACCCCGGCATCGGCCCGAAGATCTCCGGCCTGCTCAACCCGGCGAACATGATCGAGGGGATGAAGGAGTGGATCGTCGGCCGGGCGCCGGAGAACTCCGAGATCCCCTATCCCGGCGGGTTCGGCGCGGTCAACCTGGCCGTCCTCGTCGGGCTGTGCGCCCTGGCCCTGTTCCTGCTGATGCGCCGCTACCAGAAGGCGAGCCTGCTGTGACCATCGACAACATCCCCGCGCAGCGGGACGCGGCGGCCGCGGCGGCGGCGAACGGCGGACCGGCCGAGATCGTGCTGGACAACGTCACCCACTGGTACGGCAACGTCGTCGCCGTCAACGACATCACGATGACGATCGGGCCCGGCGTGACCGGCCTGCTCGGGCCGAACGGCGCCGGCAAGTCCACCCTGCTGCACCTGGTCTCCGGGTTCCTGTCGCCCTCGCGCGGCACGGTCACCGTCGCCGGGCAGCGGACCTGGCACAACCCCGACATCTACAAGGTGATCGGCCTGGTGCCGGAGCGGGACTCGGTCTACGCGTTCCTCACTGGCCGGCAGTTCGTGACCGCGACCGCCAAACTCCACAAGCTGCCGGACGTCGGGGCGGCCACGGCCCGCGCGCTGGCGATGGTCGAGATGGACACCGAGGCCGCCGACCGCCGCATCGACACCTACTCCAAGGGCATGCGCCAGCGCATCAAGGTGGCCGCCGCCCTGGTGCACGAGCCCCGGGTGCTCCTGCTCGACGAGCCGTTCAACGGCATGGACCCGCGCCAGCGCATGCACATGATGGACCTGCTGCACCGGCTCGGCGACAGCGGCCACACCATCGTCTTCTCCTCGCACATCCTGGAGGAGGTCGAGCGGCTGTCCGGCACCGTGCAGGTGATCGTCTCCGGCCGGCTGGCCGCCTCCGGCGACTACCGCACCATCCGCCGCCTGATGACCACCCGCCCGCACGTGTTCCAGGTCGCCTCCAGCGACGACCGGGCGCTGGGCGCGGCGCTGATCGGCCGGCCGTCGGTGAACGGCGTCGAGCTCACCCCCGGCGGCGGCCTGGAGGTGCGGGCCGGGGACTACGGCACGTTCAGCCGCGAGCTGGCGGCGGTGGCCCGGGAGCAGGGCGTGCGGCTGCGCGCGGTGCTGCCCGCCGACGAGTCGCTGGAATCCGTGTTCACCTATCTGGTGGCGTCGTAAGGAGCCTGACACCCATGCCGACCGTCTTCCACCCCACGATCGCCGCCATCACGCTGCGCGGCCTGCTGGGCCGGCGCCGCTCGCTGCTGATCGCGCTGCCGCCGGCGCTGCTGCTGGCCCTCACCATCGGCCTGCGGGCCAGCACGAACATCAACAGCTCGCACGACTTCGGCTGGCCCGGCGTGGTGCTCGGGCAGATCGGCCTGGTCACCCTGCTACCGCTGACCGCGATGATCATCGGCACCTCGGTGCTGGGCACCGAGGTCGACGACTCCTCGATCCTGCACCTGCTGGCCACCCCGGTCAGCCGGGCCACGGTGCTGACCACCAAGTGGATCGTGGCCTCGGCCGCGACCCTGGTGTTCGCGGTGGTGCCGATCGCGATCGCCGCCTTCATCGGCACCTCCGGCTACGTCGACAACCCCGGACCGCTGGACATGACCTTCATGCCGATCAAGGGCGACGCCTCCGAGGCGGTCGGCGTCATCGTCGCCGCCGCGGTCGGCGCCGTGGTCTACAGCGCGTTCTTCCTGTTCCTGTCGGTGGTGACCAAGCGGTCGGTGGCCGTGACCCTGATCTACATCCTGGTCTGGGAGAGCCTGCTCACCCGCCAAGTCAGCGGCCTGCGGCTGCTGTCCATCGGCCAGTACGAGCTGGGCCTGGCCGACCAGATCGGCCACCTGCCGAACCTCGGCGCGCACCTGACCCTCGGCACCTCCGTGGTGATGTCGGTGGCGTTCACCCTGTTCGCGCTGATCTACGGCACGCGGCGTCTGCAATCGTTCAGGGTTTCAGGAGAAGCCGCCTGACAATAGCCTGGCCGCTATGGAAAGCGCGGTCATAGAAAGCGTCCGCAGCGAGCCCGACCCTGTGCTCTACCGGCTCGTGCACTCCTATCACGGGTTCCGGATCCCGCGGGTCCCCGAGCGATCGCGCCTGGAGATCCCCTCCGGCGCGGTCACTCTGCTGCTGGGCTTCGGCGAGCCGGTGAAGATCAGTCCGTTGGAGAACACGGCGAGCGCGGCGAGCGCGGCGAGCGCGGCCGGGTCGCTGGAGCGGACCTCGTTCCTGACCGCGGGCCGGTCGGCGGCCTCCGTCGGCCGGCACCGCGGCGGCGTCCACGGGCTCGAAGTCACCCTCTGCCACACCGGCGCGTACCAGATCTTCGGCATGCCGATGATTCACCTCGCCGCCGGGTTCCCGAGCGTGTCAGAGCTCTGGGGGCGGGAGGGTGAACTCCTGGTGGAGGAGCTGGAGGGGCTGCCGACCTGGGAGCAGCGCTTCGCCCGGATCGATGCCCGGCTGCGGCGGCGCGCGGCCGACTCGCCGGTGCTGCCGGCGTGGCAGGTGACGCGGGCGCTGCGCCTGGTCGGGGCCGGTTGGTCGCTGCGGGACGTGCAGCGCGAGGTCGGCTGGAGCGCCCGCCATCTGCGAGCCCGCTTCCTGGAGCAGGTGGGCATGTCGCCGAAGGCGGTGGCCCGGGTGCTGCGCCTGCAAGCGGCGCTGCGCGCCCGGCTGGCCGGTCGCGGCTGGGCGCAGGCCGCCGCGCTGGCCCGGTTCCACGACCAGGCGCACCTGAGCCACGAGGTCAAGGCGATGACCGGGCTGACGCCGGGACGGCTGGCGGAGTTGCGGCGCGGCGCCGGCCCCGGTTCGGCGCTCGACCGGCTTCCCGGGCGGGTGACGAGCGTGCTGCTCTGAGGCCGCCCCTGCCGCCCGCCAGAGCGCCCGCTCGTCACCGCCACAGCCGTCGACGGCCCCGCCTCAACCTCAGCCGCCCCGGCATTGGGGACCGGCCCGCATGACGACACCGGACCGGCCGTTTCCGGCCGCTCCGGTGCCATCCCCCCGTTGGGGCGGGCCAGCATGCCCCTCACGATGGCGACAGAGCACCGGCGGTGTCTTGCAGAAAACGGAGAAGGGCAGGTAAAGGCTCTAAGGCCGACTTGACCTCCCGTCACGGCTTGCGCAGCTGCACCCGCTCCACCCGGTGGTCGGCGCTCTTGCGCAGCACCAGCTTCGCCCGCCCGCGGGTCGGCAGGATGTTGTCGATCAGGTTCCGCTCGTTGATCGACGTCCAGATCTCCTCGGCCAGTCCGCGTGCCGCGTCGTCGGACAGCGAGGCGAACCGGTGGAAGTAGGACTGCGGGTCGCTGAACGACGTGGAGCGCAGCGCCAGGAAGCGGTCGGTGTACCACTGCTTCAGGTCCGAGCGCCGGGCGTCGAGGTAGATCGAGAAGTCCAGGAAGTCCGAGGCGGCCATCGAGGTGCGGCCGTCGGCGCGGGTCCGGGCCGGCTGGAGCAGGTTCAGGCCCTCGACCAGCAGGATGTCCGGCCGCTTCACCTCGACGCGCTCGCCGCGCACGATGTCGTACTCCAGATGCGAGTACACCGGCGCCGCGACCGCCGCCTGGCCGGACTTCACCGCCGACAGGAAGCGCAGGAACGCCCGCTGGTCATATGACTCCGGGAAGCCTTTGCGGCCCATCAGGCCGCGCTTCTCCAGCACCGCGTTCGGATACAGGAACCCGTCGGTCGTGATCAGCCCCACCTCGGGATGCTCGGGGCTGCGCGCCAGCAACGCGCGCAGCGTCCGGGAGAACGTGGACTTGCCCACCGACACCGAGCCGGCGATGCCGATCACGAACGGCGGCGCCGTCTGCGGCGTCCACTGCCCCTGCCGGTCGCCGCCTCCGGCGCCGGCGGCGAACGCGGCGATCGTGCCGCGCAGGTTCGCGGTGGAGCGCACGTACAAGCTCAGCAACTGGGTCAGCGGAAGGTAGACGTCGCGGACCTCCTCGATGTCGGTCACATCGAGCAAGCCGCGCAGGCGCTCGATCTCCGGTTCGGTCAGCGGCAGCGGGGTCCGGTCCCTCAGGGCTGCCCACTCGTCCCGGCTGAATTCCAGGAACGGGTTGGGCGCGGGAGGTGCGGCCTGGGCCTGGGCACTGGTCACCCGTTCACCCTACCCACTGGTAGCGCAGGCCTAATGCGGCGGTATTGGTCTGTACCAATCCAGGTCAACCCCTGTACCACTATGCTCCTCCCCATGTGCGGAATCGTTGGTTACGTAGGGTCCCAGCAAGCCCTTGGCATCGTGGTCGAAGGCCTGCGCCGGATGGAGTACCGGGGATACGACTCGGCGGGCATCGCCGTCGTCGACCGGTCCTCCGCCGAGGCGCGGCTGGCCGGCGCCAAGAAAGCCGGGAAGCTGGCGAACCTGGAGAAGGAGCTCGACGCCCGGCCGCTCCCGGCGTCGACCACCGGCCTCGGCCACACCCGCTGGGCCACCCACGGCGGCCCGACCGACGGCAACGCCCATCCGCACTTCAGTGCGCCCGCCGACGGCGTCTACACCGACACCACCGGCAAGGTGGCCGTCATCCACAACGGCATCATCGAGAACTTCGCGCGCTTGAAGGCCGAACTCACCGAGGACGGCGTCGTCTTCCTCAGCGAGACCGACACCGAGGTGGTCGCGCATCTGCTGGCCCGGGACTTCGCCGCGGCCGGCGACGGCGACCTCGGCGCGGCGATGCGCCGCGTCGTGAACCGGCTGCAGGGTGCCTTCACCCTGGTCGCCGTGCACGCCGAGGCCCCGGACGTGGTGGTCGGCGCGCGCCGCAACTCCCCGCTGGTGATCGGCGTCGGCGACGGCGAGGCGTTCCTGGCCTCGGACGTCTCGGCCTTCATCGCGCACACCCGCGAGGCCATCGAGATGGGCCAGGACCAGGTCGCCGAGGTCTTCCGGGACGGCTCGGTGAAGATCACCACCTTCGCCGGCGAGCAGGTCGAGGGCAAGCGGTTCCACGTGTCCTGGGACGCCTCGGCCGCGGAGAAGGGCGGCTACGACTGGTTCATGCAGAAGGAGATCGCCGAGCAGCCGCAGGCGGTCGCCGAGACGCTGCTGGGCCGGGTGAACGGCGACGGCAAGCTGGCGCTGGACGAGATGCGGCTGTCCGAGGAGGAGCTGCGCGCCGTCACGAAGATCATCGTGATCGCCTGCGGCACCGCCTACCACGCCGGCCTGATCGCCAAGTACGCGATCGAGCACTGGACCCGGATCCCGGTCGAGGTCGAGCTGGCCAGCGAGTTCCGCTACCGCGACCCGATCCTGACCAAGGACACGCTGGTGATAGCGATCTCGCAGTCCGGCGAGACCATGGACACCCTGATGGCCATCCGGCACGCCCGCGAGCAGCACTCCCGGGTGCTGGCGATCTGCAACACCAACGGCTCC
>JABFWL010000453.1 GCA_013362315.1 Catenulispora sp. | reverse complement strand
GGCCTGCCGGCCGCGGTGCCGAAGCTGGTGGCGGCGCAGCCGGGGCAGACGGCGGTGTGCGCGGTGCTGGCGGACGCGTCGCAGGACACGATGACCGTCACCACGCACCCCGCCGCGCCGAAGACGTCGGCGCGCAGCGCGAGCCGGGCACCGGTCGGCCCGCTGCAGACGCCGATCGCCGACGAGGTGGACGTGCCGGCCGGGCACGGCGCGCTGGTCCGGGCGGTGCCGGGGCCGGGCGTGACGACCGGGGCGCTGTACCTGGTCACCGACGCCGGGATCGCCTACCCGATCGGCGCGAGCGGCAACGTCCTGACCGATCTGGGCCTGGCCCAGGCCACGCCGAGTCCGATCCCGCAGTCCCTGCTGGCCCTGATCCCGACCGGTCCGACGCTGGACGAGCAAGCGGCGTTGACGACGCAGGCAGTGAATCCGGGTCCTGCTTCGCCCTCCACCTCGGCGTCCGGCGCCGCCCGCTGACGCGCCGAACACCGGCCGCGGCACTCCTCCCGCGGCGGCCCGTGTCATGCGAATACCGGACACGGCCACGGGTACCGCCGCGTTCCCCGTCTCGATACCTTGACGACGCCGGAACAACAGCGGCCCCACCTGCGGTGGCCCGCGTCCCGGGGCGAATCAGTGTCCTGGCGGCCAGTGCCCGTGGCGGCCAGTGTCACGAGAATCAGCGTCATGAGATGCCGACGTCTTGAGCATCGATGGGGGGAGTCCGCGATGGCAACCGGTGCGAGTGCCCAGATACCCGCGATGGCGCAGGCCGCGACCCAGGTCGAGGAGGCGGGCCGGGCGCTGGCCGGGATCCGGTCCCGGGTCGCCGGCACCGTCGCCAACACCCAGAGCGGCTACCAGTCCGAGGCCGCGACCGTGTTCCGCTCCGTGATGGAGCAGTGGGACCAGGACTTCAGCAAGATCGTGGCCGGCCTGGACCGCATCCACGGGGCGCTGACCGGCACCCACCGCGCCTACCAGGCCGCGGTGGAGCAGGACAAGAGCAGCGCGAACTCCATCATGTCGGCGCTCAACGACTTCAGCTGAAGGGGGACCGGCGATGGCGAACGACGGCGGCCTGAGCATCAACTACGCGGCCCTGAGCACCGCCGAGCAGGAGCTGGGCGGGGCCTACACCGCGGCCAAGACCGCGATCGACGACCTGCAGGCCAAGCTCAACCAGCACCTGAGCGACTGGGACGGCGACGCCCGCACCGCCTACGACGAGGTCCGCCGGGACTGGCAGAAGGCCTTCGAGCACATGTCGATGGTCCTGCAGCGCGCGACCAACCACCTGGGCGGCACCCGCGACCAGATGCAGAACACCGAGCGGAACAACACCCGGATCTGGACGAGCTAGCGATGGCGGGCAAGGACGACATCGTCGCCGACCTGTCGGAGATCGCCGTGCTGCGGCGGTCGCTGCTGACGACGCAGGGCATCGTGGACGGCGGTGTGCGCAAGTCCATGGAGCGGCTGAGCACCCAGGTCGTCGACTTCGGGCACATGCAGGAGGCCGGCGACTTCGCCGCGGCCTACCGCGGCTCCTGCGCGAATCTGTACGCGAACCTGTCGACGCTGTCGGGGATGCTCGGCGACCTGGCCAAGGCGGCGCAGCTGATCCACGACAACTATCAGCACGCCGCGAACACCGACACCATCTCCGCCAAGTCCGTCGAGTCCGCCCTGTCCGGGGTCGAGGCCGACTTCAAGCCGGCGAGCTGAGAAGGCGGGGGGACGCCATGGGCGACTACTACAACCGGTACACGGGAGCGTCCGACCCCCTGGCGTGGCGGCACGACGGGCGGTGCGACAAGGGGTTCTTCAACTACCAGCGGCTGCTGCGATCCGGGACCCCGCACGATCTGGAGAGCGCGATCACGGGGTGGGACCTGTGCGCCGACTCGCTGCGCACCGTGGCCAACGATCTGTACAACGCATACCAGCGGATCAGCCGGACCTGGGCCGGGGACGCGGCGAACGCCTTCTACGAGGAGCTGGCCAAGGTCCAGAACTATGCGGTGTCGCTGCTGCTCCAGATCGACTCCTCGCTGGGCAAAGGGGTCAACCTGATACCGGCTGCCACAGCGACCGCCGGCGCGGGTACGGCGACCGGTACCGGCGGCTACGTCACCCCGCAGCAGGTCTACAGCGGCTACGCAACGATGGCCAGCCTGACCGCCGGCGGTTCCTCTCCAGCGCCCACTTCCACAGGCGACGCGACTGCGGGCAGCGGTACGCAGATCAC
This sequence comes from Catenulispora sp., assembly GCA_013362315.1. Classification (GTDB taxonomy): domain Bacteria; phylum Actinomycetota; class Actinomycetes; order Streptomycetales; family Catenulisporaceae; genus Catenulispora. The sequence goes on along the minus strand of JABFWL010000453.1, from coordinate 811 downwards.
CGCTGACATGGTCGGCATCCTGAAGGACTGCGCGCAGATGATCACCCATGCCGGCGTACTGGCCGGCAACACCCTCCCGGATCCGGATCGGGACCTGCAGTCCGCCGCGGTCTCCACGTTCCGGCTGGCGTGTTGGATGTGCGGACAGGCGGTGCACGAGAACTGGCAGGACGCCCTGCTGTTCTTCTCGGAACTGGCCGGAGTCGCCGTCGCGGCGGCCCTGGCCCCGGAGGTGGTCGCCACGACCGAGGCCGTGGTCGCGATCGTCGAGACCCTCAACACGCCGATCACCGAGCCGGTCAGGAACCTGGTGCTGGGCACGATGACGGCGAAGGTGATGCTGGACACGCTGGGCTGGCACAGCATCACCTCGGACGCCGGCAACAGCCCGCCCATGACCAACATGAACGCGTTGGGCCAGGCCTGGGTCATGAACGCGAAGAGCCTTCCGGGCAAGCTTGACCCCGGGCGGATCACTCACGGAGGGCCGGGTTCCGGCACCACGCAGCCCACGTATCCAGGTCCGGGGTCTGCGAGCTTGCCCACCGGGCCGAGCGGACCCACGAGCGGGCCGCACTTGGACACGCCCAAGGTCACGGCGCCCAAGACGACCACGCCGACTAGCCCCGGCCATCTCACCGGCCCCACCGATCCCCTGTTCCCGAAGAACGGCACCGATCCGTTCACCGGTACGGGCACTGATACCGGCCTCAAGCCCTTCGACCCGCACAGCGGATCGCTGGCCTCCTACAACCCGCACTCCGGACTCGGCACCGGCTCGCACCTGGGCGGCGGCACCGGCCTGGGCGGC
>JABFWL010000560.1 GCA_013362315.1 Catenulispora sp. | reverse complement strand
AGAGAATGCCTATGACACTTCTCACCTGGTTTTTAGGCGGGAATGTCAGTGGTGGAAAATCGCTTGCCTATTACCGGGGGAACCTGGAATGCTGAGGCTAGGGGAAGAGTGTGGTGAGAACCGTTGAGTAGGGTCACAGCCCGGCGGCGCGTGGTCCGTCTGGACGGCACCGCTGAAGGTCTGGTCCGACGCGGCGGCGAGGAGTACACGGCCGCCGAGGAACCCCTGGAACTCCGCATCGGCGGCCAGCCCTTCACAGTCACCATGCGCACCCCGGGCGACGACTTCGACCTGGTGGCCGGGCACCTGGTGTCCGAGGGCGTCCTCGCAACACCGCACGACGTGGTACGCATGAAGTTCTGCTCCGCCGACAACGGCTGCTCGTCCACCGCGTATGTCGACGGCGACGCGTCGCTGGCCTTCGCCGACGGCGACCCGCTGAACATCGTCGACGTGACCCTGGCCCCGGACATAGCGCTGCCGGAGGACCGGCTACGCCGCTCGTCCTACGTCACCAGCGCCTGCGGCGTCTGCGGAAAGACCTCGATAGACGCGGTCCACGCCACCATGCGCTGGCCGGTCACCGAGGACGACGCAAAGGTGTCCGCGCAGACCCTGTTCACCCTGCCGGACCGAATGCGCGACGCCCAGAAGGTGTTCGCCAAAACCGGCGGCCTCCACGCCGCCGCCCTGTTCACCCCCGAGGGCGAGCTACTCTGCCTCCGCGAGGACGTCGGCCGCCACAACGCAGTCGACAAGGTACTGGGCTGGGCCCTCCGCACCGACCGACTGCCGCTACGCGGCCACGTACTGGCAGTGAGCGGCCGCGCATCGTTCGAGCTGGTCCAGAAGGCACTGGCCGCCGGCATCCCGATGCTGACCGCAGTATCCGCCCCGTCGTCCCTGGCCGTGACACTGGCCGCCGACTCGGGACTGACCCTGGTCGGCTTCCTGCGGGGACGAACGGCGAACGTGTATTGCGGCGCGGAGCGGATCGTTTAGACCACGCTCATACCGCCGGCGGCCAGCCCAAGCCGACCCACCGCCGCCCAACCGCCAGCGGCCGACGCGACCCGGCCGGACCACAGACCAAGGCAAGCCGCCAATGTCCCGGAGCAGGATCGGCGAGACAGCAGTAGCGACAGCAGCAGCTAGGCCTGCGCCAGCCGCGTGCGCGGTCCGGCCCGCAGCACCTGCGACGGCAGCGTCCGCCCGACCGCACGCTCGGCGTAGGCCGCGGTCTCCAGCAGCGCCTCAAGGTCCACGCCGGTGTCGATGCCCATGTCCTCCACCATGTGCACCAGCTCCTCGGTCGCGATGTTGCCGGAAGCGCCGGGCGCGTAAGGGCATCCTCCGAGGCCGCCGACCGAGGCGTCGAAGTCCGTGACGCCGAGTTCCAGGGCGGCCAGCACATTCGCCAGGCCGGTGCCGCGAGTGTTGTGGAAGTGCAGGTTCAGCGGCAGCTCGCTGTGCGCCGAGCGGGTCTCACCGATCAAGCGGGTGACCCGGGTAGGGGTCGCCATGCCCGTGGTGTCGCCGTAGGACAGGGAGTCCGCACCGTGCGCGACGGCGGTTCCGGCCACCCAGAGCACGCGCTCGGTGGGCACCTCGCCCTCATACGGGCAGCCCCAGGCGGTGGAGACGATGACCTGCACGGTGGCGTCCCGGCCGTGCGCCAGGTCGATGATGGCGGCGATGTCGTCCAGCGACTCGGCGGTGCCGCGGTTCAGGTTCTTCTTGTTGTGCGTGTCCGAGGCCGAGACGACGACCTCGATCTCGGTGAAGCCCGCATCCAGTGCCCGCTCGGCACCCTTGAGGTTCGGCACCAGCGCCGAGTACCGGACGCCGGAGGCCCGGGTCATCTGTGCGGCGACCTCGGCGGCGTCGGCCATCTGCGGGATCGCGCGCGGGTGCACGAAGGACACCGCCTCGATCCGCGACACGCCGGTCCCGGACAGCCGGTCGATCAGTTCGATCTTGGCCTCGGTGGAGACCGGGTCCTCGTTCTGGAGGCCGTCGCGGGGTCCGACTTCTCGAAGCGACAGCGTTGTCGGCAGATCAGTCATAGCTACGACGCTAACAGCGTCATCTCAAACTGTGGAATATGAGGGCGGTCACTGGCGGCTGAGCTGCGCTATCACTCCGCCGCCGTCAGCACCGACGGCTCGATCTCGCCCAGCCCGCGCACCATCCGCACCCCGATCGGCGCCACCTCGAACGCCGCGTCGCCGACCAGCGCGGCGGCCAGCTCCGGGTCGATGACGATCTGGTCCGGCTCGGCCATCGCCGTCAGCCGCGCGGCCAGGTTCACGGTGGTGCCGTAGATGTCGCCGTTGCGCTGCACCACGTGCCCGTAGGCCACTCCTATCCGCAGTTCCGGGACCGCCTCGGTGCGGCGCATCAGCGCCAGCAGGTCCAGCGCGATGCGGGCGGCCCGGGCCGGGGAGTCGGCGGCGAACATGATCTCGTCGCCCAAGGTCTTGATCAGGCGGCCGCCGCCGTAGGCCACGGTGTCGGCGGCGTTGGCCTCGAACACCGAGACCAGGCCGGCCAGCTCCTCCTCGGACAGCTGGCGGGACAGCCGGGTGAAGGAGACCAGGTCCGCGAAGCCGACCGCCTGCAGGCCCTCGGCGTGCTCCTGGAGCTGCTGGCGGAGCCGGCCGGCGGCCGCGGCGAGCTGCCGGCGCCAGACGTAGACCAGCAGCTCCTCCAGCTCCGGCAGGACCCGGCGGCCGATCCGGAAGCCGAACTCGGCCATCTGCTCCGAGCCCAGGCCGGCCGTGTCGAAGGCGTCGACCAGCGCGTCCACCTGCCACTCGGCCAGCCGGGCCGTGGTCTGCCCCATGGAGCGCGCGACCTGGGTGGCGAACTCCTCGCTGAACATGCCGCTGCGGGACAGGCCGCCGAGCCGGAGCAGGGCGTCGACGTCGGCGTCGGTGAAGGCGCGGGCCTGGCCGACGTCGGCGAAGCCCATGGCGCGCCAGTAGCGGCGGGCTTCGTCGTAGGGGATGCCGGCCGCCTTGCAGACCTCGTAAGCGGTGTGCCGGGGGACGCCGCCGAGCAGCAGCGATTCGAGTTCGTCGCCGTCGGCGCGGGGCCGGGGTCCGGCGGGTTCAGGGCCGAAGACCCGGCCGGACGCGGTCGGGGGACGGCCGGCGGACGCCGCGGCGGGGACGGCCGTGGGGGCCGTCCTGTCCGCCGCCTCGCCGCCGGCTCTGTTCGCGTCCCCCGGCACCCTGCGCGCCATCTGCTCCGTGCTCCAGCCCTGGTCGCCGTCGTCTCGCCGCCGTCAGTGTTACCACTTAAGCAGTTACCACCTAAGCACCCGCCGGACCTTCAGCGCTTGCGGCGGGGCTCCTCGGAGTCGGCCTCGTCCTCCTCCTCGGCGGCGCCGCTCGGGCCGACGTTGCTGATCAGGTTGGTCAGCTCGCGCTGCGTGGCCTCCACGTGCGGGATGTCCTGCAGCTGCTCCTGGCCGTGCTCGCCGGCCGACTCCACCACCAGGGTGCCACAGCCCAGGATCCGGTCCAGCAGGCCGTTGTGCTGGAACGACACGTCGTTGATCTTGACCAGCGGCATGTCGCGGCCGTGCCGGTGGATGAAGCCCTCGCGGATGATCAGCCGCTTGTTCGTGACCACGTAGTTCTTGTTCAGCCAGATGATCCACGGCCGCAGCGTGAAGACGACGATGTCGATCAGGGCCAGCGCCCCGACGCCGATCGCCGCCCACTTGCGCGCGTCCCCGCTGGAGAACCCGACCGCGGCGCCGAACGCGGCGACCGCGACGATCAGGTTCAGCACCGGGAGGATCAGCGCCTTCCAGTGCGGGCGCATGGCCAGGTCTATCTGCTCACCGGGCGCCAGCAGGCGTGTGGGGTAGCCCATTTCGTCACAACTCCCTCAGCTCCGCGCCTCCCCCCTGTGAGGAAGCGAAGGTCTTTGTCGCCACGCATATTGGCAGACAACCGTGACGGTGTGCAGTGACAGGGTCTTGTCATCTGAGATGGACTACATCCCCCGCCCCGAACGCCCGCTCGCCGTCCGCCGTCCGCACCAGCAGCCGTCCGTCCGCGTCCAGTCCCACGGCGTCCCCCTCCACGGCCGCCCCGCCCGGTACCTGCACTTGTACCCGCCGGCCGAAAGTGGCACACGAGGCGGCGTAGGCACTGGCCAGACCGCAGGCCATGGGGTCGCCGGACACCGCGGTCCAGTCGGTGTACCAGCGGCCCAGCTCCCGCAGCACCGCCCGCAGGACGGTGTCGCGGTCGGCGGCCTTGGCGTCCTCCAGGACCAGCGAGGTGGCGTGCGGCGCGGGCAGCTCGTCGGCGTGCAGCGAGACGTTGAGCCCGATGCCCACCACCGCCGCGGGACCGGCGGCGGTCTCGATCCGCTCGACGAGGATGCCGCCGAGCTTGCGCGCCGCGCCGTAGGAGCCGGTCTCGATGCCCTCGCCCATGGTCTCGTCCGGCACGGCGTCGTCCACGACGATGAGGTCGTTGGGCCACTTCAGCCGCACCGGGACCCCGGTCACGGCGTCGACGGCGGTCCGCACGGCGGTCCCGGCCAGCAGCGGCAGCCACCCCCAGCGCGCCGGGGTCACGTCACCCGGCCGGAGCAGCACGGAGAAGAACAGTCCGGAGCGCGGCGGCGCGGTCCACGCGCGCCCGAGGCGGCCCCGGCCGGCGCTCTGCGACTCGGCGACCAGGACCAGGCCTTCGGCCTCGCCGCCGCGTGCGGCGTCGGCGAGGTCGGCGTTGGTCGAGCCGGTCTCGGTGACGATGGCGACCCGGCGCCACAGGCCGCCGGGCCGGATGACCGCCTTGTTGATGGCGAGCTCGCGCAGCGGCGGGCGCTCCAAATCGCTGTACGGACTGTAAGGCGAGTCACTAGTCATCCCCCGAGGCTATTCCCCTAATACGCATTACAGTGACCACCGTGACTGACGCCGCAGCCCCTGACATCCACACCACGGCGGGCAAGCTCGCCGAACTGCGCGGCCGGGTGGACGAAGCGATCCACGCCGGCAACGCGCGTGCCGTGGACAAGCAGCACGCCAAGGGGAAGATGACCGCGCGGGAGCGGATCGAGTACCTGCTCGACGAGGGCTCCTTCATGGAGCTGGACGAGCTGGCGCGGCACCGGTCGGCGCGGTTCGGGATGGAGCGGAACCGGCCCTACACCGACGGCGTGGTCACCGGGTTCGGGACCGTGGACGGCCGGCAGGTCTGCGTCTTCTCGCAGGACGTCACCATCTTCGGCGGGGCACTCGGCGAGGTGTACGGCGAGAAGATCGTCAAGGTGCTCGACCTGGCGTTGAAGCTCGGCTGCCCGATCGTGGGCATCAACGAGGGCGGCGGGGCGCGGATCCAGGAGGGCGTCGTCTCGCTGGGCTTGTACGGGGAGATCTTCCGGCGGAACGTGCTGGCTTCGGGCGTGATCCCGCAGATCTCGCTGATCATGGGCGCGGCGGCCGGCGGGCACGTGTACTCCCCGGCGCTGACCGACTTCGTGGTGATGGTCGACCAGACCTCGCAGATGTTCATCACCGGGCCGGACGTGATCAAGACGGTCACCGGCGAGGACGTCTCGATGGAGGACCTGGGCGGGGCGCGGACGCACAACACCAAGTCCGGCAACGCGCACTACATGGGCGGTGATGAGAAGGACGCGATCGACTACGTCAAGGGTCTGCTGTCCTTCCTCCCCAGCAACAACCTCGATGACGCTCCCATTTATGACACGGAAGCAGATCTTGAGGTCAGCGCCGAGGACCGCGAGCTGGACACGCTCGTGCCGGACTCGGCGAACCAGCCCTATGACATCCACAAGGTCATCGAGCACGTGCTGGACGACGCCGACTTCCTCGAGGTGCAGCCGCTGTTCGCGCCGAACATCGTCGTCGGGTTCGGCCGGGTCGAGGGCCGCAGCGTCGGCATCGTCGCCAACCAGCCGCTGCAGCTGGCCGGCTGCCTGGACATCGACGCCTCGGAGAAGGCCGCGCGGTTCGTGCGGACCTGCGACGCGTTCAACGTCCCGGTGCTGACCTTCGTCGACGTCCCCGGCTTCCTGCCGGGCACCGGCCAGGAGTGGAACGGCATCATCCGGCGCGGCGCGAAGCTGATCTACGCCTACGCCGAGGCTACCGTGCCGCTGCTGACGATCATCACCCGCAAGGCGTTCGGCGGTGCCTACGACGTCATGGGCTCCAAGCACCTCGGCGCCGATCTGAACGTGGCGTGGCCGACGGCGCAGATCGCGGTGATGGGTGCGCAGGGCGCGGTGAACATCCTCTACCGCAAGGAACTGGCGGCCGCCGAGGATCCCACCGCCGAGCGTGCGCGGCTCATCGAGGAGTACGAGGACGAGCTGCTGAATCCGTACCAGGCCTCTGAACGCGGATACGTGGACTCGGTGATCGAGCCCTCGCAGACCCGGGCGTACATCGTCAAGGCTCTGCGGGCGCTGCGGTCCAAGCGCGAGACCCTGCCGCCGAAGAAGCATGGGAACATCCCGCTGTGAGTGCTGCCACCGACAACCAGAGCGAGAGCGAGCACACCGTGGCAGATACGGGCGCACAGTTCTCGGAAGGCGCACAGATCTCGGAAGGCGCACAGATCCGTGTCGTCCACGGCAACCCGACCGACGAGGAGATCGCGGCGGTGGTCACCGTCCTCGCCGCGGCCTCCGTTGCCGCCACGCAGTCACGATCGGATAACGATCAGCGAGGCACCGGCGTCCGCAGCGGCTGGACCGCCCGTGAGCGGGGCGTTCGCACGCCGCTGCGCCCCGGGCCCGGCGGCTGGCGCGCCTCGGCTTTTCCCCCGGCCCACTGAGCTTTGTACCCCCTGGGTAGTACTCTTTCAAGATCACATCCTCTGTAGGTGGATTCACAGATTCCCCCCAAAGTCGCATCCTGTGCGACAGTGCCTGCAGGTAGAGTTGACACGGTTCGAGGAAAAGACAAAGGCTCCGTTTCAGGGGGGTTCCCAGCAATGCCCGTACAAACGACGTCCATACCCGGAAAGCGTCCGGTTCGAGCCCTGACGATGACGATCGCCGTCGGCGCCGTCTCTGGCCTCGCGCTCACCGCGTGCTCGTCCTCCGGCTCCACCGGCAGCGGCGGCAGCAGCGGCGGGGACTCCGGCGGCGGCAAGACCCCGACGGCCGCGCTGGCCGCCGCGGTGAAGAACATCTCCAGCGGCAAGGCCGAGTCCTTCCAGCTCTCGCTGAAGCCGGACGACGCGATGATCGGCGCGATGAACAAGGACTCCAGCAAGCAGGACGCGGCGATCGCCAAGTCCCTGCTGGGCAACGGCGGGGTCGTCGTGAAGTTCACGGTCAGCTCCGACAAGGCGCTCAAGGACCTCAAGCCCGGCGAGACCCCGAACGTGGAGCTCGGCGTCACCGCCGGCGGCACCGAGTACTTCGACGTCCGCAGCGTCGGCGGCGCCCTGTACGCGAAGGCGAACGTGCCGCAGATCCTCCAGCTGTCCGGCAAGTCCGCCGCCGACCTGAACGCCTCGATGGGCCAGATCCCGCCGGACTTCCAGGCGCCGGTGCGGGCCCTGCTGGCCGGCAAGTGGGTCGGTGTCAGCGCCCAGGACCTCAAGGGCCTGGAGCAGATGGCGAAGAGCTTCGGCGGGGGCGACCTCGGCGCGGCCACCACCGCCTCGCCGAACACCCAGATGCTGGCCTCCATGGAGACCTCGCTGATGAAGGCGCTGACCCAGGACGCTACGGTCAAGGACCTCGGCGGCGGCAAGCTCGAGGTCTCCGGCAAGGTCAAGGTGATCGGCCAGGACATCCTGGGCGCCCTGAGCCCGGCGATGGCCTCGATCCCGGGCAAGTCCAAGGCTGACCTGGACAAGGCCCGCGAGTCGCTGAACTCGGTCCCGGACTCCGAGGTCGTGACCTTCGACGTGTGGCTGAAGAACAACCAGATCAGCGAGCTGCAGCTGGACCTGGCGCAGTTCCTGCCGAAGGACCAGACCGGCGGCGGCCACCTGCCGGTGGACGCGAAATTCAGCCAGGACGCCGCCAAGGTGAGCGCGCCCGACGGCGTGACCAACATCGACGTCCAGAAGCTGCTGAGCTCGCTGGGTTCGGGTAGCTGAGCTAGTCCGGTAGTCCGGGTACGGCCGGCCGCCCTCAGCAGCCGGCGACCGATCAGCACTCAGTACAAGAGAATCAGCACAAGAGCGGGAGCCCGGAAGGGTTCCCGCTCTTTGCGTTCGCGTTTGTAGCTCTCAGCCCTGTGCGGCCGTACTCCAGTACGCCGTGTAGTTCACACCCAAGTCGCCCATCAGCTTGCGCAGCAACGGCTTCGACAGGCCGATGACGTTGGAGTGGTCGCCCTCCAGCCCGGCGACGAACGCGCCGCCGAGGCCGTCGATCGTGAAGGCGCCGGCCACCCGCAGCGGCTCGCCGGTGGCCACGTAGGCCAGGATCTCCTCGTCGCTCGGCTCGCCGAAATGGACCACCGTGGTGGCCACCGAGCCCACTTCCCCGCCGGTGGTGCGGTCGACGAGCCAGTGGCCGGTGAGCAGGCGGCCGGACTTGCCGCGCATCGCGTACCAGCGGGCCACCGCCTCCTGGGCGTCGTCGGGCTTGCCCAGGGCCTGGCCCTCGAACTCCAGGATCGAGTCGCAGCCGATGATGAGGGCGCCTTCGCTGTCCGGCAGCGCGGCGACGGCGCGCGCCTTGGCGCGGGCGAGTTCCAGCGCCACGTCGGAGGGGATCGCGTGCGGGCCGAGGGCGGCTTCGATGGCGTCCTCGTCGACGCCGCTGACCAGGACGCGCGGGTCGAAGCCGGCGTTGCGCAGCAGGCTCAGACGGGCCGGGGAAGCGGACGCGAGGACGAGGGGCGGAAGTGTCGCGGGCATGACCCGACTGTAACCGGAGCGCCGGGGCGGCGGCTCAGGCCGGCTTCGGCGCCGAGGGCGCGCCCTCGACCGGGCCGGGCTCCGGCTTCGGCGGGGGCGGCGTGATCATCGCCATCGCGAGGGCGGCGGACAGCAGGATGAACACTCCACCGAGCAGGAGCAACTGGGTCCAGCCGGTGAGGCCGGTGACGACGATGGTGGTGAACAGCTGCAGCGCCGCGATGGCCATCATCGTGCCCTGCATGAAGTTGTTCAGGGCGAAGCCGAGGGCGGCCAGCGTCAGGATCAGCGCCCCGCCGGACAGGGCCACGGTGATGCTCAGGCACAACACCATCGCGCCGACCTGCAGGATGCCGGGGGAGGCCGGGCCGAAGCTGACGCCGTCGCCGAAGGAGGCGAAGCCGTAGAAGGCGGCGGTGACGATCAGCATGCCGAGGGCTTCGGCGGCCAGGGCCAGAGCACCGGCGAGGATCAATATCTTGCGTCCCACGGCGGCTCCCGGTGAGGTGACGAGGGCTTGCAGACGGCATTGGACGGCATTGGACGGCGTGTCAAAAAACCTACCGGCCGGTAGCAGGCGCTACAAGGGTCCGACCGCTCCCGTTCGGGTGAAACGGCGATCGCACTTATGGCGGCACGGGGACCAATCACCGGAAAACGGCTGACGGCTCCTTAGGATCGTGGCCCGTGATCGCACCGGACCGACGCACCGCGCTGCGGGCGGGGCTGGCCGTGCTGGGGACGGCTGCCGCGTCGGCAAGTCTGGCGGCGTGCTCGGAGGGCGGTGGGGGGACAAGCAGGAGCCCTGCGGCTGCCGCGGGCACTGCGGGCACTGCGGGCACTGCGACCGTCTCAGGTCCCGCGCAGTCCGGCTCTGCCGATCCGCCCCCCGCCGGGCGCTCCGGACCCCCGCCGGACGAGGTGGACCACGCGGTCTCCGGCCGTCCGCAGGTGGCCCTGACGTTCCACGGCGACGGCGACCCGCGGCTCGCCGAGGCACTGCTGAAGGAAGCCGAGGCGGACCACGCGCGGCTGACCGTGCTGGCCGTCGGCCGCTGGCTCGGCGAGTACCCGCGACTGGCGCGGCGGGTGCTGGACGGCGGCCACGAGCTCGGCAACCACACCGAGAACCACGTCGACATCACGCGCCTGGCCCCGGCCGCGGCGCTGGCCGAGATCGAGGCCTGCGCCGCCCGGCTGCGCACGCTGACCGGGTCGCCCGGTGTCTGGTTCCGGCCGTCGCAGACTCAGCACGCCGATCCGATGCTGGTCGAGCAGGCGCGCCGGGCCGGGTATCGCACGGTGTTGTCCTACGACGTCGACCCGCTCGACTACCAGGACCCGCCGAGCGCGACGATCGCCGAGCGCCTGCTGCGCGCCGTCCGCCCCGGCGCCGTCGTGTCCCTGCACCTGGGGCACCCGGACACCGTGGCCGCGCTGCCCGCGGTCCTCGCCGGCCTGAAGTCCCGCGGCCTGGCCGCCGTCACCGCATCGGAGCTGTTTTCGTGACGCCCACCCACGGCGACGACACGCCGTCCACTCCCCCGAAGCCCGGCTCCGGCGCCGCGCACGGTCGCCGCGCGAGTTCGACGCCCCTGGCGGCGGCCTCGCCGCGCCGGCTGCGCCGCATGCGCCGGCTGTCGGTGACGCTCTTCGCCACCGGGGTCGTCGCCGGCGGCGTGTGGCTCGCCACCGACCGCGCCGTCTGGCATGACGACGCCGCGCCGGCCGCCAAGGGTTCCGGGCCGGTCCGTTCGACTGCCGATGGCGCGGCGGGGATGCAGGGAATGCCCGGGATGCAAGGGATGCCGGGCATGGGGGGTGGCATGGAGCATGCCAGCAGTGCACAGGGTGCCAACGTCGGTCCCAGCGGCGCTGTCCCGAACGCTCCGACACAAGCCGCACCGGGCGCGCCGCAGGACGCGGGCTCCCTGCACCCCGCAGCCCTGCCGGGCATGCCGGACTACGACCCCTCCGACCTGTACTCGTTCGATCGCCCCGGGATGGTGTCGCCGGTCATCGCCTCGGCTCTGCCGCGGGTCTACGTGCCGAACACCGAGAGCGACACGGTCACGGTCATCGACCCGGCGGACTACCACGTCATCGAGACGCTGAAAGTGGGCCGGCAGCCGCAGCACGTGGTGCCGTCCTGGGATCTGAAGACGCTGTGGGTGAACAACGACCTCGGCAACACCCTGACTCCGATCGACCCGTTCACCGGCAAGCCGGGGACGCCGGTGAACGTCCACGATCCGTACAACCTCTACTTCACTCCGGACGGCACTTCAGCGGTGGTGATGGCGAGCAAGGACAGGCAACTGGTCTTCCGCGACCCGCACACCATGGCAGTCCAGAAGACGCTGCCGGTTCCGTGCTCGGGAGTGAACCACGCGGACTTCTCCCCCGACGGCTCCTACTTCATCGTGTCCTGCGAGTTCTCCGGTCAGCTGCTGAAGATCGACACGAAGAACCGTGCCCTGCTCGGCGCGCTCGACCTGCCGCAGCGCGGCGCCATGCCGCAGGACGTGAAGATCTCGCCGGACGGCAAGGTGTTCTACGTCGCCGACATGGAGGCGAACGGCCTGTGGACGGTCGACGGGGAGGCGTTCAAGGTGACCGGCCTGATCCCGACCGGCCGGGGGACGCACGGCCTGTACGTGTCGCGCGACTCGAAGACGATGTACGTCTCGAACCGCGGCGAAGGCACCATCACGCTGTTCGATTTCGGCACCGGCAAGCCGCGCGGCAAGTGGCAGCTGCCAGGCGGCGGCTCCCCGGACATGGGTGGAGTCTCGGCGGACGGCAAGGTGCTGTGGCTGTCAGGGCGGTACGACTCCGAGGTCTACGCGATCTCGACACTCGACGGGAAACTGCTGGCGCGGATCAACGTCGGGCACGGCCCACATGGGCTGGCGGTTTATCCGCAGCCGGGGCGGTATTCGTTGGGGCATACGGGGATCTTCAGGTAGGGGTGGACCGTCCTCAGGCATGCGCGTCGGCGCTCACCTCTCCCAGAACCAACGTCGCGCGCGCATCAACGATCTCGCTGAGCCGGTCCACCTGGGCATAAAGCTCAGTAAGCCGATCGCCCTCAAGGTCTTCCAAGGCCTCAACAGTGACGGTCACCTTCCGACCGCTCTTCTTCTGGTGCCAGACGCCTCCCACCACGCCGTCCACGAGCAGAACCGGGAAGTTGCCGGCCTGCCCGCGATTCAACGCCCGCTCCGCCGCGCGGCCGGGGAACAGCAGGTCACGGGGCTGGCCCGCGACGGCGTAGGCATCGAAGTACGGCAGCAGCCGCACACCGCGGGCAGGTAGCTCCGGAAACTCGGTGTCACCGCTCGCGACGTAGGCCGGAATCCCCTCGAATGACACCGGCGTCACGGCGTCGCCGAGGTCGGCGAACACCTTCGTGGCCCAAGCGGTCGTGCCGCCGAGCCACTTGCCGAAGTGGGCAGGAGTGGCGGGTCCATAAGCGGTCAGATACGAGCGCACCACGAAGCCGAGGCCTTCCTCCGCCGACAGCGGCACCGCGCCGGGGCTCGTGTAGGTGGTCTTCCGGCCGCGGTTCGGGCCGTAGCTCAGTGCGCCACGGTGCGCCGCCACCGAGATCGCCTGCCGCCAGCGCGGCCAGAAACCCTGGAACGCGGGCATCACCAGGTCCCCGGCCCAGGCGCCGCAGCGGGCGGTGACCGCCTCGTCGAGCTCGTCGGCCGTGAGTGCGGCACCGCCGGCCAGCGCCGCCCCGACGGCGTCGACGACCGCCGACTCCTGCTCGGCGCTGAGGCGGACGCCGACGGCGTGCTGGTTCGGGTTGCCCGGCAGCGCCGACAACGCGCCGAGCCAGGCCGGCAGGTCGGCCCTGGGCAGTAAGTGGACCGTGCCCCGCGGTCCGAAGGTCTTCACCAAGCCCTGCGACACCCACAGCGTGTCCCGGACATCGTCGGCGACTGCGCTGCCGGTACGCATCCCGATCGAGACCTCGGCTGCCGACATCACCTGTGCGTGCGCACCGGCCATCGCCGCGACGGTCGCCACCACGTCCGCGGACAGCGGCGTCCCGAGCCCCGCCCGCTGGAGGCGGCGAGCGCTGGCCTGGTCCCAGGTCACCTTGATCTCGCTCATTCGACCATGATGGCTTGAGGGTCCGACAGGTTAGTTTGTGGACATGAGTACTCTCGAGAACCGTCCGGGCATCGCGCTGCTGGTCATCGACGTACAGAACGGCGTGGTCGCGGCCGGCCACAAGCGGGACGAGGTCGTTGGCAACATCAGCACGGTGGTGGGCAGGGCGCGGGAGGCGGGGGTGCCGGTCGTCTGGGTCCAGCACAACAGCGAGGAGCTGGTCAGCGGCGAGGAGGCATGGAAGATCGTGCCGGAGCTGGATCCGCGCGATGGTGAGCCGGTCGTGCAGAAGGCCTACGGGGACTCGTTCGAGGACACCGTCCTGGAGTCGGTGCTCGCCGGTCTCGGCGTGGGCTCGCTGGTGGTGACCGGTGCCCAGACCGACGCCTGTGTGCGCTCCACCCTGCACGGCGCCTTCACTCGCGGGTACGACGCGCTGCTGGTCGGCGACGCGCACACCACCGAGGACCTGTCCGCCTATGGCGCGCCGACGCCGGATCTGGTCATCGCGCACACCAACCTGTACTGGAAGTACATGGACGCGCCGGGGCGTACCGCGGGGACGGTCGAGACGAAGGACGTCACATTCGGCTGAGCCGGCTGAGCCGGCTGACCCGGCTCACGAGCCCCACTACGACCTACGCACCAGGCACTACGACGCGTGCGAAGCACGCTGCCGCCGCGCCCGTCGCGCCAGATCCCGCCGCCGCGAGTGGTAGGCGAACATCAGCGCCACGGTCGCCGCCACCAAGCCGCCGAAGGCGAAGACCAGGTTGCTGTACGACAGCGGCGGGGACGGAGCCGGCGGCTGGATGGTGCCGGAGCCGCGGTGGATAGGCGCCTGGGCGCCGGCCGCCTCCTGGTACTCCCACACCAGGGAGGTGTAGCCGAGCACCACCTTCTCGAACTTCGCCTTCGGCGCGGGCGTCGGAGGCGGGCTCGCCGGGGGCTTGCCGTTGGCCGGTGCGGAGGTGGCCGGGGCCGGGGCCGGGGTCGAGGGTGCGGCGGTCGGCAGCGGCTGCTGGAACGGGGTGCCGTCGGCGTTGCTGTCCTGCACGCTGATCACCAGCGCGTCCTTCAGCGCGTAGGACAGGTAGCCGTAGCCGCTGCCCGGGCCGCCGAAGGACTCCACGTGCAGGCAGCCGAACGGCTCCCCGGCGGCGGCGGCCAGACGCAGCTTCGGCGAGACGTTGTCGTCGATCGGCTGCAGCAACTCCAGGTACTGATACGGGTGCCGGCCGTCGCCGAGCAGCGGCGGGACCATGCCGGCCGGGCCGAGGCCGGTGAGCGGCAGGGCGCCGCTGGCCGGCTCGGTGATCAGGGTGGGGCCGTTCACCTTCGGGTGCGCCCCGGCGGAGTAGGCCGGTATCAGCAGGAAGCCCTTGTCCGGGGCGGTGGCGTGCTGGCCGGAGGTGTCGCACGGCCCGGTCGAGGTGGGGATCGGCTGGCTGGCGAACGGCGGGGCGGTCCACGGCACGTAGGGGGTGGTGGAGTTCGACCACGACGGCGGCGCGGTCGAGGTGCTGGTCGTCGTCGTGGTGGTGGCCGACGTGGTGGTGGTCGTCGTGGACGTCGGCGTGGTGGCGCCGTTGTCGACGGTGAACGTGGCGTTGGCGGCGGCGGACGAGCCGCCGCTGGTCACCGCCGCGTGCACCTTGTGCCCGCCGGGCGTGGCGCCGAGCGGCACCTGGATCTGGGCGCTCGCCGAGCACGACCCGTCCAGCGGCGCGGCCCCCACCGGCTGGTTGTCGAAGGTGAAGCCGACCTGCGCGCCCAGGCAGGCGCCGGGACCACCGTTGCCGGTCAGGTGGAAGGTCGCGGTGAAGACGGTCTGCGCGCCGCCGTGCGTCGGCGACAGCGCCAGCGCGCCGGATCCGCGCGCCGCGAACGCGCCGGGCGCGGCGACCACGCTCCAGAGCAGTCCGGCGGCGCAGGCTCCGGCCATACCCGCAACGATCGACCGTGCTCCGCGCCGCATACCCCACCCATGCTTCTCTGGCGAACCTACAGCCCGAGGTCGTCCAGTTCCTTCAGAAGGTCGGAGCGCGGGCTGCCCGGGAGACTACCGCCCTTGGCCGATTTCCGGCCACCGGCAACCGGCGTAGACGAGGCGGGCGGCAGGATCGCGGTGTCCCCCAGGCCGCGCTCGCCGGCGCCGATCGCCTGCTCCTCGCGCGCGCCGAAGGCCGCGGCACCGCGCTCGCGCAGCAGCCACCCGGCCAGCACCCCGCCGATCGCGCCGCCGAGGTGGCCGAGCCAGGACACGTGCGGCACGCCGGGCAGCGCGGCGGTGAGCAGGTAGGCGTAGGACAGCGCCATCACGCAGCCGATCAGCACGTCCACCAGATGCCGGTCGAACAGGCCCTTGACCACGACGTAGGCGAAGTAGCCGTAGACCAGCCCGGAGGCGCCGACGGTGTTGGAGTTGCCCTGCGCGAACCAGACCATCAGGCCGCTGCTGCAGACGATGACCAGGGTGACCATCAGGAACTTGCGGACGCCGCGGTAGGCGGCCAGGAACCCGAAGACGAACAGCGGCCCGCTGTTGCTCTCTATGTGCTGCCAGCTGTAGTGCAGGAACGGGGCGGAGAAGATGTCGCCGAGGTGGCCGACGCTGCGCGGGACGATGCCGAAGTGGTTGGACAGCCGGTAGTCCAGGGCGCTGTTCACCACCTGCGCCGCCCAGATGACGGCGATGAAGCCGACCATCACGTACAGCGCCTTGCGCGCCTCGTACAAGACCGCCTCGGCGCTGCGGCCGTCCCAGGAGCCTTCGCCGCTCATCGAGTCCCCCAATGGTTTTCGCGTTGTATCGCGTCAGGGAAAGCCTAGCCCTCGCTGTTCGAGGACGCATCCACCTTGAGAGGGAGAAAAGAGGCTTCGACACAGGTCCGAAAGGTGCACCCGGTAGTAGAGGCCAGTACTGGCGCGGTACTCCGGACGCCGAACAAGTGGCGCGAACCACGTCCGCATCATGAGGTGGCTTCATGCGTGCGGCCCTAAACTGCGAATCGTCACCCACTGGGAAGGGATTGCGGCTGTGCGCAAGGTTCTGATCGCCAACCGTGGCGAGATCGCCGTCCGGGTCGCCCGCGCCTGCAAGGACGCCGGCATCGGCTCGGTCGCGGTCTACGCCGACCCGGACCGGGACGCGCTGCACGTGCGGGTCGCCGACGAGGCGTACGCGCTGGGCGGGTCCACCCCGGGCGAGTCCTACCTGGTCATCGACAAGCTGCTGAAGGCCGCCGCCGACTCCGGCGCCGACGCGGTGCACCCCGGCTACGGGTTCCTGTCCGAGAACGCGCAGTTCGCCCAGGCGGTGCTGGACGCCGGGCTGACCTGGATCGGCCCGCCGCCGGCGGCGATCACCGCGCTCGGCGACAAGGTGGCGGCCCGCCACATCGCGCAGCGCGCGGGCGCCCCGCTGGTGGCCGGCACGCCCGACCCGGTCTCCGGGGCCGAGGAGGTCGTGGCGTTCGCCCGCGAGAACGGCCTGCCGGTGGCGATCAAGGCGGCGTTCGGCGGCGGCGGGCGCGGCCTGAAGGTGGCGCGGACGCTGGAGGAGATCCCCGAGCTGTACGAGTCGGCGGTGCGCGAGGCGGTGACCGCGTTCGGCCGCGGCGAGTGCTTCGTGGAGCGCTACCTGGACCGGCCCCGGCACGTGGAGACCCAGTGCCTGGCCGACCAGCACGGGAACGTGGTGGTGGTGTCGACCCGCGACTGCTCGCTGCAGCGGCGGCACCAGAAGCTGGTCGAGGAGGCCCCGGCGCCGTTCCTGTCCGAGGAGCAGGTGGCCGAGCTGTACCGGGCGTCGAAGGCGATCCTGAAGGAGGCCGGCTACGTCGGCGCCGGCACCTGCGAGTTCCTGGTCGGGCAGGACGGCACCATCTCCTTCCTGGAGGTGAACACCCGCCTGCAGGTCGAGCACCCGGTCACCGAGGAGGTCACCGGCATCGACCTGGTCCGGGAGATGTTCCGGATCGCCGACGGCGAGGAGTTGGGCTACGGCGACCCGCAGATCCGCGGCCACTCCTTCGAGTTCCGCATCAACGGCGAGGACCCGGGCCGCGGCTTCCTGCCCGCCCCCGGCGCGGTCACCACCTGGCGGCCGCCGTCCGGCCCGGGCGTGCGCCTGGACTCCGGCATCGAGCAGGGCGCCGAGATCGGCCAGAACTTCGACTCGCTGCTGGCCAAGCTGATCGTCAGCGGCCGGGACCGGAAGCAGGCCGTGGAGCGGGCCCGCCGGGCGCTGGCCGAGTTCGAGATCGACGGCATGCCGACCGCGCTGACGTTCCACGTCGCGGTGATGAGCGACCCGGCGTTCACGCCTGAGGATCCGGCGCAGCCGTTCTCGGTGCACACGCGGTGGATCGAGACGGAGTTCGACAACCAGATCCCGCCGTACGCCGGCACCGCCGGCGCGGCCGCGGGCGCGGAGGCCGCCGAGCGGACGACGGTCACGGTCGAGGTGGGCGGGAAGCGGCTGGAGGTGACGCTGCCGGCGGAGCTGGGGGTGTCGGCGGCCGGCGGAGGCGCGCGCGGCGGCAAGGCGGCTCCGAAGCGGGGCGCGAAGAAGGCCGGCGGAGGCGGCGCCGCCGTGTCCGGGGACTCGCTGACCGCGCCGATGCAGGGCACGATCGTGAAGGTGGCGGTGGAGGACGGCCAGGAGGTGGGGGCCGGGGACCTGGTCGTGGTGCTCGAGGCGATGAAGATGGAGCAGCCGATCAACGCGCACAAGGCCGGGACGGTGACGTCGATCGCGGCGGAGATCGGGGCGACGGTCACGGCCGGGACCGTACTGTGCGAGATCAAAGACTGAGCAGTGCAGGCTTGAAGTAGGCAGCATTGACTTGAAGTAGGCGGCATTGACTTGAAGTAGGCGGCATTGGTTTGAAGTAGGCGGCATTGGTTTGAAGTAGGTAGTACAGATCAACGACTGAGCTGCAGGACCGCTGTTCGGCCCGCGTCATGAGTGTCCGTGGCGCGGGCCTTCGCTTTTGACTTCGGCTAGCCTCGGGATATGGATCTAGTTGTAGCGGCTCGCCGGGGAAGTAGGGCTGTCAGCGTCCTGCTTGCGAGTGTCGCTTTCCTTCTGTCCGCTCTCACGTTCGGGTCACAGCCCGCGCATGCGGCGTCGAGCATCGATTCGGTCGCCGCGGCGTTGAAGGACAAGCCGGTATACGTCGACCCGGAGGCTCCTGGTCAGCTGTCGTCGTCGCAGATCGACGCGCTGGTATCGCAGATCAAGGGCATGCGTTCCGGGGTGCCGTTGTTCGTGGCGGTGTTGCCGGACAATCCGACGTTCCATCAGAACACGCTGTTCCAACAGCTGAACAACAAGATCGGGAAGAACGGCGTTGTAGCAGTGAGCCTGGGAACTCGGTTCCAGGCGCGGGACTTCTCTGGTGATCTGCGCACTGGGCAAGCCAATAACCTGGCCGCCGCAGCCGCCTCCGGCAGCGGCGGGGACCTGAACACGGTCCTGTCGACCTTCATCTCCTCCGCCGACTCGGCGATCCTCGCCGACGGCCGGGTGAAGCCGAAGTCGACGTCGAACTCCAGCGGCGGCGGCGCGGTCGGCGTCCTGATCGGCGTGGCGGTGCTGGCGGCCGCGGGCGGCGGCGCGTTCCTGGTGGTGAACAACCGCAAGAAGAAGCGGGCCCAGGCGAAGCGGGACGCCGAGCTGGCCGGGCTGAAGAAGGCGGTGGACGAGGACATCACCGCCTATGGCGAGGTGCTGGACGAGTTGGACTTCTCCCCCACCGATCCGCAGGCGACCGACGACATGCGCCGTGACTACAGCAAGGCGCTGGACCAGTACGAGGCGGCGAAGCAGGCGGCCGCGGCGGCGCGGCGGCCGGAGGACGTGAAGAACGTCACCGAGGCGCTGGAGGACGGCCGCTTCGCGCTGGCCACGCTGGACGCCCGGCGTAAGAACACGCCGCTGCCGGAGCGGCGGCCGCCGTGCTTCTTCGACCCGCGGCACGGGCCGTCGGTGGGCGACGTGACGTGGGCGCCGCCAGGCGGTGCGGCGCGTGCGGTGCCGGCCTGCGCGATGGACATGACGCGGGTGGGCGACGGGCTCGAGCCGCAGGTGCGGCACGTCGACACCGCGTACGGGCCGCAGCCGTACTACAACGCCGGGCCGGCGTACGGACCGTGGGCCGGCGGGTACTTCGGCGGGGACGTGCTGGGCGCGGTGATGGTGGGGACGCTGATGGGGTCGATGCTCGGCGGGTTCGGCGGCTTCGGCGGCAACACGTACGTCGAGAACAACTACTACGGCGACGGCGGCGGACCGGACGGCGGCGGCTGGGGCGACGGCGGCGGAGGCGGCGATGCCGGCGGCGGGGACGGCGGAGGCTGGGGCGACTTCGGCGGAGGCGGCGACTGGGGTGGCGGCGACTCCGGCGGGGACGGCGGCGGAGACTGGGGTGGCGGCGGAGACTGGGGCGGGGGCGGCGGCGACTGGTAGCCGTTCGCAAGGATTTACCAATCGGCGTAGGCGACCGGCACGGGTGTCGGCCGTCTACGCCAATATTCGTGTTTTCGCTGTATGCCGTCGCTGTGGCGCCTCGGTAGCGTGCAGGCGAGCGTAGGGAAGGGATGGTCCCCGCGCGAATCTGTCCTTCGCAGTCTCGTCACAAGGGGACCTCCCGTGAGCAACATCCGAATACGCACAGGCCTGCGCACAGCGGCGGCGATCGCGGCCGTCGCGCTGCCGACGGCGATGGCCGGGACCGCGTTCGCGAACCCGCCCGGCGACAACGGCGACGTGAAGATCCACCGCGTCGGCGCACCGGAGCCGGAGCAGGACAACCAGCCGCACGTGTGCAAGTTCTACCTGGACGCCTTCAACTTCGACACGCTGCAGAAGGTGCACTGGGAGATCGACACCCAGGCGCCGACCAAGCCCGTGGACACGAAGGCCGCCGACGGCGACATCGTGCTGAAGGACGGCAACGGCGCGACGACCCCGATCACTCTGCCGGACGGGCACTACAAGCTCTTCTGGAACTTCGAGGGCGAACACGGCGCCGCGAAGCAGAAGGTGTTCTGGGTGGACTGCGGCGCGCCCGCGACGAGCCCGTCGTCGAGCAGCAGTAGCAGCAGCTCCAGCCCTACGAAGCCGAGCGGCAGCCACAGCTCGAGCTCCCCCAGCAGCCCGGCGAGCAGCAGCGTCAGCGCGACCGGCGCGACGACCGGCGGCACCCCGGGCGGGACGGGCGGCACCACCGGAGGGACGGGCGGGGGCACCGGCGGTAGCACCGGCGGTTCGCCGACCAGCCCGGCTCCGAGCGGCAGCCCGACGACGTCGTCGTCCACGGGCAGCCTGGCGCACACCGGCGTGGACGGCAGCGTGCTGTACATCGCCGCTGGGGCTATCGCGCTGGGCGGCGGCGGGTTCGCGCTGCGGCGTTACGCGATAGCGCGTGGGAAGGCCTGATCCTCAAGAGGTCTGTTAGGCGAGCGGCGGTCGGTGTTCATACCGCCCGCCGCTTCGCTGGAGAGGCGGTTAGCTTCGCCACTCCGGCAGCGTCGGCAGTACCTTCGCGGCCACCGTGCGCTCGAACTGAGCGGCCGTGTCCTTGGTCATGGGGGTGCCGTCGGTCATCAGCACGTCCACGGTATAGAACCCCGTCCCGGCGGCGTCATAGTCCACCGCGAGGTTGTACAACTCCTTGCCGCTGGACGTTCCGGTCACCAGAGTCGCCGCATGTCCGGCGAGCTTCTCGGTTTCCTTTACCGAACCCGGCTTGTGGGTGGCCACGATGACCGTGTACTGACCCGCGACGTAAGCCACATGGATCGACGGTTCGCCGCCCTGGACCGGCTGCGCCATCGCGCCGCCGAAGGCCGTCCGGGCGCCGGGGATGCCGAGCAGCTTGGGCAGGTCGGCGTCGCGCAGGGCCTTGCACAGCACCGAGCCGGTGACGTCCTCGGCGGCCTTGCTGGCCGGCTTGCAGGAATCCGACTTCTCGGTGGCCGACTGGCTCCAGTACACCACCGCCGCCAGGCCGATCCCGCCGATCGCCAGGGCGGCGCCCGCCTGGATCAGTGTGCTGCGGCGCGAGATGTTCACGAGCCCCCCAAGCTGTCGACCGGCGCGGGATACCGACCGGTAACCGGGTCCGGAACGGCCATCCTGGCGTGTTCTCAGCGGCTCGACAAGTCAGTCCTCGTCGCGCACGTCCGCGTGCAGCCGGCGCGCGGCCTCGGCGATGGAGCCGGACAGGGACGGGTAGACGGTGAACACCGAAGCCACCTGGTCCACGGTCAGGTGCAGGTCCACCGCCATGGTGATCGGGTGGATCAGCTCGCTGGCCCGGGGCGCCACCACGACGCCGCCGACGACGGTGTCGGAGCCCTTGCGGGAGAACAGCTTCACGAAGCCGTCCTTGAAGCCGAGCATCTTCGCGCGCGGGTTGGAGTCCAGCGGCAGCTTGTACTCGTTGAAGCCCGGGGAGTCGTGGTGCGCGTTGACGTTGGTCTGGCCGACCGTGGCCACCTCGGGGCTGGTGAAGATGTTGGAGGACACCCGCTTGAGGTTGATCGGCCACACCGCCTCGCCCAGGGCGTGGTACATCGCGATCCGGCCCTGCATCGCCGCCACCGAGGCCAGCAGCAGGACGCCGGTGACGTCGCCGGCGGCGTAGACGCCGGGCGCCGAGGTGCGGGAGACCCGGTCCACCTCGATGTGGCCGCTCCGGGTCAGCGTGACGCCGGCCTCCTCCAGTCCCAGGCCCTCGGTGTTGGGCAGGGAGCCGACGGCCATCAGGACGTGCGAGCCCTCGACGGTGCGGCCGTCCTCGAGCGTCACCACCACGCGGTCGCCCTCGCGGACCGCCGAGGCCGCGCGGGAGCGGGACAGCACGCGCATGCCGCGGCGGCGGAACACCCGCTCCAGCACCTCGGCGGCGTCGGCGTCCTCGCCGGGCAGCACCCGGTCGCGGGAGGAGACCAGGGTGACCGCGGAGCCCAGGGCCTGGAAGGCGCCGGCGAACTCGGCGCCGGTGACGCCGGAGCCGACCACGATCAGCTCCGGGGGGAGCTCGGTGAGGTTGTAGACCTGCTTCCAGTTCAGGATGCGCTCGCCGTCCGGCATCGCCTCGGGCACCTCGCGCGGGCGCACGCCGGTGGCGAGCAGGATCACGTCGGCCTGGTAGCCCGCCAGCGTGCCGTCGAGCAGTTCCACCTCGACCTGGCGTTCCGGGGTCAGCCGGCCGGCGCCGGTGACGATCTGCACGCCGGCCTTGCTCAGCGCCTCGCCGATGTCCACCGACTGCGCCGAGGCGAGGTCCTTCACGCGGCGGTTGACCTTGTCCAGGTTCACGCCGGTCACGCAGCTGCCGCCGGCGGACACCCCGCCGATGCTGATGCCGAGCTCGTCGGCGGACTCGTACGAGGACATCACGTCGGCCGTCGCGATCAGGGTCTTGGACGGCACGCAGTCGGTCAGCACCGACGCCCCGCCCACGCCCTCGGCCTCGACCAGCACGACTTGCGCGCCGAGCCGGGAGGCCACCAGGGCCGCCTCGTAGCCGCCGGGTCCGCCGCCGATGATCACGATCCGAGTCACGAGGTCCATTGTCTCATCCGTCTGCTGCCCAATAAGACCTGACGCGAAGCGTCTCCTTAACGGGCGGTGGTGGGAGACGGGTGGGCAAATCCTGTTGGCGGCACCGGATAGCCTGAGGCGGCCGCAACGACATGGAAACCAGGTAGACGACCGTGAGCAACATCGCCGAAGAGAGCGTGGCGGCTGCGCCTTCACTTGAGCACGAGGCTCCTTCTCCACACGCGACTTCTACGCTGCATGAGACTCCTTCTCTGAAGGAGTCTTTCCGTGAGTCCCTGACCACGCTGCGGATCAGCCAGTTCCGGCTGATCTTGGTGGAGCGGCTGTTATCGACCTCCGCGACCGGCATCTCCTCGGTGGCGCTGTCGTTCGCGGTGCTGGCCGTGACCAAGTCCGCCGCGCATCCGGACGGCGACGCCGCCGCGGTGGCGTTCGTACTTGCCGCGCAGCTGGCGCCGATGCTCGTCTTCACGCTGGTCGGCGGGATCCTGGCGGACCGGTTCCGGCCGCAGCGGGTGATGATGGCCGCGAACTTCTCGGCGGCGGCCGGCGAGGGGCTGGCCGCGCTGCTGGTGCTGACACACAGTGCGAATACTTGGAACTTGCTTGTGGCGGCGGTGCTGATGGGGACCGGCGGCGCGCTGTTCTACCCGGCCTCGCAGTCCCTGACGCCGCGACTGGTGCCCGCCGACCAGATGCAGGCGGCGTCGTCGCTGTCGCGGCTGGCGCAGTCCTCCATGCTGATGCTGGGCTCGGCCGTCGGCGGCGCCCTGGTGACCGCCTTCGGCCCGGGCTGGGCCATGGGGCTGGACGCGCTCCTGCTGCTGCTCGGCACCCTGCCGATGCTGCGGATCACCGTCACGGCGCTGGAGCAGCGCCGAGACGCCGCGGACGCGGACAAGGCTCCTGGCATGCTCCACGAGCTGCGCGAGGGCTGGGTCGAGGTGCGCAGCCGCACCTGGCTGTGGGCCGTCATCCTGTGCTACGCGGTGGTGCTGGCCGGCTGGTTCGGCGGCTTCATGGTGATCGGGCCGGAGGTGACGAAGGCCCACCTCGGCGGCGCCGCGGCCTGGGCCACGATCATCTCCTGCGACGGCCTCGGGGTGCTGCTCGGCGGGGTCGCGGGCCTGGTGTATCAGGTCAAGCGCCCGATGTTCGTCGGCACCATCCTCACCTTCAGCTTCGCGTTGC
Organism: Catenulispora sp.; assembly: GCA_013362315.1. Lineage (GTDB taxonomy): Bacteria > Actinomycetota > Actinomycetes > Streptomycetales > Catenulisporaceae > Catenulispora. Next base: position 12,659 of record JABFWL010000560.1, on the reverse strand, counting down.
CGCCGATCGTGATGGGCCTGGGCGGCCCGGTGTGGGCGATCGCCGCCGCGGCGGTGCTGGCCGGCTTCTCGGGCGAGTACTTCATGATCCTGTGGATGGTGGCGCTCAATCGGCACATCCCGCAGGAGAAGCTGGCGCGGGTCTACTCGTATGACGCCCTCGGGTCGCTCAGCGCCTCGCCGCTGGGCTCGCTGGTGGCGGGTCCTACGGCGAATGCGGTGGGGACGCGACCCGTACAGGTGGGGTCGGGGCTGCTGATGATCGGGGCTACGGCGCTGACGTTCATGTCGCGGGAGGTGCGGACGCTGCGGGCGGACGATGTGCCGGCTGGAGTGGAGGCGGGAGCTGCGACTGAGGCGGGGGCTGGGGCGGCGTTGAGCGGCGAGGAGGCGGCGGCGAGGTTCGCCGCGGTGTGAGGGGCGGCGGCTGGGGGCTTACCTACGCGAACTGGCCGAACCACTCCTCCAGATCGGCCCGCACCGCTGCGATCCGCGCGACCACCGGCGCCCGGTCGGCCGCCGCGCGGTCGCCGAGCTCGATGTAGCACTTCAGTTTCGGCTCGGTCCCGGACGGCCGCACCGCAATCCAGCCGCCGTCCAGGGCCAGCCGCAGACCCTGCTCCGGCGGCAGTGCCCGGCCGGCGGCTGAGAGGTCGCCGACCTGGGTGACCGCTACCCCGCCGAGCGTGCCGGGCGGCTCTTTGCGCAGCGTCCGCATCATCGTCTGGATCTGTACTGGATTATGAACCTGCTCCGGATCGCCTGTGCGGATCGACAGCTGCGTGGTCACCAGGTTGCCCGTGACCCGGTCCATGGCGGCCAGCGCGTCGAGCAGCGTGCGGCCCTCGGCCTTCAACGCGGCCGCGAACTCCGCGGTCACCAGCGCCGCGGTGATTCCGTCCTTGTCGTTGACGTGGCCGGGATCGACGCAGTAGCCGATCGCCTCCTCGTAGCCGAAGGCCAGGTCGGGGACCTTGGAGATCCACTTGAACCCGGTCAGGGTGCGGGCGTAGCCGACCTTCGCCTCCGCGGCGATCGCGGCCAGGCCTTCCGAGGACACGATCGAGGTGGCGAAGGTGCCGCGGCGCCCGGCGGTCGCGAGGTAGTGGCCGAGCAGCATGCCGACGTCGTCTCCGGACAGCCGGCGCCAGCCTCCCGGCGCCGCCGGGTCGGGCACGGCCAGCGCCATCCGGTCGGCGTCCGGGTCGTTGGCGATGATGACGTCCGCGTCGTGCCCGGTGGCGAGGGCGAACGCCAGGTCGAGCGCGCCGGGCTCCTCCGGGTTCGGGAACGCGACGGTCGGGAAGTCCGGGTCGGGGTCCTGCTGCTCCGGGACGCTGATCGGCTCCGGGAATCCGGCGTTAGTCAGGACGCGGCGGAAGAGCTCGAAGCCGACGCCGTGCATCGCGGTGTAGACGAAGCGCAGGTCGCGGTGCCTGGACTCGGCGACCAGCGCCGCGGAGCGGGCCACATAGGCCTCGATCACGGACTCCGGCACGGTCTCGGCGTCCTCGACGGCGCCGCGCGGCACCTCGGCCAACGGCCCGACCGCGTCGATGTGCGCCGCGATCAGCGAGTCGTTCGGGGTGGTGATCTGCGAGCCGTCGCCGAGGTAGACCTTGTAACCGTTGTCGCGGGCCGGGTTGTGGCTCGCGGTGACCATCACGCCGGCCATCGCCGCGAGGCGCAGCACGCTGAACGCCAGCATCGGCGTGGGCAGCTCGCGGGGCATCAGGTAGGGGCGGTGCCCGGCGCCGAGCATCACCTCGGCGGTGTCCTCGGCGAAGCGGCGTGAGTTGTGGCGGGCGTCGTAGCCGATCGCGACGACCTGGCCCGGGCCGTGCTGGGCGGTGAGGAACGCCGCGAGGCCGGCGGCGGCGCGCAGCACGGTCACCCGGTTCATCCGGTTGGGGCCGGCGCCGAGCTCACCGCGCAGCCCGGCGGTGCCGAACTGCAGGCGGCCGTCGAAGCGGTCCTCGAGGTAGCCGTAGGCCACCGCGTCGCCGTCCTGCGCGGCCTCGAGCAGCTCGGCCAGCTCCGCGCGGGTGGCGGGGTCCGGGTCCGCGGCGAGCCAGGCGCGCGCGGCGCCGAACAGCGCGGCGCTCAGCGAAGTGCCGGTATCAATGCTCTGCGTCATCGGCGCGTTCCCTTCCGGAGCCGGTCAGATCTTCTCGACGATGCCCCGCAGCAGCGTCCCGAGGGACGCCGCCGACGCCGCGCCGGTCTCCATGACCTCGGTGTGCGACAGCGGCTCGCCGGTCATGCCGGCGGCGAGGTTCGTCACCAGGGAGATACCCAGCACCTCGGCTCCCGCCTCCCGCGCCGCGATCGCCTCCAGCGCGGTGGACATGCCGACCAGGTCGGCGCCCCAGCCACGGAACATCCGGATCTCCGCCGGGGTCTCGAAGTGCGGGCCGCGCAGCGCCAGGTACACGCCCTCGGCCAGAGCCGGGTCCACGCTCCGCGCCAGCGTCCGCAGCCGCGCGGAGTACAGGTCGGTGAGGTCCACAAAACGGGCGCCGACGATCGGCGACTCCAGCTGCATGTTCAGGTGGTCGCTGATCAGCACCGGCTGCCCGGCATGCATGTCGGCGCGCAGACCGCCACAGCCGTTGGTCAGCACCACGGTCTTCACGCCGTTGGCCACGGCGGTTCGCACCCCGTGCGCGACGGTGGCCACGCCACGACCCTCGTAGAGGTGGGTGCGGCCGAGGAACGCCAGCACCTTGTTGCCGCCGACGGTGATGGAGCGCACCTTGCCGGCGTGCCCTACTACGGTCGCGGCCGCGAAGCCCGGCAGCGCGTCCACTGGCGACTCCCAGTCGGGAGCACCGAGCGCATCCGCGGCGTCAGCCCAGCCGGAGCCCATGACCACGGCCACGTCGTGCCGGCCGGCGAGTTCGGTGAGGCGTGCGGCGGCCCCCTCGGCGAGTTGGTATGGGTCGCGTGCGGTGTCTACGGTGTTCGTCACCTGGTGAGCGTACAGGGCGGGGGTGGTGGGGGGCGGGCGGTGGGTCGCGGTGTTCACGATCCCGGCACCGGTGGGTCTAGGGCGTGTTTGAGAATTCGGGCGCAGCGCGACGGCACGCAGCCTCTGGCTGCCAATGGGCACAGTGGCGGCGCCTGGCGGCGCCGGACGACCAGCCACAGCCAACCAGGATGAGGCAGGCCGTCCGTCTTGCCATGCTTGCCGCTGAGCCGTCGCGCTCGACCTGCTCAAAGCTGCGGGATACTACCCACCCGAATTCTCAAACACGCCCTAGAACGCCCCGGCGATGGCCGCCACCAGCAGCGCCACCGCCACCGCGAACGGCCCGACCGTGTACCAGGTCCACGTCACCGCCGTCGGCTTCGCCTGCTCCACCGGCGTGGAGCAGGCCCGCTGCCGGTCCCGCATCTCGGCCACGGCCTGGTCGGCGAACGCCAGGGACTCCACCGGGTCGTGGTGCCGGGCGCGCATGCTGCCGTAGCCGCCGACGTCCCCGGCACGTGACGCGGCCCGGGCCGCGTCGGCCTTGGCCTGGCGGGCCTGCTTGGCGGCCGCCCGGTCGGACTTGCGGCGCTCGTGCATCGACACCGGAATGGCCCAGATCGTGTACTTGCCCCGGCGGCCCTCCTCCGGCAGCGTCTCCACCACCATCGACAGCCGGGCGGACACCGACTCGACCCGCGGCCAGGCGATCTCGATGCGGCGGAACGGGTTGCGGATCACCAGCTGCTCGCCATAGCTGAACGCGGCCGGATAGATGCCGCCGACCACCCCGCCGACGATCATCAGCAGTCCGACCACGACGCCGACCGGGTGGCTCTCGGAGCTCAGACCGAAGGCGAACAGGAAGATCACGCCGAAGATCACCAGCAGCCCGCCGGTGGCCAGAGAGCCGATCGTGCGGTAGGCGGTGGGCTTCTCGGCGGGCGACGCGGGCGCGCCGTCCGTCGGGGCCGGGGATTTCAGTCGCATACACCCGATTCTGCCACCCGCTGTCCCACCCCAGTCCCACCCTCCGAGACCACACACCGATTGTGACCGCTTAGTGATCGTCCCACCCGTCGCCCACCACCACCCCAACAGCGGAGCTACGCCCTGTTTATCCTTGCCATTTCTCCCGCAAGGGACCAGTAGCTACCGTGTGTCTGGTGACCGCACAACTCGCCGCCCCCGACGACGCGGGCCTGCGCCGACTCCTCCACGGCCTACCGCCGGTGGACCAGGTCGGCGCCGAAGCCCGCGCCGCCAAGCTGGGGACCCGATCCATCAAGACCACCGCGAAGGCCCAGGCCCTGGACCTGGCCGTGCGCATGGTCGACCTGACCACGCTGGAGGGCGCCGACACCCCGGGCAAGGTCCGGGCGCTGTGCGCCAAGGGCATCCGCCCCGAGCCGGATCAACCCACCTGCCCGAGCGTCGCCGCCATCTGCGTCTACGGCGACATGGTCCCGACCGCCAAGGCGGCGCTGGCCGGCACCGGAGTGAAGGTGGCGGCGGTGGCCACGGCCTTCCCCAGCGGTCGCGCGCCGCTGGCGGTGAAGCTCGCCGACACCGTTGCCGCGGTCGAGGCCGGCGCCGACGAGATCGACATGGTGATCGACCGCGGCGCCTTCCTGGCCGGCCGGTACGCGGCGGTCGCCGAGGAGATCGCCGCGGTGAAGGCGGCCTGCCGCACCGGCGGCCGCGACGCGCACCTGAAGGTCATCCTGGAGACCGGCGAGCTGGCGACCTACGACAACGTCAAGCGCGCCTCCTGGCTGGCGATGCTCTCCGGCGCCGACTTCATCAAGACCTCCACCGGCAAGGTCAGCCCGGCCGCCACGCTGCCGGTGACGCTGCTGATGCTGGAGGCGGTCCGCGACTTCCGGGCGCAGACCGGCCGGCAGGTCGGCGTGAAGCCGGCCGGCGGCATCCGCACCGCCAAGGACGCGATCAAGTACCTGGTGACGGTCAACGAGACCGCGGGCCCGGACTGGCTGGACCCGGACTGGTTCCGGTTCGGCGCCTCCAGCCTGCTCAACGACCTGCTGCTGCAGCGCCGCAAGCTGGCCACCGGCGTGTACTCCGGCCCCGACTACGTGACGGTGGACTGATCCCATGAGCATCTTCGAATACGCTCCGGCGCCGGAGTCCCGGTCGGTCGTCGACCTCAAGCCCGCCTACGGCCTGTTCATCGACGGCGCGTTCGTCGACGGCTCGGCCGGCTCCTTCAAGTCGGTCAACCCGGCCACCGAGGAGGTCCTGGCCGAAGTCGCCATGGGCGACGCCTCGGACGTGGACCGCGCCGTGGCCGCCGCCCGCCGGGCCTACGACGAGGTCTGGTCGCGCCTGCCCGGCCGCGAGCGCGCCAAGTACATCTTCCGGATCGCGCGGCTCATCCAGGAGCGCGCCCGCGAGCTGGCGGTCCTGGAGTCGCTGGACAACGGCAAGCCGATCCGGGAGTCCCGCGACGTCGACGTCCCGTTGGCCGCCGCGCACTTCTTCTACTACGCGGGCTGGGCCGACAAGCTGCCGTACGCGAACCTCGGCCCGGACCCGAAGCCGCTCGGCGTGGCCGGGCAGGTGATCCCGTGGAACTTCCCGCTGCTGATGCTGGCGTGGAAGGTGGCGCCCGCGCTGGCGTGCGGGAACACCGTGGTGCTGAAGCCGGCCGAGACCACTCCCCTCACCGCGCTGCTGTTCGCGGAGATCTGTCAGCAGGCTGATCTGCCCCCCGGTGTGGTGAACATCGTCACCGGGGCCGGGGCGACCGGGGCCGCCGTGGTCGGGCATCCGGGCGTGGACAAGGTCGCCTTCACCGGCTCCACCGAGGTCGGGCGGCTGATCGCCAAGCAGGTGGCCGGGACGGCGAAGAAGGTCACGCTGGAGCTCGGCGGCAAGGCGGCGAACCTGGTCTTCGACGACGCGCCGCTGGAGCAGGCGGTCGAGGGCATCGTCGACGGCATCTTCTTCAACCAGGGGCACGTCTGCTGCGCCGGGTCGCGCCTGCTGGTGCAGGAGTCGGTGGCCGAGGAAGTCGTGGACCGCCTGCGCGAGCGTATGAAGACGCTGCGGGTCGGCGATCCGCTGGACAAGAACACCGACATCGGCGCCATCAACAGCGCCGAGCAGCTGGCGAAGATCCAGACGCTGTCCGAGGCCGGCGAGGCCGAGGGCGCCACCCGCTGGTCGCCGCCGTGCGAGCTGCCCGAGCGCGGCTTCTTCTTCGCACCGACGATCTTCACCGGCGTCTCGCAGGCGCACCGGATCGCCCGCGAGGAGATCTTCGGGCCGGTGCTCAGCGTCCTGACGTTCCGCACTCCAGCCGAGGCCGTGGAGAAGGCGAACAACACCGCGTACGGCCTGTCCGCCGGCGTCTGGACCGACAAGGGCTCGCGGATCCTGTGGCTGGCCCAGCGGATGCGGGCCGGAGTGGTGTGGGCCAACACGTTCAACCGTTTCGATCCCACGTCGCCGTTCGGCGGGTACAAGGAGTCCGGGTACGGCCGCGAGGGCGGGCGCCACGGTCTGGAGGCTTACCTCGATGTCTAAGAAGCCTGCGGTGGCACCGGCGCCGCGTTCCTCGGTGCGCAAGACGTACAAGCTCTACATCGGCGGCGCCTTCCCGCGCTCGGAAAGTGGACGGAGCTACCCGGTGACCGCTCCCAGCGGCGAGTTCATCGCCAACGCGGCTCAGGCGTCCCGCAAGGACGCGCGGGACGCGGTGCGGGCGGCCAGGGCCGCGCAGCCCGGCTGGGCCAAGGCGACGGCTTACAACAGGGGTCAGATCCTGTACCGCATCGCGGAGATGCTGGAGGAGCGGCGCGACCAGTTCGCCCACCAGATCGCAGAGGTCGAAGGGCTGGAGCTGGACGCGGCCCATGCCCAAGTCGACGCCGCCATCGACCGCTGGGTCTGGTACGCCGGGTGGTCCGACAAGCTCTCCCAGGTGCTCGGCGCCGCGAACTCGGTCGCCGGGCCGTACTGGAACATCTCCTCGCCGGAGCCGACCGGTGTGGTGGCGCTGCTCGCCCCGGCCACGCCGACGCTGCTCGGACTGACGTCGGTGATCGCCCCGGCGATCGTCGGCGGCAACGCCGTGGTCGCGGTCGCGCCGGACGCCTGCGGGCTGCCGGCAGTCACCCTCGGCGAGGTGATGGCCACCTCCGACCTGCCCGGCGGCGTGGTGAACATCCTCACCGGCTCGACGGCGGAACTCGCCCCGTGGCTGGCCTCGCACCTGGACGTGAACGCGCTGGACCTCGCCGGTGTCGAGGCCGGTTCGGAGCTGGCGCGGGACCTGGAAGTCGCGGCTGCGGAGAACTTGAAGCGGGTCGTGCGGCCGAGCGCCGGATACGACTGGGAAGCCGACCCCGGCTTGTCCCGGGTGAAGCCGTTCCTGGAGACGAAGACGGTCTGGCACCCGATCGGGATCTAGAGCTCGCTGGAAGGCCGCTTGCTGGAGAAGCCAGGCTGCTGATCGCACGGGTGCCCCGCCGTAACGGTGGGGCACCCGTTCTCGTTGAGCGCGCATGCCCGAAAAACACCGAATCGCAGCCTGCGTAGTGAGCGCAGCCGCTGTGGCCGGCCACGCGATGGCTGCCGCGCCCACCGCCTGGGCCACCGGTGAGATGAGCGAGGCGAGCAAGGCGAGCAAGGTGAGCAAGGGACTGGCCGCCATGCCGCTTTACCCGCTCGCCGGCACGCCGCTCGATCTGTTATCGAACAACCTTGTGGTACCAGTGGGCGGCACAGAGGTGTCGACGTTTCCGGTGACAGAGCCATTGCGAAATGGGCTGCCTCTGGAGGACGTGCCAGTGGTGGCTTCTTTGCTGAAGTGACGTAAAGGGGCCGGCCCGAAGGCCGGCCCCTTTACTGCCTATCTATTGCCTGCGACTACAGTCGAGGGCTTACTCCGCCGTCCAGTTACCGATCGGCAGACCGCCCTCGCCCTGCTGCGGCGGCTGTTGCTGTTGCTGCTGTTGCGGCTGGCCGGCCTGCGGCACCGTGGGAATCGCCTGCGTCATCATCGAGTCGGCGTCCTGCTGCGGCGGCTGCGGCTGGCCCCACTGCGGCTGCGGAGGCGGAGCGGCCTGCTGCTGCGGCGGCGGACCCCACTGACCCTGCGGCGCCGGCGCCGGGGCCTGCTGCTGCGGCGGCGGGCCCCACTGGCCCTGCGGCGCGGGCTGCTGGCCCCACTGGCCCTGCTGCTGCGGCGGCTGGCCGTAGCCCTGGACCGGGCGCGGGTTGTGCTGCTGGAAGTAGTTCAGGATCAGCCACGAGGCGATGCCGGCGACGGCGAGTTGGGCCAGCGACACGAAGAAGCTCTGGGTCTTGCCCCAGCCGCTGCCGAAGGCCGCGCCGTTCGCGTCCGGGGTGGGGGCCTCGTCCGCGCCGAAGGAGGAGAACAGAGCCACCACGCCGAACAGGTCCTCGGCGGCGATGGCGATCAGCGCGATCAGGGTGATGACCTTGGCGGTCTTCAGCTGGCCGGTCACGTGCGCCAGCCACACGGCGCCGAGGAGCGCGGCCGTGACCTCGACGCTCAGCAGCAACGTGACCCCGAGCAGGGCGCGGTTCGAGAAGCTCAACCCGTCCTCGCCCGGCCCGAACAGGAACGTGATGGTGTGGAACAGCGTGCTGATGGCGCCGAACGCGAGCAGCACAAAGGCCGCCGGTTCGCGCAGGCGCTGAGCTATCGGAGGCATGACCTCTAGCCCCTAACTGTGAGTCGGTCAGTCTTCGGCAGACAGCCTTCCATACAACCAGGGGTGCGGGAACAACAATCGCCTCAGGTGGTTGCGGAATCAGGCGATTGACGCCGATTTGGCTTTGCCAAGGGATTACCGAATCGGCGTTGGCTCGTAATCAAAACCTCAGGCCGCGACCAGGTCGGCGTGCAGAGTGCGGACCGCGCCGTTCTCGCGCAGTTTGCGCAGCGCGCGCCACAGCGTGGATTTCACGGTACCGATCGACATGCCCAGCCGCTCGGCGATCTCGGAGTCGGTGTACGAGCCGTAGTAGCGCAGCGCCAGCACCTGCCGGTCCCGGTGCGGCAGCGCGGCCAGCGCGCGGTGCAGCACGGTACGCAGCTCGACACGGTCGGTGTCCGGATCCCACACCGGGGAGTCCGGCAGCTCGTCGGAGGCCGGATACTCCTCGACCCGGTGCCGCCGCCACTGCGAGATCTGGTGGTTCGACATGGTGCGCCGCACGTACGCGTGCGCCACTCGCTTGTCGGCTATGCGGTTCCAGGCTCCGTAGACCTTCACCAGGCCTTCCTGGAGCAGGTCCTCGGCGTCGGCGGGGTTGGGCGTCAGCTGGCAGGCCGCGCGCAGCAGCGTCGTCCGGCGCGCGGCGACGTACTCCGAGAAGTCGTCGCGGGGCCCGATGGCGTCGGGAGCATGAGCGGTCATGGGAAAAGCCTTGTGGCCGCCTTTCCGCGCTTCGTCCCCGGCGTGTCACAGCCGTGCAACAGCCCGATCCTGAGGACTTCCTGAGAGCCGCCCAGGTCAAGGCACAATGTGACCATGCCGTCCCTGCTCCTGGTCGAAGACGACGCCGCCATCCGCACGGCGCTCCAGCTCGCCCTGACCCGTCAGGGCCACCAGGTCGCGACCGCCGCCAGCGGCGAGGAGGCACTGGCCGCCTACAAGAGCGTGCGCCCGGACCTGATCGTCCTGGACGTGATGCTGCCCGGCGTCGACGGCTTCGAGGTCTGCCGCCAGATCCGCCGCACCGAGCAGCTGCCGATCATCCTGCTCACCGCCCGCAGCGACGACATCGACGTGGTGGTCGGCCTGGAGTCCGGCGCCGACGACTACGTCGTCAAACCGGTCCAGCCGCGCGTCCTGGACGCCCGGATCCGCGCCGTGCTGCGCCGCGGTGAGCGGGAGACGTCCGACGTGGCGGTGTACGGCGACCTGACGGTCGACCGCTCGGCGATGACGGTGAGCAAGCGCGGGGTGCCGATCCCGTTGACCCCGACCGAGTTGAAGCTGGTGATGGAGCTCTCCCGGCACGCCGGCCAGGCGCTGTCCCGGCAGCAGCTGCTGCGCCTGGTCTGGGAGCACGACTATCTCGGCGACTCGCGGCTGGTCGACGCGTGCGTGCAGCGGCTGCGCGCGAAGGTGGAGGACGTCCCGGCCGAGCCGACGCTGATCAAGACGGTGCGCGGGGTCGGGTATCGCTTGGATCCGCCGCGTGCTTAGGGCGAAGCCGCCGAAGACGGCGAAGGCGGCCAAGCCGGTGAAGGCGGCGAAGCGGCCGGAGCTGCCCCGGCGCGCGGAGCGCGAACGGCAGCGGCACCGCCGGCCGCTGCGGCTGACGGGCTTGCGGATGCGGCTGCTGGCGGCGTTCGCGGCGGTGGCACTGCTCACGTCGGCGGCGGTGACGGGCGTTTCCTACGTGCTGACGCGGCAGTCGCTGATGACGCGGATAAACGAGACGTCGATGCAGCAGTTCAACGCGGCGATCAGCCAGAACCTGAAGGATCTGAGCAACGCCCGGCCCTCGACGCCCGCGAACCTCGTGTACCTCGCCGGCAACCTCTCGACCGCCGGAGGCAACGACTGGGTCCTCTACCGGGACCAGATGACGCCGGGCACCACCCAGCCCACCCTCGGCTACGACTCGGTGCCGCCGAATCTGCGGGCGGCCGCGAAGAAGTCCGTGGCATGGCAGCGCACCCGGGTCAACGGGGTGCCCTACCTGATCATCGGCACCTCGGTCCAGCCGAACGGGATCGAGGTCTACGACTTCGTCAGCCTGGCCCCGCAGCAGGAGGACCTGGACCGGCTGGCGCAGAACTCCGCCATCGCCTCGGGGATCGCCATCGCCATATCGCTGGCCCTGGGGCTGCTGGCCTCCCGCGGCGTGCTGCTCCCCTTGCGCCGGCTGGGGATCGCCGCCCGGCGGCTCGGCGCCGGCAAGCTCGACACCCGGGTCGAGGTCCGGGGCAACGACGAGGTGGCGGACGTCTCGCGCACCTTCAACGAGACCGCCGACGCCCTGGAGCGGTCGATCGCCGAGCTGCGGTCGCTGGAGGCCTCCTCCCGGCGCTTCGTCGCCGACGTGTCCCACGAGCTGCGCACGCCCCTGACGGCGATGACGGCGGTGACGGACCTGCTGGAGGAGGCCACGGACGTCGGTGACGAGAGCGCCCCGGCCGCGCAGCTGATCGTCAACGAGACGCGGCGGCTGGCCCGGCTGGTCGAGGACCTGATGGAGGTCTCACGTTTCGATGCGGGCACCGCGGAACTGCGGCGCGAGGAGGTCGATCTGGTGGCGCTGGTCCACGGCTGCCTGGACGCACGGGGCTGGACCGGGCGGGTCACCCTCAACGTGCCGGAGCAGATGGCGGTCGCGGTCGACCAGCGCCGGATCGACGTGATCGTGGCGAACATGGTCGGCAACGCGATCAAGCACGGCGGCGACGGACCGGTGGAGCTGTCCATCGGGGTGTCCGGCCCGAACCTGTTCCTCCAAGTCCGCGACCACGGACCCGGTATCCCGAAGGACGCCTTGGAGCACATCTTCGAGCGCTTCTACAAGGCCGACAAGGCGCGCGGCCGGTCCGAGGGCAGCGGCCTGGGCCTGTCGATCGCGTACGAGAACGCCCACATCCACGGCGGCGAGCTCAGCGGCGGCAACCACCCCGAAGGCGGCGCCGTGTTCACGCTGCGGTTGCCGCTCCAGGAAGCGACGGCCCAGGAGTGAGGCGGGCTATCGCGACCGCGGTTCTGGCCGCCGGGTTCGCCCTGTCCGCCGCCGGCTGCGGTGTCCAGCCGACGGGGGTGAACGTCTCCAAGGTCGAACCGTTCAGTGTGGCGGAGTCGAGCAAGCCACCCTCGTCACTGCCCTCGGAGAAGCTGTATCCGGTGCAGCTGGTTCTCTTTCCCACCGGCAGCAGCTTCCCGAAGGAGTACACCTGCTACCTCCCCGCCGCGCCGAAGTCGGCCATCGATCTGGCGCCGATGCTCGCGGCGGCGACCTCGGAGGAGTGCGGCGCGGACATCAGCACGTTCGTGCCGCTCGGCCTGCGCCTGCAGAAGACCGGCAACGCCCACGAATACCGCGTGCTCTACCCGGACTACCTGCACCCCTTCGCACAGCTGCAGTTGGTGTGCACCTTCGACCGGTTCTGGATCGACCATCCGGACCCCAACAACAACTCCACCCAGTTCCTGCTCCCCGACAGTCGGACGGGTTGGCAGGACTGCCTGTATCTGCTGGGCAACTCGCTGGACTCGAAGATGTCGGCCGCGCTGCCCAACCCCGTCCCGAGCGGAAACTGACCCGCGCACAGCGCGACGGCCGCGCGATCCCCTCGGAAAGGGGGATCGGCGCGGCCGCCGGAAAGAATCACCTATCGGAACCGGCTGTCCGCCGGAGTATGTCCGTGCCCTGATCGCACGGGTGGCATCCAAGCCGCCGCCGCTTCGGCGCGTCGGCGGCCCGGGTTCGTGGGTCGCAAAGCTGGTGTGGGGTCGGTGGCCGCCGTCGCCATCTGTGGATCCGTTGCTCAGAACGGGTCGCGGCCGCCGAAGGTTCGCCCGGGTCGCCCCGCCGATCGGCTCCGGGCCGCCCGCGGGCGGGGCGCAGGCCCAGGCTCAGCCGAATTGGGCCAGGCCGCCCAGGCCGCCGATCGGCAGGCCGGACAGGCCGAGGCCGCCCAGGTTGCCGGCCAGGCC
>JABFWL010000436.1 GCA_013362315.1 Catenulispora sp. | reverse complement strand
CCGAAGGGCCTCGGCTGAAACCCGCACCGCACCGGCTCCCGGCGTCGGGTACTCTTGCCCTCTTGAAGGACGGGCAGCCGTCTTTCCAGGGCGCATAGCTCAGTGGAAGAGCACTCGGTTTACACCCGAGCGGTCGGCAGTTCGAACCTGTCTGCGCCCACCGGGATCGACCAGCGGGGACGCGTCCCTGTGGGCGTTCTGCCCACCAGTTTGCTCATGATCTTGCCTCAGACGGGTTCATTCCGCTGAGCCGAGCCCCTCCGTCTGCAGCCGCCGGATGTACTCGTCGACTTCCTTCGGGGCGTAGCCGCGGCGGAGGATGTCGAAGGTCGGGGGCGGGCCTTGCTGGGCCGGGGGGCGGGACAGGTACTGGTTGACCTGGATGGGGTCGTAGCCGCGGCGGACCAGGGTGAATGCGGGGTTGGCGGCGGGCGAGGCTTCTGGCATTGGTCCCCCTTTTCGCAGGAAGCTGCGTTGGGAGCGTACTCCGGGCGGGGCGGCTGTGCGGTGCGGGCCATAATGGGCGTGGCCCGACCGCCGGAAATGCAGTCCGGCGGTCGGGCCTTTTGCGTGCCTGGTGGTCAGTAGAGGGTGGTCCAGTAGACGGTTTCCGCGCCGGTGGCGGGGGTCGTGGCCTGCAGGGCGATGTGGGGGCCGTTGGTGATCGTGAAGGCGGAGCCCATGTTTTGGCCCTGGTCGCCCGAGATCAGTGTGGCGGGGTCGATGCCGAGGGCGGTGGCGAGGGCCGCTGCGGTGGGGGCGGTGACGGTCGGGGCCACGCGGTCGCCGCCGTCGTAGTCGCTTGTGGGATCGGTGAGTTCGAACGCGGAGGGTACGGTGGCGGTCGCGGAGTAGGTGGTGAGCAGGGTGCCGTCGGCGGTGGGGATGGCGGCGTGGCCGGTCTTGGACCGCGTGCCCAGGACTCCGACGGGCCGCATTGTGCGGATCTTCGGAGCTTCGATCAGCAGCAGGGTCAGGGAGCCGTCGGGGGCTCGTTCGGACCATTGGAAGCCCCCCGTGATACCGAAGTAGGGGTGGCCGATCTGGACTGCCAGCTGGTCCGCCGGGGTGCCCTTGGGGCCGTAGAAGACTACGGCGCGCAGGCCGGGGCCGCAGGCGCCGTCGTCCTGCGGCTCGACGAAGACCACGGCGATGCGGGTGGTGCTGTTCTCGCCGGCGTAGGCGAGCTTGGCGTTCTTGCCGCCAGTGAGGGTGGTGGCGCGGGTCAGGAAGGTGTCGCCAAGCGCTGCGTCGTTCGCGAGGGTCCCGCGGGAAGGCCAGGCGAAGCTCTTGGGGGTCGTCAGTGGTGCGGCGTGATTGCAGCCGAGGGCGTCGCTGCCGGTCGGGGGAGTGGAGGGCACGCCGCCTGCCAGGGACGGTGGGACGCTCGGCGCCGACGACGGCGTGACGCTCGGCGCGGAAGAGGGCACAACGCTCGGCGCGCTGCTCGGCGGCCTCACCGGCGTCCGGTGCCCGGTGCTGTCGCCGATGCCGGCCGGGTTGGTGCCCTGGTTGCCGGCGAAGGCCTGCGTGCCCCACACCACGCCGACGGTCGCCATCGCCGCCGTGACGGCCACGGCGCTGAACGTCGCCTTCTGGCGGCGCGCGCGGGCCGCGCTCAGGTGCCGCCGCGTCATCTCGACGGGGTCCGGGTGGTCGGGGTGGCCGTGGGCTTGTCGGTGGAGCATCCGGGAGACTTCGTCTCCGAACTCCTCATCCTTCATGGAAGACTCCTGTCTTGGTCGACGATGGTGCTGGCGGCTCGGTCCGCGCTTGCTCGGAGAGCAGTTCCCGCATCCGGGCCAGCCCCCGCGACGCCTGGCTCTTGACCGTCCCGACTGAGCGACCCAGCACGGCCGCGGTCTCGGCCTCGGAGAGGTCCTCGTAGTAGCGCAGGACGATGACCGTGCGCATGCCGGCGGGCAGCCGGGCCAGGGCGCGCCACAGGGCGTCGTCGCGCTCCACGGCGGCGTGCGCGTCGCGTTCGTCCGGGCGGTCCGGCAGCTGCCAGGTGACGTGGGTGCGGTGCCGCAGGGCGCGGCGCCACCACGAGTTCGCCAGGTTCACGACGATCCGTCGCACATATGCCTCCGGCTGCTCCGCCTTCCGGATGCGGTGCCAGTTGCGGTAGGCGCGGATCAGCGCGTCCTGGACGAAGTCCTCGGCGAGCCCGTGGTCGCCGGTCAGCAGGTAGGCGGTGCGGACCAGGCGGCCGCGGCGGCCCGCCACGAACTCCCAGAACCGCTGCTCTTCATGGTCGGCGAGCGCCATGGGGCGGCACCCCGCTCTCCCTCCGTCGTGGCCGGTGCGCCGCCGGGTGCGGCGGCGCACACTGGGTAGAGCCTGCGCGGGGGCGGAAAGTTGAGAGGCGAAGCCGGTTTTCTGCGATCACCCGGGCTACCGTGGTCGCATGCTGGTGACCAACCATGTGCTGTCGGGGGCGGTCGTCGGCGCCGTCGCGAAGCGGCCGCTGCCGGCGCTGCTGGCCGGGGTGGCGTCGCATTTCGTGCTGGACTCGCTGCCGCACTGGGGGAAATGGGACAGCGATGAGCAGTTCCTGAGGGTGGCGGTGGCCGACGGGCTCACCGGGCTCGTGGCGATGGGTGTCGTGACGCGGGCGGTGCTGAAGGGTGGCGATGGCGGCCGGCTCGACAAGTCCGGTCGGCGCAAGCTGGCGGTCGCCGTGCTGGCCGGCATGTCCGGCGCCGCGCTCCCCGACCTGGACAAGCCGGCGTCGATGCTGCTCGGGCACCAGCTGTGGCCGGGCGTCGTGAACCGCTTCCACGGCCGGATCCAGGACGAGGCGCCGAACCGGTTCGTGTCGCACGAGCTCGTCGCCGCCGCCGGGTTCGCGCTCACGGCGGCGGCGATGATCCGGCGGCGCACCGCCCGCTGAGCGGTGGCCGGCCGGCGCAGAACCTTGATCAGAACTAGACCAGAACCTAGACCAGAACCTGGATCAGGCCGCGTTCACGAAGCTCTCGTAGCCCTCGTCCGTCACCGCTGAGGGCAGCGTCAGCGTCGCGGCGATGCGCAGCAGCTCCTGTGCCACCTCCGGTTCCGGCAGCGCCGCCGCGGCCGCGGCCGGCGCCGGCTTCGGTTTGCGTGGCACCCGCGCTCCCGACGATCCGCCGCGCCCCGGATACAGCAGCAGCCCGTTGACGGGATCCGGCACGGCGTCCAGCGCCGCCTTGACCAGCGGCGCGTCCCGGAACGCCGCCCACCCCCCGACCACGACGTCCTCGGGGAAGCACAGCTCGAGCACCACGCCCCACGGGCGTTCGACCCAGGCCCAGTCCTCCGCGCCGAACTCCAGCGCGGTGCGGATCAGGTCCCTGCCGTGCGTGTCCTTCCAAGAGGCGGCGGAGAACTCGCCGTCCGCGACCTCGATCGACCACCAGTCACCCACCTGGCCACGGTAAGCCGGAGCGCGCGGGGTTGAGAAGGGGTTCGGCGCGACCGTCGTTCGCCGAGGGCGAACACACGTCCGGCCCGGTGTGTCAGACCCGGCGTATCAGACCTCTGCATATCAGACCGGGCGTGTCAGGCCCGGCGCCTCAGACCGCACCGCCCGACCCCGACGCGCTCAGCACCGCCGCGAACGCGTCGGCCAGCGGTTCGACCTCCGCCAGATCCAGGTTCGACACCGTGATCCGCACCCCCGGCGCGCTCCCGGCCCGGAACCACGCGCCCGGCGCCACCGCCCAGCCGGCCGCCAGCAGCCCGCTGACCACCACCGCCTCCTCGGGCACTGGAATCCACACATTGATACCACTGACGCCCTGTGCGGCGATCCCGCGCGCGGCCAGCGCCGCGATCAGCGCCTCGCGCCGCTCGGTGTAGGCGCGCGCGGCCTCGGCGATCTGCTTCTCGACCCGCTCGTCGGTCCACAGCCGGTGCACCTGGTCCTGGATCACCTGGCTGACCCAGCCGGCGCCGAGCCGCAGCCGGCCGGCGACCCGGGCCGCGGTGGTGGCGTCGGCGGCGGTGATCGCACAGCGCAGGTCCGGGCCGTAGGCCTTGGACAGCGAACGGATGTGGGCCCAGTGCGTCGTGGCGCCGGTCAGGGTGTTGAGGCCGAAGTGCGGCGTGATGTCGGCGCCGTGGTCGTCCTCGATCAGCAGCACGTCGGGGTGCGCGGCGAGCAGGGTCCGCAGTTCTTCGGCGCGCCGCGCGGTCACCGCCGCGCCGGTCGGGTTCTGGGCGCGGCTGGTGATGATCACCGCGCGCGCGCCCCGGTTCAGCGCCGCCGCGAGCCCCTGCGGCGTCATGCCCTCGGCGTCGATCGGCACCGGCACGGCGGCCAGTCCCATGGCCGGCAGCAGGTGGTAGACCGCGCCCCAGCCCGGGTCCTCCACGGCGACCGTGTCGCCGGTGCGCAGGTGCGCCGACAGCACCCGGTCGATGGCGTCGCCGGCGCCGAAGGCCGGCACCACGTGCTCGGCCGGCACGCCGTCGGCGGCGAAGCGCTCGCGAGCGGCGGTCAGCAGGCTCGGCAGGATCGTCTCGCCCTTGTACAGGCGCTGCGAGATGCCGCGCGGGAACACCAGCTCCGGCAGCAGCCGGCGGTCCGGATTGCCGTTGACCAGGTCCTTGGCATCCGCCGGGATGGGGAAATCGAGGTTGCGCGGGGCGGTGGCGGGCTGCTCGCGCACCCGGGTGCCGCGCCGGCCGGCGGTCTCCACCGCACCGCGGTCGCGCAGCAGGCGGTAGGCGGCCGAGACGGTGTTGGGGTTGACCTCGAGCTCCGCGGCGAGGTCCCGGATCGGCGGCAGGGCCTGGCCCGGAGCCAGGTGCCCGGCGGCGATGCCGGCCTCGATGGAGGCCGCGATCCGGCTGGCGCCGCGCCCGGAGATTTTGTACGCTGCCCGCGAGGACGTTTGAACTACCACAGGCACTAGTTTGCACTAGGACGAAAAATGACGCAAGCGATCGCGACCGTGGACCAGGATCCGACGACTGAGACTGAGACAGCGACCGAGACAGCGACCGAGAAGACGGCTGGGACGGCGACGGAGGCCGGGACTGAGACGGAATCCCAGCCCCGCGTCGTCGACGCCGAGACCGAGGCCTGCCCGCACGGCCACCGCGCCTCCGCCGGCGCCTACGACCAGACCCCGCGGACCACCGCCACCCGCTATCAGAGCCGGGTCGGCTACGACCGCGCGGCCGTGCACGCCGTCCTCGACGAGGCGCTGGTCTGCCACCTGGCGTTCGTCCTCGACGGCGCCCCGGTGGCGCTCCCGACCGTCCACGCCCGCCGGGGCGACCGGCTCTACGTCCACGGCTCGACCGGCGGCCGGATCGCCGGGCTGGACGGGCAGCGCGTCGGCGTGACCGTCACCCTGCTCGACGGCCTGGTCCTCGGCCGCAGCTGGATGCACCACTCGATGGCGTTCCGCAGCGTCGTGGTCCACGGCACCGCGCGGGTCGTCGCCGATCCCGACGAGCGGCTGGCGGCCATGAGAGCGCTGATCGAGCACATCGCCCCCGGCCGGTCCGGCGACTCGCGCGAGCCGACCCGCAAGGAGCTGGCGGCGACGGCGATCCTGGCCGTGGAGCTGGAGGAGGTGTCGCTCAAGGTGCGCGGCGAGCACGTCGCCGACGACGAGGCGGACCTGGCGCTGCCGTACTGGGCCGGAGCGATACCGCTGACGGTGGCCGCCGGCGCGGCGAAGCCGGATCCGGATCTGCTGGACGGCATCGCGCTGCCCGAGTACGCGCGGCGCTATGCGCGGCCGTTCGAGTGCGGATACGGGCACTGAGTGAGCCGGGCTTGCCGGACGGTCTCAACGGGTTGAGCTCAGATTCGCTGGATGATCGTCGCGATCCCCAGCGCGCCGCCCTGGCACATGGTGAGCAGCGCGAATTCCTGGTCGGCGCGCTCAAGCTCGTGCAGGGCGGTGGTGAACAGGCGCGCGCCGGTGGCCCCGACCGGGTGTCCGATGGCCAGCGCGCCGCCGTTGACGTTGACCTTGTCCATCTCCACGCGGTGGGTGCGAGCCCAGGCGAGGACCACTGAGGCGAAGGCCTCGTTGATTTCGAACAGGTCGATGTCCGCCACGGTCATGCCGGCCTTGGCCAGCACCGCGGTGGTAGCCGGGATCGGGCCGTCGAGATGGTAGTAGGGGTCGGAGCCGATCATGACCTGTGCGACGATCCGGGCGCGGGGCTGCAGGCCCAGCGCCACGGCGGCGCTCTCCGAGGCCCACAGCACGGCGGCGGCGCCGTCGGAGATCTGCGAGGCGGTCCCGGCGGTGTGGATCCCGTCAGGGAGAACAGGTTTCAGTCCGGCCAGCCCCTCGCGGGTGGTCTCGCGCAGGCCCTGGTCGCGCGTGACGACGCGCCACATGCCGTGCTCGTCGCGCTCCTCGTCGGTGGTCGGGACCTGGACCTCGAAGACCTCGCGGTCGAACCGGCCCTCGTCCCAGGCGCGCTTCGCGCGGGCCTGCGACAGGACGCCGAGCGAGTCGACGTCGTCGCGGGTGATGCCGTGCTTGCGGGCTATCCGTTCGGCGGCCTCGAACTGGTTCGGCATGTCCAGCGACCACTCGTCCGGCTGCGGACGCCCGAACCCGGACTTGGCGTTGGCGCCGAGCGGGACCCGGGACATCGCTTCGACCCCGCAGCCGATCCCCACGTCGACGGTGCCGCCGGCGACCATCGTGGCCACCAGGTTGTTCGCCTGCTGCGAGGAGCCGCACTGGCAGTCGACGGTGGTGGCGGCGGTCGAGAACGGCAGGCCCATCGCCAGCCAGGCGGTGCGGGCCACGTTGAAGCCCTGCTCGCCGGCCTGGGTGACGCAGCCCCCGACGATCTGCTCGACGGCGTCGGCCGGCACCCCGGTGCGCTTGAGCAGTTCCCGGTAGGTCTCGCCGAGCAGGTAGGCCGGGTGCAGGGTGGCCAGCGCGCCGTTGCGCTTGCCGATCGGGGTGCGGACCGCCTCGACGATGACGGCTTCGGACATGGCGGCCTCCCGCGAAACTGATACAGGTTCTAGTTTTGCGAACCTAACAGCTATCCCGCGACAAGGGAACGGGCCGCCGGAGGTTCTCCGACGGCCCGGTTTCGTGGATCCGTGTCGTGAATCCGTGTCGTGTGATCCGGGTCGGGAAGCCGCGTCGTCGCGCGGGCGGGGTCAGCAGCCGCAGGCGCCTCCACAACCACAGGAGCCGCCGCTCTGGCAGCCGCACTTACACCCGCCGCCGCAACTGCAGCTGCCGGCCTCCAGGTCCAGAACGACCGGGAGCGCCCGGCTCTCGGCGGGCATCGGCGGCGGGCTTTCAACGGACGGGTGCACGGATTCCGGCACAGACTGCGTTGCCATAGCGCCTCCTTCGCTGGCGGCGGTCCGCAATACCGCCGCTATCCAGTCAAAAGGGAGATCCCGCCCGGGTCAATGGCCCGGCTGCAAGCGCCACCCAGAGCGCCAGGGCGCATCACCCCGTGCGCCACCGGCTAGGCTCGGGACCATGTCGGAGCTGATCTTGTTGCGCCACGGCCAGACCGAGTGGAGCCGCGACGGCCGCCATACCGGCCTGACCGACCTGCCGTTGACAGACGTCGGCGAGGACCAGGCGCGCGCGGCCGCGAAACTGCTGTCCGGCAGTGACTTCGGCGCCGTCTACAGCAGCCCTCTGACGCGGGCGGTCCGTACTGCCGAACTCGCTGGGCTCACCGGCGTGATCGAGGATCCCGACCTGCTCGAGTGGGACTACGGAGGCTACGAGGGCGTCACCACCGACCAGATCCACGAGACGCGGCCGGGCTGGTACCTGTGGGACGACGGCGTCATCCCCGGCGACGCCGACCACCCGGGCGAGACGGTGCAGCAAGTGGGCGCGCGCGTGGACCGGGTGCTGGCGCGGGTGCGGCCGGTGCTGGCCGATGGCGAGGGCGAGGATGTGTGCTTGGTCGCGCACGGACATGTGCTGCGGATCCTATGCGCACGCTGGCTCGGGCTGCCGCCGGAGGGTGGACGGTACTTCCGGCTGGACACGGCGACGGTGTCGCGGCTCGGATTCGAGCACGGGCGGCCGGTGGTGGACGGGCTGAATCAGCGGGGGACCGGCTGAATCAGCGCCGGTAGAGGCCGTTTCACTTCTTACGCGCCGTCGCCATGACGGCCAGCTCCCGCAGCACCGCCTTCGCCTCCTCGGCGATCGGCGCGGCGTCCGCGGCGGCGGTGGCCTCGCGGGTCAGGGCACTGATCCGGGTCTCGACGTCGTCGAGGGCGCCGGTGGACCGGATTATCTCCTGGAGTTCGGCCACGCCGGCCGCGTCGAGATCGGGGTTGCCCAGTTCGGCGCGCAGCGTCTTGATCGCCGCCGGGCTGTCGGCGCGCGCCGCCGCCAGCGCGACCAGCAGCGTCTGCTTGCCCTCGCGCAGGTCGTCGCCGGCCGGCTTGCCGGTCGCGGCCGGGTCGCCGAACACCCCCAGGACGTCGTCCCGCAGCTGGAAGGCCTCGCCCAGGGGCAGGCCGTAGGCCGAGTAGGCGGCGATCACCTCCGGGCCGCCGCCGGCCAGCATCGCGCCCACGTGCAGCGGCCGCTCGATGGTGTACTTCGCCGACTTGAACCGGATCACCGTCTGCGCGCGCTGGGCCGCCCGGTCGGGCTCGTCCAGGCCGTGCGCCTGCGCCAGCACGTCCAGGTACTGCCCGGCCATCACCTCGGTGCGCATCACGTCGTAGTACGGCCGGGCCGCGGCGATCCGCTCGGCGGGCAGGCCGCAGCCGGCGAACATCTCGTCGCACCAGGTCAGGCAGACGTCGCCGAGCAGGATCGCGGCCGCCGCCCCGAACCGGGCGGCCGAGCCCTCCCAGGCCGCCTCGCGGTGCGCGGCGGCGAACCGGCGGTGGATCGCCGGCATGCCGCGGCGGGTGTCGGAGTCGTCCATGTAGTCGTCGTGGATCAGCGCGGAGGCCTGCAGCAGCTCCAGGGAGGCGGCGGCGCGCACGGCCGCGGCCTCGGTGTCCGGATCAGCCGGGGCCGCGCCGGCCGCGGCATGGCCGGCCACTCCGCGCCAGCCCCAGTAACAGAACCCCGGCCGCATCAGCTTGCCGCCCTCCAGGAACTCGCGCAGCGCGGTGGGCAGCGGCGCCAGCTCCGGGGACATCGCGATCAGGGCCGCTCCCTGGCGGTCCAGGAACGCCGACAGCGCGGCGTCTACTCGGGTACGCAGGTCGTGGCGGTCCAGGGGGTTCACGGGAACAACCATACGGGCCACGTCTCGCGGCTCGGGACGATGGGCGTGCTCCGCTTACAATCGGGCTCCGGCTCGTTACGGTGGATGCATGGCACTGGGACTCCCCTCCGTGCGGCCAGACCGTGCCGCCACCGTCCGTGAGCTGCTCTCCCGCGGTGAGCGCTCCTACTCCTTCGAGTTCTTCCCGCCGCGCGACGATGTGCAGGAACAGCAGCTGTGGCGGGCGCTACGGCGGCTGGAGGGGTACTCGCCGACCTTCGTCTCGGTGACCTACGGCGCCGGCGGCAGCACGCGGATGAAGACCGTGGAGACCACCGAGCGCATCGCCTCCGAGACCACGCTGACCCCGGTGGGGCACCTGACCGCGGTCAACCACTCGGTCGCCGAGCTGCGGCACATCATCGGGCAGTACGCGGACGCCGGGGTGCGCAACATCCTGGCGCTGCGCGGCGACCCGCCCGGGGACCCGTTGGGGGAGTGGACGGCGCATCCCGAGGGCCTGTCCTACGCCGGTGAGCTGGTGGAGCTGGTGCGGGAGTCCGGCGACTTCTGCGTCGGCGTCGCGGCGTTCCCGGAGATGCACCCGCGCTCGCCGGACTGGGACGCCGACATCGCGCGCTTCGTGGACAAGTGCCGGCTGGGCGCGGACTTCGCCATCACCCAGATGTTCTTCCTCACCGACGACTATCTGCGGCTGCGGGACCGGGTCGTGGCGGCCGGCTGCGACGTGCCGATCCTGGCCGGGGTGATGCCGGTGACGAACGTCGGGCAGATCAAGCGGATCACCGGCCTGACCGGGCAGGCGTTCCCGGCCGAGCTGGAGAGCGCGCTGCTGGCGGTGGACGGCGACAAGGCCGCGGTGCGCGCGGTCGGGGTGGAGTGGACGACCCGGATGTGCGAGCGGCTGCTGGCCGAGGGCGTGCCTGGGCTGCACTTCATCACGTTGAACATGTCGACGGCGACGCTGGAGATCTATCGGAACCTGGGGCTGGACCGGCGGCACGAGACCGTCGGTGCGAGTGCCCATGCGCACGTCAGCGGCGGTGCTCCGCGGCTGCCGCTGTCGGCCTGAGCCGGTCGGGTTCCGGCAGCGTTTCCGGGCGCGGTCCAGTCATCCACAATGTCACCTTGTCTGATGAACGACGGCCGGGCACCGTACGCCGGGTGACGACGGTGTGACAGCCTGCGGTGAACCACACGCAGGGGGCCGGAAGATGGAGGCATGCACATGCAGCCGCTGGCAGTCCGATACGCGGTGCCGATGGACCTGGCGGCGGTCCACGCCGTCATCCATTCGGCCTATCGCCACTACCTCACCCGGATCGGCGCGCGCCCGGCCCCGCTGGACGCCGACTACCCGCACCTGATGCGCCGCGGCTGCCTGTTCGTGGTCGGCAGCCCGGCGATCGCCACCGTCACCCTGCAGCCGGAGGACGGCTGGCTCACCCTGGACAACTTCGCCGTCGCCCCGGACCGTCAGGGCCAGGGCCTGGGCCACCGCATCCTGACGTTCGCCGAGGAGCACGCACGCCAGCTCTGGCTCCCCGAGCTCCGCCTGCTGACCCACTCGATGATGTGGGAGAACCAGCGGCTCTACACCTCCACGGGCTACCAGGAGTACGCACGGACCGAGCTGGCGCCGGGCCGTGAGCTGATCCACTACCGCAAGGCCATCGGGGGCTGGGACTTCTCCGGCCCGACGTACTTGCCGGCCGCCGCCGAGCTCAGCGCGTATGGAGCGGCGGGCGGTGTGGGCGGCTCAGGTGCGGGGCTGCTGGCCGGGGCACGGTAGGACGTCCCTTCGCCGCTCCGGCTCCGGCCATGCCCGCCGCGCGCCTGCGCCGCTCGTCCCGGCGCCGGCGACGCCGTGAACGCCGCCAGCAGCCGGCGCGCGGTGTCCGTGAACGAGTGCAGGATCGAGTTCTCGGTGTCGGTCAGCGCGTGCCGGCCTCCGACCCCCGCCGACGCGGACCCAGCGCGCTCGCGCGGCCACAGTGAGCCGTCCAGGAACTCGATGGCGTGCCGGCCGTCCACGGACGCGACCCGGCCGCCGGAGCGGCGCACCGCGCGGATGAGGCCTGATTCGCCCAGGGCGTCGTGGGCGGCGTTGCAGTGGCCGCCGACCTGCCAGTAGGTCTCGGCGTCCACCGCCAGCAGGCGGGCCGTCGTGGACCGCGCCGGACCGGCCGGCGGGTCCGCCGGCCGGGTGCGGCGGTGCGCCTCGGCGAGCAGCAGGTCCAAGGGGCCG
>JABFWL010000095.1 GCA_013362315.1 Catenulispora sp. | reverse complement strand
GAGCCCGAACAGGCTCGCCACCTCGCTGGCCGCGACCAGGTGGCCGTGGTGCACGGGGTCGAAGGTGCCGCCCATCACGCCCAGGCGCGTGCGCCGGCGGCGCTCAGGGCGCTCGGCCTGCGGCCGGGGCGGGACTGCAGGGGTCATGGCGCGTCACCCTACCCGGTCCGGGGCCGGCAGTGGGACTACCGATCCTTGTTCAACCGGGTGGTGACGAACAGCAGCACCAGCAGCACGCCCAGCACGATCGCGCCGTTCAGCGGCGGGTTGATGCCCGAGTGCTCCTTGACCGCGGCCCCCTCGGCGAGGACGGCGTGCGCGGCGTGCGTGGCGGAGTAGATGTCGACCATGGAGGTCAGCATAGGGGGTGCCGAGCTGCCCGGCCCCGGCAGGGTGTGCCCTTCGCCGTCCGCTGTCAGCCGCGCGGGTTACCGGGCGGCTGCCGGATGGCTGCCGACCGCGTGCCGACCGGCCGGCGCGACGGCTACTGCCCCTCGGAGTCCTTGTTGCGGTAGCCGCGCAGGCACATCCAGGCGATGCCGATGATGAGCGCGACCGCGCCCACGAAGAACCACCGCAGCCAGCCGGCGGACTGCGGCCCGGTGCTGTGCGGCGGCAGCGTCGTCGGATCCGCGAGATAGATGGCCTGTACCAAACGCATGTCCCCCACAGTACGCCCCGCGAAACGGGAACTCCGTGGCAGGTCCGGACGTCCCTCCCTAAGAAGGCTCCTTGTCCTGCCGCCGGGGGATCCTGCGCCGGAAGCGGCGGGGCTACTGTGGGCTCAAGACATCACACAAGGGGGTTCCAGGCATGCCGGAACGCGAACGGTCGGAGAACTCACCGGAGCGGAGCCGTCGGCGCTTCCCCGGAATCAGCTCACGGGCGTACGAGCACCCCGCCGACCGCACGGCGCTGGTGGCACTGCGCAAGATCGACGGCTTCGACGTACTGCTGCGCAAGCTGTCCGGCTTCATCGACGAGCGCAAGATCCGGTTGTCGCTGCTGGCAGACGGGGTGAAGGTCAGCGACCTGCAGTTCGCCCGGCTGCAGGCGATGCTGCAGGACTCGGTCGACGTCCTGGACCTGGGCTTCCTGCCCGAGCTGTACGTGGTCCAGAACCCGAAGCCGTACGCCTTCACCATCGGCATGGACCGGCCGACGATCGTGCTGTCCACCGGTCTGTACGAGCTGATGGACGAGGAGGAGATGCGCTGGGTCATCGGTCACGAGACCGGCCACGTGCTCTCCGGCCACGCCGTCTACCGCACGATGCTCTTCTGGCTGACCAACCTGGCCACCAAGCTGTCGTGGATGCCGGTGGGCAAGTGGGGCATCGACATGTTCATCAATGCCCTGCTGGAGTGGTACCGCAAGGCCGAGTTGTCCTGTGACCGGGCCGGCCTGCTGGTCGAGCAGGATCTGGACGCCGCGATGCGGGCCCTGATGAAGCTGGCCGGCGGCTCGCACCTGGCCGAGATGAACCCGGTCGCCTTCCTGGAGCAGGCGCGCGAGCACGAGGGCGGCGGCGGGATCCGCGAGTCGGTGCTGAAGCTGCTGAACCTGGCCGGCCGCACCCACCCCTACACCTCGATCCGCGCCCTGGAGCTGACCCGGTGGGTGGAGTCCGGGGACTACCAGCGGGTGCTGAACGGCGAGTACCCCCGCCGCGACGAGGACCCGCAGGCCAGCGTCCGCGAGGAGGCCAAGGCCGCGGCCGGGCAGTACAAGGAGAACTTCGAGAAGACGACCGACCCGCTGCTGTCGAAGGTGCGCGGCTTCGCCGACGAGGTGGCCGGGGTCGGCAGCCGAATCGGCGAGACCATGTACCGGAAGTGGGGTCCGGGGCGGACCGGCGAGGATTCGGCGGCGGAGTCCGGCGAGGAAGGCTGACCCGCCAGCGCCGGCAGTTGACGCCAACGGTCCCGGTCCCGAGCAGAGCGCTCGGGACCGGGACCGTTCTGTATCTCAGACCAGGCTATGTCTCAGACCGGTGGAAGGCCGCTATCGACCGGGCGGACTTCGGAGACGAAGGCTCAGGCGCTACTCGCGGATCTGCCCGTCGCCGACCATCAGGAACTTGGTCGAGGTCAGCTCCGGCAGGCCCATCGGGCCGCGGGCGTGCGTCTTCTGCGTGGAGATTCCGATCTCGGCGCCGAAGCCGAACTCGCCGCCGTCGGTGAACCGGGTCGAGACGTTGACGCCCACCGCGGCGGCGTCCACCCGCAGCTGGAAGGCCCGCGCGGCGTTCAGGTCACGGGTGACGATCACGTCGGTGTGGCCGGTGTTGTAGGCGTTGACGTGCTCGATCGCGGCGTCGAGGGAGTCCACCACGGCCGCCGAGAGGTTCAGCGACTCGTACTCGGCGGCGAAGTCCTCCTCGGTCGCCGGCACGACCGCGGCGGAGTA
Organism: Catenulispora sp.; assembly: GCA_013362315.1. Taxonomy (GTDB): domain Bacteria; phylum Actinomycetota; class Actinomycetes; order Streptomycetales; family Catenulisporaceae; genus Catenulispora. Next base: position 9,050 of record JABFWL010000095.1, on the reverse strand, counting down.
GGAGGAGACCCGCTTGTCGCCGTGCACGGTCACGCCCTTGTCCGCCATCGCCGCGAGCGCCCGGGGCAGGAAAGCGTCGGCGACGTCGGCGTGCACCAGCAGCGACTCGGCGGCGTTGCAGACGCTGTACCGCTGGGTCTTGGCGTTGACCAGGATCCGCAGCGCGGTGTCCAGGTCGGCGGAGGCGTCGACGTACACGTGGCAGTTGCCGGTGCCGGTCTCGATGACCGGCACCCGGGCGTTGTCCACCACGGACCGGATCAGCGCCGCGCCGCCGCGCGGGATGAGCACGTCGACCAGCCCGCGGGCGGCCATCAGGTGGTCGACCGCCTCGTGCGAGTCGCCGGGGACGAGTTGGACGGCGTCGGCCGGGAAGCCGGCGGCGGCGAGCGCGTCGCGCATGACCGCGACGAGGACGGTGTTGGAGTCCTGCGCGGAGCTGGACCCGCGCAGCAGCGCGGCGTTGCCGGACTTGAGGCAGATCCCGGCGGCGTCGACGGTGACGTTGGGGCGCGCCTCGTAGATGATGCCGACGACGCCGAGCGGCACCCGCACCTGCCGCAGCTCGATGCCGTTGGGCAGGACACCGCCGCGGACCGTCTCCCCCACCGGGTCCGGCAGCCCGGCCAGTTCGCGCAGCGCGTCGGCGATGGCGGCGACCCGCGCTTCGGTGAGGGTCAGGCGGTCCACGTAGCCGGCCGCCGAGCCGGCGGCCCGCGCGCGCTCGGTGTCCCGGCCGTTGGCCGCGACGATCTCGGCGGTGCGGGCCAGCAGCGCGTCGGCCATGGCGTGCAGCGCCGCGTCCTTCTGCCCGCGCGGTCGCTGAGCCAGGTCGGCCGCAGCCTTCTTGGCTCGGCGGGCGGTGTCGAGGACTTCGGTCTGCAGGTCGGTCATGCTCCCAGCCTACGGCGGCGGCGAGCGGCGCGGTAAGGATTTCAGAGGCTGGGACGGGGCGTCGGGCCCGGGTCAGGCGGGGTTCAGGCGGGATTCAGCGGGGTTCAGCGGGGTTCAGGCGGCGGCCAGCGGCTTCACCGTGAGCTGGTAGTCCGCCAGCACCCGGCCCTGCTCGTCCAGCAGCAGGAACACGCGCGCCGACCAGGCGGTGTCACCGGCCGGACCCCCGGCGTGGTCCAGGCGGATGGTGAAGGTGATCACGTCGTCGTGGCGGGCGGCGTCCTCCCCGCCGCCGGCGGTGTACGCGCCGTTGGCGACGAAGGCCTCGTGGGCTTCGGTGACCCGTTCGGTCAGGGCCGCGTGGCCGAAGAACTGCTTGCCCTCGATGAACTCCGCGCCGTCGGGGGCCCAGAGTTCGGACACGGCCTTGGCCCGGTCGTCGGGGTCGGCGATGGACCAGACGGCGATGTAGCGGTCGACTGTCTCGGTGAAATCGGTGGTGTTCGTCATGGCCATGACTCTGCGGGCGGCCGTAATGGGAGGGTCAAGGCGGCGCAATCGACGAGACTCTCCTGTAGGGGGAGGCCTCACAATCGGATCATGGGCCCGTACCTCAGCATCGGCGACTTCTCACGCGCCACCCACCTGACCGTCAAGACACTGCGGCACTATCACGACGTGGGGCTGCTGGAGCCGGCGGACGTGGATCCCGCCACCGGATACCGGCGCTACACGCCGGCGCAGATCCCGGTCGCGCAGGTCATCCGGCGGTTTCGGGAGCTGGGGATGCCGCTGGAGGAGATCCGGACGGTGATGTGCGCACCCGACGTGGGGACGCGGAACCGGCACATCGCCGCCCACCTGGAGCGGCTGGAGGCGGAGCTGGGGAGGACACAGCGCGCCGTCGCCTCGCTGCGCGCGCTGTTGGCGCCGTCGGAGGCGGACGCCGTCCCCGACATCCGGCTGCGGGAGCTGCCGGCGGTCGCGGCGGCGGCGATCACGGAGACCGTCGACATGGTGGACGGCGCGGCGTGGATGCAGGGGGCGCTGGGCGAGCTGTACGCGACGGTCGCGGGCCAGGGGCTGGCGCAGACCGGGCCGGCCGGCGGGCTGTTCACCGAGGCGGTGTTCACCGACCACCGCGGCGAGTCGACGATCTTCGTGCCCTGCGACGGCCCGGTGCGGGCGGTGGGCCGGGTCCGGCCGGCGACGGTGCCGGGCGCCGAGCTGGCGGTGATCGAGCACGCCGGGCCGCCGATCGAGTCCGACCGGGCGTACGGCGCGCTCGCCGACTACGTCGCGCGGCACGCCCTCGCCGTGCAGGGGCCTATCCGCGAGTACTACCTGGTCGGGCAGCGGGACACCGCGGACGTGGGGCGGTGGCGGACCGAGGTGTGCTGGCCGGTGTTCCGCGTCGGGAGTTGAACCGCGGGCCCTGAACCGCGGGCACTGATCGACTGGCACTGATCGACTGGCACTGATCGCTTGCCCTTGAGCTGTGAACACTGAGCAGCCGACGCTGATCCGCCGATCCGTAATCCGTACCGCAGCCGATGCAACGCATCCCGGCCCCGGCCAAGTCTTGGGGGTGTCAGCGAGCGGGGCCGCCCGGCCCCGGGACAGGAGTGCGACACCCATGGCGCGAGCCGACCGGGACGCGGAGTTCAGCGAGTATCTCAGAGCACGATCACCGTGGCTGTGCCGCGTCGCCTACTTGTTGTGCGGCGACTGGCACCGGGCCGACGACCTCGCGCAGAGCGCCGCCGTCCGGCTGTACCGGCAGTGGCACCGCGCGTCGCGGGCGGACAACATCGACGCCTACGCACGCCGGATCCTGGTGAACGTCTTCCTGTCCGAGCAGCAGAGCGGCTGGTTCCGCCTCGCGTTCCCGCAGCGCGCGCCGATCGAGCGGGAGGCGCCGGCACTCGACGCCGACGCCTGCCTGGATCTGCGCGCGGCTCTGGAGCGCCTGGCCCCGCGCCAGCGGGCCACGGTGGTGCTGCGGTACTACTGCGATCTGTCGGTCGCACAGACCGCCGAGGTCCTGGGCTGCTCGGAGGGCAACGTCAAGAGCCAGACCGCCCGCGCGCTGGCCACGCTGCGGACGCTGCTGGCGCCCGCTTGGGCTACCGAACTCGAAGGGATCACGGGATGAGTGGGCATTCTAGAGAGCTGGCGACGGCGCTGCGCGACATGGCGGAGTCGGAGCCGGCGCACGCGCTGGACGTGGAGCGGATCGTGCACGAGGGCCGGTCCGGACTGCTGCGGCGCCGGATGGCGGCGTTCGGCGGCGGGACCGCGGTGCTGGCGGCGACCGGACTCGCGGTCGGCGTGCTGGTGCCGGCCGGGAGCGCGGGACACGCGGGGACCGCGACGATCACGGAGGCGGCGGCTCAGTCCGGCGCCCTGGACCCGCACGACCCGGTGATGGCGCACTGGCAGTTCGGCTACCTCCCGGACGGGATGGCCGTCGAAGGTGGCGGGGGCAGAGCGGACGACCCGAGCAGCGGCACGGTCTTCGCGTACGGCGCCGACGATTTCCGGATGACGGTCCAACCTCTGCCCAAGGAGCCGGACCTGCTCCAGAGCACGGACAAGTCGATCCCGACGACCAAGATCCCCGCACAGGTCCCCGGCGCGGTCAAAGCGCTCTGGATGGGATATGCCGACGGCCGGCTCCTGCAGCACACCGCAGCCGTCGGCGACGTCGGGCTGCTGGCGTGGCAGCGGCCAGACGGACAATGGCTGGAGATCGCCGTCTTCCACGCCGAGAAGCGCGCGGACTGGAAGGAACAAGCTCTCAAGGCTGCGGCCGGTGTCGTGAAGCAGAACCGGTCGGTGCCCATGCCCCTCCAACTCGCCGAGGCGCCCCGCGGCTTCACCTTCCAGGGCGGCTCCGTCGTCGGCGCCGGTGACCACACCTTCGCCAGTCTGACCTATGCCAAGGTGGATAAGAAGGCTGCCGATGCGAAAGATGTCGTCACCGCGCAGACGGTCATGATCGTCGCCTTCAAGCCCGGCGCCGTGAAGATCGAGGACGGGGTGCCGCCGCAGAACCAGAACACCTGCAAGGACGCCGACCAGCTGAGGGTGTGCGTCAGCGCCTCAGACCTCGCGTCCCCCGCGCTGACCGCCGCCGGCGGGGCGGAGAAGCTGTTGGACGCGGTGACCTCGCTCGGTCCGGATCCGGCGAACTGGACGACCGACGTCGTGCGCTGACAGCCGAGCTGAGTAGGGAGCCCAGGCGCGGACACCGCGCCCGGGCTCCCTTTGGTTTGGGCTCAGCGCAGGATGACCAAGTCGTCCCGGTGCACCAGCTCCCGCTCGTACTGCGGCCCCAGCGCCGCCGCGAGCTCCCGCGTCGACCGGCCCAGCAGCTCCGGCAGCTCGCTGGCGTCGTAGTTCACCAGCCCGCGCGCGACCGGCACCCCGGCGGCGTCCACCAGGTCCACCGGGTCGCCGGCGTTGAAGGACCCTTCGACGGCCGTCACCCCGGCCGGCAGCAGCGACAGCCGCCGCTCGACCACCGCCTGCACCGCGCCGGAGTCCAGGCGCAGCGCGCCGCGGGTGTCGGCGGCGTGCGCCAGCCACAGCAGCCGGGTGGGGGTGCGCGAGCCGGTGCGGTGGAACAGCGTGCCGACCACCTCGCCGCGCAGCGCCCGCGCGGCGTGCGCGGCCGAGGTCAGCACCACCGGGATGCCGGCCTCGGTGGCGATCCGCGCGGCCTCGACCTTGGTCGCCATGCCGCCGGTGCCGACGCCGGCCTTGCCGGCGCCGCCGATGACGATGCCCTCCAGGTCGTGAGCCCCCCGCACATCAGAGATCTGCGTAGTGCCCGGCTTGGCCGGGTCGCCGTCGTAGAGCGCGTCGACGTCGGACAGCAGCATCAGCAGGTCGGCGTGCACCAGGTGCGCCACCAGCGCGGCCAGCCGGTCGTTGTCGCCGAAGCGGATCTCGTGGGTGGCGACCGTGTCGTTCTCGTTGACGATCGGCAGCACGTTCATGTCCAGCAGCCGCGCCATGGTCTGGTGCGCGTTCTGGTAGTGCGAGCGCCGCGTCATGTCGTCGACGGTGAGCAGCACCTGCCCGACCGTGCGGCCGTAGCGGGCGAAGGAGTTCGTGTACCGGCCGACCAGCAGGCCCTGGCCGACCGAGGCGGCGGCCTGCTGGGAGGGCAGGTCCTTCGGGCGCTTGCGCAGGCCCAGCGGGGCCAGGCCGGCGGCGATGGCGCCGGAGGACACCAGCACCAGCTGGGTGCCCGGCACGCCGAGCCGCGAGGCCAGGGCGTCCACCAGGGCGTCGACGCGCTCGCCGGACAGCCCGCCGAGCGCGGTGGTCAGCGACGAGGAGCCGACCTTCACCACGATCCGCCGGGCGGTGACTACCTCTTCACGGAGCTGGCCGGACACGGTCGTTCAAGGCCCTTACTCTTCGTCGTCGGAGAACACGTCGATTGTCCCATCGGCGCGGCGCCGATGGGCCTTGCGGTACGCGGCGTCTCGCGATGCGGGCCGCTCCTCGTGCAGGTGCAGGCGCGGGTCCTCGCCGCGGCGGCCGCCGGTGGCGGTGACGCCCAGGGCGGCGGCGCCGGTCGGGATCGAGGGCTGCCAGTCGAAGACCACGGCCCGCGGGCCGTCGCCGATGACGACCGTGTCGCCCTCGTGCGCGCCCATCTTGACCAGCTGGTCCTCGACGCCGAGCTTGTTCAGCCGGTCGGCCAGGTAGCCGACCGCCTCCTCGTTGTTGAAGTCGGTCTGGCGCACCCAGCGCTCCGGCTTGGTGCCGCGCACGAAGTAGGCGTCCTCGGGCTCGTCGTAGGTGATCGTGAAGCCGACCTCGTCGACCGCCTTCGGGCGGATGACGATGCGCTCCGGCTCCGGCTCGACCCGGTTGGCGCGCGCCTCCTCGACGATCTTGGCCAGGGCGAACGACAGCTCGCGCAGCCCGGCCCGGGAAACCGCCGAGACCTCGTACACCGCCAGGCCGCGGGCCTGCAGCTCGGGCCGGACGATGTCGGCCAGGTCCTTGCCCTCGGGGATGTCGGTCTTGTTCAGCACGACCAGGCGCGGGCGGTCGGACAGCCGGCCGTAGACGCCCCACTCGCTGTCGTCGCGGGAGGCCTCGTAGGCGCGCAGCTCGGCCTCGATGACGTCGAGGTCGGAGATCGGGTCGCGGTCGGTCTCCAGGGTGGCGCAGTCCAGGACGTGCACCAGCACCGCGCAGCGCTCGATGTGCCGCAGGAACTCGTGGCCCAGGCCCTTGCCGTCGGAGGCGCCGGGGATCAGGCCGGGGACGTCGGCGATGGTGTAGACCGAGTCGCCGGCGCTGACCACGCCCAGGTTCGGCACCAGGGTGGTGAACGGGTAGTCGGCGATCTTCGGCTTGGCTGCGGACACCGCGGCGATCAGCGAGGACTTGCCGGCGCTGGGGTAGCCGACCAGGGCCACGTCGGCGACCGACTTCAGCTCCAGCGTGAAGTCGCCCTCCTCCCCCGGCTCGCCGAGCAGCGCGAAGCCGGGCGCCTTGCGCTTGGAGGTGGCCAGCGCGGCGTTGCCGAGGCCCCCGGTGCCGCCGTGCGCGACGACGAACCGGGTGCCGGCGCCGACCAGGTCCGCGACCACCTCGCCGGCGGCGTCCTTGACCACGGTGCCGGAGGGCACCGGCAGCACCAGGTCGGTGCCGTTGGCGCCGGTCTGGAAGTCGCCGCCGCCGGGCTTGCCGTTGGTGGCCTTGCGGTGCGGGGCGAAGTGGTAGTCCAGCAGCGAGGTGGTGTTGGGGTCCACGACCAGGACGATGTCCCCGCCGCGGCCGCCGTTGGCCCCGTCCGGGCCGCCCAGCGGCTTGAACTTCTCGCGCTTGACCGAGGCGCAGCCGTGGCCGCCGTTCCCGGCCGTGACATGCAGCTTCACGCGGTCGACGAACGTCGCCATGGTGATGCGCCTCCAAGAGGTGGGTGTGGGATCAAAACACGCGGAGGCGGGCCGGGGATTCCCGCGGCCCGCCTCGACGAAGAACAGTTAAGCGCAGTAGCTGGCTTGCGCCGCCGGTGCCTACTCGGCCACCGGGACGATCGACACCACGCGGCGCCCGCGCAGGGTGCCGAACTCCACCTTGCCGCCGGCCAGGGCGAACAGGGTGTCGTCCTTGCCGCGGCCCATGTTCAGGCCCGGGTGGAAGTGGGTGCCGCGCTGGCGGACGACGATCTCGCCGGCGTTGACGGTCTGGCCGCCGAAGCGCTTCACGCCGAGGCGCTGAGCGTTGGAGTCGCGGCCGTTCTTGGAGGACGATGCGCCCTTCTTGTGTGCCATGAGTCAGCGCCCCTCTTTACTTGTTTCCGCCGTCGATGGCGGTGATCTTGATCTGCGTGTGCTTCTGGCGGTGGCCCTTACGCACGCGGTAACCGGTCTTGTTCTTGTACTTGAGGATGTGGATCTTCGGGCCCTTGGTCTCCTCGACCACCTCGGCCTTGACCTTCACGCCCTCCAGCACCCACGGGTCGCTGGTGACCGAGTCACCGTCGACGAGCAGGATCGCGGACAGCTCGAGCTCCTGGCCGGCCGGGGCGCCGGGGAGGCGGTCCACCTCGACGACGTCGCCGACAGCCACCTTGTGCTGCCGCCCGCCACTCTTGACGATCGCGTACACCGCGAAACTCACTCTCTTCTCGTCGACTGTAGGTCGATCTAGGTCGATACCACACGCTTTGACCAACTCAGCTGCTGGTCACGAGCGCCCGGCGCTTCTTGGCGAGGCGCGGACTGACGACCCATCGAGCCGATCTCACCACCGAAGGCCGCGGCCGGTGCGTGCGCCACCGCGTGCGCGGCAGCCACCCCAGGGGCCCGATGATGACAGGCACACGTATCGCATGCCGAAGCTCAAGGGTACGGAAGTCCCCACCTCAGGGTCAAACTGAGGTCCGTGCTGCTCCGGCCCGGCCGTGCACCGGGCCGGAGCAGCACGTCACCGCCACGTCAGCTGTGCGAGGCCGGCGGGCCGGCGGGGCGCTTGGCGGCGCGGCGGACCCGCAGACCGCGGCGCTTCGGAGCCTCCTCGGCGGCCGGTTCGGGAGCCGGTTCGGCGGCAGCGGTCGCGACAGCGGTCCGCGCGAGTCCAGTGGCCGCGGTTTCCGTCTCTTCCTGGTCGGCGGTCGGGGCGCCGACGTCGGCGCCGGCCGGGGGGGCGTAGACGGTGTGCGCCTGGGCGTCGCCCACCGCGAGCCGCTCGATGACGTCGGCCTCTTCCGCGGCGACCACATCGCCGGCGGTCACGACCGGGCTCACCAGGTGGCTGTGGTCGGCGACCTCCTCGATGCGGCTGTGCTCCGAGATCTTCTGCACGTCGGCGTAGCGGGCGACGGCCTCGTCGGTTCCGGCCTGTCCGTCCGCCGCAGCCGCCGCGCCCGTCGGAACCCTCGTCACCGAGGAGACGGTCACCGGACCGGCGATCGCCGGCTCGGCCTCGGCGAAGTCCTGGAAGTCGTCCGGGACGCCGTCGACGTCGTACTGCGGGTCGAAGTGCTGCTGGCGGTCGGCGTGGCCGTGGGACTTGCGGCGCTTGCGGCGGGCGCGGCCGGTGTCGTGCTCGTCGCCGCGTGCCGCGTCCGCCTCGGTCCGGTCGGTCCGGTCGGCCTTCTCCGAAGCCCTTTCAGCCCGCTCGGCCTTGGTGCCCCTGGCCTGCTGCTGCCCGCCGGAGCCCCGGCCGCCGCGGTCGTGCTGCGCGTCGTCGTGACCGCCGCCGTGGCTGTGGCCGACCGGCACCGGCTCCATGTGCACCAGCACACCGCGGCCGTTGCACTTGTCGCAGGTCTCGGAGAACGCCTCCAGCAGGCCCTGGCCGACCCGCTTGCGGGTCATCTGCACCAGGCCCAGCGAGGTGACCTCGGCCACCTGGTGCTTGGTGCGGTCCCGGCCCAGGCACTCCAGCAGCCGGCGCATCACCAGGTCGCGGTTGGACTCCAGGACCATGTCGATGAAGTCGATGACGATGATCCCGCCGAGGTCCCGCAGCCGCAGCTGGCGGACGATCTCCTCGGCCGCCTCGATGTTGTTGCGGGTGACCGTCTCCTCCAGGTTGCCCCCGGAGCCGGTGAACTTGCCGGTGTTGACGTCGATCACCACCATCGCCTCGGTCCGGTCGATGACCAGCGAGCCGCC